>NZ_JADYVS010000004.1:0-408765 GCF_020194055.1 Bradyrhizobium sp. NBAIM03 | reverse complement strand
GTGACGCAGTGACCACCAAAATGATCTGACCGGCGCAGGCCGGCAGAGGGCAAGGTGCAACAACAGGCGATGAACCCTTGGGACGAAATCCCGAAACGAGTGAAGCTACTGCCCCCAATGCGCTCAAGCGCGTAAACTTGATTTGGCTCCTCGTTCCGCGGATCTCATCGAGGCCAGCGGCCATATTGTGCCGCGCGCAAAGGCCGGACATATGACCGCACCGTCCCAATGTGTGAAATCGACTGAAAAAGCTCTTGCCTCGCGGGCCGTTCCACATATGGGGGCAAGGTCAGAACCTGATCGGCACGCCGCAGCAAGTCGCTGAACGGATCATCGAGCTCAAGCATGCCGGCGCCGACCTGATCCTGCTCGGGTTCCTGCACTTCCAGGAAGAGGTCGAATATTTCGGCAAGCATGTGATCCCGCTGGTCCGCGAACTCGAGACAAGGACGCCCGTACGCGTTCAGGCTGCCGAATAGGTGTAAAGCGAGGGGCAGCCACGTGATGGCGATTGCGACAGGGACGCTGAAGCAGCTGAACAGCGAGCAGGGGCTTTCAATCCTGGTCGCGGAACAGAATTCGACGGTGGCGCTGCGCTTTGCCGACCATGCTGTCGTGCTTGAGAGCGGCCGTAGCGTGCTGTCCGGCTCGTCAGTCGAATTGCACAGCCGCGACGACATCAAGGCCCTTTACCTCGGCGGTTCGCCGCAAACCGACGCCGCCGAGAAACCGCTCATCCATGCCGTTGTCGCAGTTTGACGAAACACAAGGGAGAATGACCAATGGCTAACGACAATCTTGCTCGCAAGTTCGATTCTGACATCTATTCTCGGCTGGATGCCGCGATTGATGCGACCGTAAAGGTCAATGCCGATCGCAATGATCTGGAAAGTCGCTTTCCAAGAGAAAATCTGAGGGCATTGGCGGAAGCCGGCTGGACCGGCGTGTTGAATGAATCACGCTTTGGGGGCCTCGCTCTTGGCCATGTTGATTTTGCCGAAGCCGCTTACCGGATCGGACAGGCCGATGCATCGACCGGCCTCGTCTATGTCATGCATGTCGGCGCGGCTCAGACGATCAGCCTGTTTGGTAACGACGACCAGAAGGAGCGCTGGCTCAAGGCGAACAATGGCGCCCTGCTTGGCACATATTCGACCAGCGAGCGCGCCACCGGTGGGCACTGGTGGTACAACCTCTCCGAGGCATCGCGCGAAGGCGACAATTATCTCCTCAACGCAGAAAAGTCGTTCACAACGAGTTCCGGCCAAGCTGATTTCAGCTTCGCGACAGCGTTGACGGGAACACCATCATCTTCTTCCAGTTCCGTCAGTGCCATCAAGATCATCATTTGCGGACCTGTAATGCCGAGCGCATTCGCCTGGTAGGACCGAAGATCGTCAAGGCATATGTCGATCGATCTGATCTCCCATGTGAAGCGCCTCAGTAGATCCTGACTCACGCGCAGCTCCTTCCGGAGGCGTGTCGCTAATCCAGGCAGCTTGGGTGGCATCTGATCTCAGGAGCTCCATCCTCGAAACGATTGGCTGCTGGCCGGGCTCAACAAAAGGGGACCGATCTTCGCTGATCGCTTCGACGTCCCAAGCGCCCGATCTAAAATCAATCGCCACACTCGGACGAGTTCGTTCCGGTTCGATATCTAAGAGGAGGAGCCCCGGTCCAACTTGGACTGTATCACGTCACTTCACCTAATTGTCGTAACTAAATCCGTCAAATACTTGAGAATGTCCGCAGGATTTTCGTAGATCGCGCCGCTTGTGCGCAGTTATTCTGCAGACATATCCTTGATGTCGCGAATCGTAGACAGCGAGTTCGAGCTCGGGTTGCGCAGGATGTCCTTGCCATAAGCGCCCCAAAGAACGAGACTGATCTCGCACAGCTTCATCGGGGCACGGGTCCCCACGGCCTTGCGGCGAGCCCGCCGTTTGCGGACGGTGAGCCCTTCCTCGCGGTAAAGAGAAGTGGGTGCCGATCCAGAAGGACATGGCCAAGCTCGGCATCAACTTCAAGGACAACTGGGTTATCAGTGGTCGAGACCTTCGCCGAATTGGTCGGGCTGGTTTAACTGCGGACCTCTTTGGCTAAGGGGCAGCAGGTGCAGCAGCCGCAGTTTCCTGTTGCTTCTTCAGCTCCGCGACTTTCGCCAGCACAGCCGCCCAGCGCGGCGCAGAGCGCCGCAATCGCAAATTGACGCATGAAAAATTACCCCCAAGACCGGAGGCGACTATAGGGCGAGGGACCCGAGAGCAGCAACAATTCTTTGACCGCCGCCCCCCAACGGCTTGGGGGTAGCAGGGTCGCATACCGCATAATATATAGCGGTCGAATCGCATCAAAGCAGTTGATGACGGCCCGAATCGAGGGATTGTGACAACCTGCAAAAAACGCAAGGCTTGATTCCCTAGCGTCTAACGCTAGTAATTCGTTAAGAATTGCTCGCGCGACTCGAATAGTCGCAGATCTGGGGAGGAACTATGGCAAGGCGGGTTAACGGCCCGTTAACCATAAACGACGACAGTCAGTTCGTCGACGACCAACCCATTGAAAAGAATTCGAACAGCCACTTTAACGCAGGCCTACTGCAACGAATGGTCGTGCTTGGTTGTTCTGTAGATCCGGTCCGCCGGAAAAAAGGAGGCGGTGCCCATGAGACACCGCCCCAAGTCACTGAGATGCGGACTGTTCAGCTTAGCTGGGCAGTCCGCGGCAGTGGGCGATGACCCACTCCCATTTACCGAGGCGGAACCGTGTGTAAGCGCGAACGCTTACAGGGCGGGTGCCGCCACAGTGCGGGTAGTGAAACATGCTGTTTCACCTCCTTTCCGAGATCGCGCCAGGATCGAGCCTGGCCCTCCTTCGACGAGCGAAGCCGCCGAAATCCATGTAAGTCGTGACGACTTCCACGCATCGCGGAGTGGGCGATTCGGATGCACCATCTAGCTAAATGAACGAATCGTCAGAGAGTCGCAAGGGTGGTTGGCTGCTATCCAGCTTTTTCAGTGGAAGGGCGCGGTGATTCGCGCCCAGTTACCAATGGCGAGAAGGTAACTGCGGCCGAGATCGAGAAGCTGAACAAGTAGTTGGCCACGATCTTGACAGCACTGTCCCCGACGCTGCCGGTGGTGCGGATGTGGTCTCGCAGTTTGACGGCACCTGTCGTTTATGACACGTGCGTCCCGCCCTGAGGTGGGCGCATGATTGCTGCTAAACGAGGGCCATTGCTGTGCAGCGCTACTATCTTCCGATTATCCATAACGGACAACTACAGGCGGACGATGCCGGCGAGATGTTTGGCTCAGCCGCTCTCGCGAGCCAGTACGGCGCCCGGGTCGCTCATGAGATCGGCAGCGATCCCGAGTACGATCCAGGGAGTGGCACAGTGGTAATAGTTGTCGATAGCGCCGGTGTAGAGATCGCGCGGCATGCGGTTGACCGAGCTGCCTGGTAAACTTCCCACCGTGGGAAGTTTAGCTCAGGTCACTTTGCGGCTTGTGTGAACGACCCTGGTGCTGGCGACTCCTTTACTTCCGTTTTCGCTGTTCTCGGCCAAGCCACTCTTGGTAAGCTTGGTCAACCGATATGCCCTTGCGTCGCGCAGTCCGATAGAACCTGTTGAACTGCTTGCGCGATGGTGATGGAACGCCGGTCTCGTCTCGATGTTGCTTGTTGGCAGCCATCGAGAGCAGCACTGCGAATGGAAGCAGGATCAGGCCGATTATTACGCCTATATGCATCTTGGTATTTCCTCGCAGGATGAGCAGTCAACCGTGGTTCTACGATCAAGCCTTTGCGCCACGCAGTTTTTCAACAATGGAAACTACGTTCATCCTTTCCAACTCGTCGAAATATTTAGCCGTCGCAAACCGATTGATAATAAACTGACCATGATAGGCGACCCAAAGTCACCTCGGGGGGCATGAGATTTGTGTCGATCACGGTGCTTTGTGGAGAATATGAAAAGCTGGGCGGCGATCTTTTTCAGCGTTGATCTCCTGCAACCTGGTCCAGTGACGTTTGGTAGCTTCCTCTGACAGAATGTATTCGCCGCCCTGCATTACTCCAATTAGGGCGAAGACACCGGCGCCTTGATGTTGAAGTAACGGTATATCGTCCTCAGGTCCATCGCGCCCCAAGACGAGGCCGCCAAAACGTGCGTCCATAATTCTCCTTCGCTCCAGTTCTGCAAAAAAACTGAAGGTATCCGAAGCGAGGCAGCGCGGGAGTAGAGCAATTGGGACACTCTTCGGAATCCAAAGGCAATTGGGCCGAGCAGTGTGTGCATGCCGTGCTGGTGGCGAGGCCGGGGTTCGTATCATTCAATGCAATTTACTCCAATGCATCTAGCGCCTACCGCGACACCCGCACGTCGCCGTAGCGTTCCTCAACCGGCCGCTCACCATCAAAGTCAGTGTGAGCGAGTAGGGCGCCAACACCGAACAGCACCATGCCGCCAATCCAGACGAGGCACGTAGCCGTTAAATAGGCGGACGTCCCAACGCCGATACTGCCTGTGAGCCCAAATAGCGTGCCTGCGTTGAACAACAGTCCGATGACGCCCCAGAACCAGAACAGTACGGCGAGCAATCCCTTTGAAGCGCCGTGGTGGCTTCTCAGCCGAAACGTGCGCTCCCACGTACCTTTTCGTTTAAATAGCCCATTTGAAATCCCCAAACATCGCGGCAACCTTACGGGGTGGGGGCGGGGCTGGGCAACCATGATCTTGGTCCGCCCACAGAGCACGGTGACCTGACACAGGATCTCCTATATACGAACCACCCGGGGCGCATGGAGTGCAGCGATGTCAGACGAAGAGTATGACTATCCCGGCCGGATCGCTGAGATCGAAATAGACAATTCGGCGGCAGTCTGCATTGAGCAAATTGACGATGAGATCACGGTCGTCATCGCGAAGCATTGTGGGCCTTCATTTCCAGGTGACGGCGGCGCAAGCGCTTGAGTTGTCCCGGGCGCTCGCTGCTGCAGCGGAGAATGCGGAAAAATTCCGTAAGTCAGCTGGATGATGTAGGCAAATCGTTGATGATGGGCCTACGCCGCTTCTTGCTCAGCCTGGCTGGCGGGTTGCGCGCAATTTAGGATGTGGACGCCGGGGCACCCCCAAGAAGGGGTTGAATTTTAGCCGAATCGGGGCAAGGTGTCCGCGGGCTTGAACACCCGGACTAGCACTACTTTGGCAGATTTGGTTTGTGCTGTGGTTTTTCACGGATTCGTCTTCTGCAGTGCGGGCATCGCTGCGATGGCGGCCGGAGAATGAGATCGACGATGGCGTGGCGTACGGCGGGCATGGTTGGTTGAGGCGGAGGCCCGTTGATTCTTTTTTTTCCGTCCCGCATGTGCGAGGCGACGGTGCTGCAAGAAGGCGTAGGCAATCATTGTCATCAGGGCGTGGCGATGAAGACCCTGCCATGATCGCCCTTCGAAGTGATCAAGCCCAAGCTCCTCCTTCAACTGCTGATGCGCCTGCTCACAAATCCATCGTGCCTTGATGGTGGCGGCCAGTGTGCGCAGATCCGTCGCCGCAGGGAGGTTGGCGAGATAGTATTTCTTCTCCCCTGAGGCACGCTGCTCGCCAATGAGCCAAGCTTCGTCGCCCGGGAGATGCTGCTGACCCTTATCCCAGATTCGCTGCGGAGGGCCGTCGGCGGTGCGGACACGGAGAGCAGCAAATCGGGCTTTCAGCCGACCTTTCGTCCCGCTGCGCCAACTCACGGTTTTCCATTTGGCGCTCGCCAGCATGAAGATATCCGGCACGTGGTGCTTTCGTGGTTTCCCGCGGACTTTGGTAATCGGCCAAATGAGCTTCACATCAACCGGATACACGTTGAGGTGCCGAGGGATGCCGACGGCCCAGGCCAATCCCCGTTCTGTTAGCCCTTGTCGAAATGGTGCGCTGAGCCCGTATCCTGCATCCGCCAGCACACATCCAAAGCGCACGTTGGCTGCCATCGCTCGATCAACCTCAGCCAAAGCGATTTCTAGCTTGGATCTTGCCGTTCGGTGTTCGATCGGCACCCGAGCACGCATCAAACGAGACACATTGCCTGTCCAACTCTCGGGTAGAAAGAGACGCAATGCGACCATCACGGGCACTTCGCCGCGCGCAAGGGTCAGCGACACCAGCGTTTGGCAATTTGCCGTTTTGCCAAGAGAGGACGCATATTGAGCCGCGACACCAACCGAGCGTTCGCCCTTTTTCGGCATTGCGGTGTCATCAATGACTAATACCGCATCCTTGCCGCCGACAAGCCGATCCGCCTGGTTGAGCAGCTCAGATTCCAGCGGTGATGCGTCCCAGACACCGTCGGCGATAAAATGGTGCAGCTGATCGTAGTTGCCGGTTGCAAGGCGTTCTGCCATCGGCTGAACGCTCTTGCGATCGCCCGGGCCGATCAATCCCGCAACGTACAGGGGACACATCCGCTGCCGGGTCTTATGACCCAACCGGTCCAGGAACGGCTTCAGCCAGCGTTCGAGTTCGTCTTCCCATTCCGCCATGGTCAGCCCTCCAAGAGCCGACCACCCATGAATCATTGAAAAATCGATTCGGGAATCCTAATAAAGAGCCCAAACCCAACAATCTGCCAAAGTAGTGCTAGGCGCGCCCGTCATCGACCCGCCCGGAAAGCTCGCAGTAATACAGCGGATGACATCCTCGGGTGACGGCAATTCGCCACGGATGGTGCTGACCAGTTGGTGCACGGTCTTGTAGCTTTCGATGTGCATGAGGCTTGGCACATGAACACTTCCGATGCGGCAGACGCGACCAAGATCGTTCCGCATGAGGTCCACGATCATGAGATTTTCGGCCCAGCTCTTCTCGTCCAAGCGCAATTCTTCAGCGATCCGGTCGTCTTCGTCCGGGACTTCGTGTCGAGGCGCGATGCCCTTGATAGGCTTGGTCTCGACAACGAGGTTGCGATCGATCCGCAGGAATCTTTCCGGGGAAGAGCTGGCAACGCAAATATCTCCAAGCCTGAGGAAAGCGGAGTATGGGGCCGGATTTCTCCGCCTTAGGATTCGCTACAGGTTGAGCGGGTCGATCTCTGTCTCGACGGTGATCTCGTTGGTCAGACAGATCTCGTAGGTCTCGCCAGCTCGGATCTTGGAAAGGCATTTTTCGATGTTTTGCAAGTATCGGACCCGTCCTGACGAAGCTTGAACTGAATTGGACCCCGATTTGCGTGGAGGGAGGACGGGGAGACGCCAGCAGCAGGTTCAATGCCGTGGATCTCCCGCTCGGTCTTGCTGATCCAAAGGGCAGCATCGTCGGACAATCCTGTCTCGATGTCGGGATAGAGCGCAACGATGTGGATGCGGCCATTCTCATGATCAAAGGCGAGGAATCTTGTGCAGAAGATGAAGACTGCATCCGGATATTTCGATGGTCGTGAGCTGACGCCGCAGGTGAGTGACTTCAGTTCATAGCCGAAATAGCCCACGTGGCCACCTTTGAAGGGAATGTCTTGCACATCAGCCTGATCTTTCAGCTTGTGCGCGGCACGTCTAACGGCGAGAAATTCGAAAATCGATTTGGAGATGATCATTGGTGATGCCTCGCCGTCGCGAGTGATCCCAATTTCCTGGCGAGTTGCATCGTAGCATCCCAGATAGCTGCCCGGCCCGCTAAGCCCTCCCATGAAGGACCACCGCGACACCCCGGGCACCAGCATGCTGCTGTCCAGCCAGAAAGCAGGCTGCGCACCACCAAAGAGACGCACGAAAACATCCTCAGCGCTTGCGGTGCATGAGGCCGTTGAACTTCTCGCCCTATACGTCGCCGTCTTGAAGAGAAGGTTGCTGGCGCGCGGGACGTTCATTTCAGGACCCCGCCAGTGCTCTGAGCGAGGATGGGGGCGCGGACGAGGCGCACAGATCAGAGAGGAAGTTGGCAAAAAGTTCTCGTCCGTATTGGGAGCAGATGGATTCCGGGTGAAACTGCACACCGTAGTGAGGCGCCTGCCGATGGCGTAGCCCCATAATCACGCCATCCTCACACATAGCACTACATTCAAGGCATTCCGGAAGCTCACTTGTCACTGCCAGAGAATGGTATCTGGTCACATTGAAAGAGCGCGGCAGCCCTTCGAATAGGCCCCTTCCGGAGGTTGTGATGCTGCGGATCCGGCCATGGAGCGGCTCTGGTGCGCGGGCAACGGATGCACCATGAAAATGGGCAATGCATTGATGTCCCAGCACACGCCCAAGACCGGAACGGCGCTCCCGGCCAAAACATCCATCGTTGAGCCGACATCCTTGGAATTTTGAGGACTTCCTGGGCCGGGTGAGAGAATGATCCGCTCATGAGGTATTTTGCGGATTTCGCTCCATGGCACTGTGTTATCCAAGACAATGACTTCCCTACCATTCACCTCGCCGACCATCTGGGCAATGTTGAATGTAAAGGAGTCGAAATTGTCGATCAGGATCACCGATCTCTCAAAGCCTCTCTCGTTTGCTGGCATCTCCATTTCCTGCTGCGCGCGGCTAATCCCATACAACGGAGAACTCCGCTGCGGTGAACGGCAGCGGCATGACCCAGCGTCGCGGTAGATGCGTGCTTCTCTGATCTGCTACGGCTCGAGAAGGCGCAGGGCGTTACTCTGCTGGATCCTACCTGAGCATGCTGTACTTTTGCCGCTGACACGTCAGCTCATTATGTCCATTGCGAGAGCCGACTTTGGTCGCTGCGAGAGTCTTTGTACCTGAGCTTGATCAGGCCAGCATTCGTTATCCGATTGTCCTCCTATCTCTCATCTCGATCAATCACCAGTGCTGGTAGTTGACGGGGGCGCAAAGCTACCGGGCTAAGATTCCGCCATATTGAAGAGGCTGCCATCGGCGCCCTCATCGTGAAGGCGAAGTAGATCGCATTCGGCACGAATGTCGGCGGAGAGTTCTTCTCGATCGCCAGCTGTGGCAAGCGCAGCACGTTCGGAAGCCACCGCTTGTCGGCCCGCAACCGCTCGGCGGCTTCCGCCATCGCGGGCTTCTTCAAGTAGACGAGTTGCGCGACCGACATGCCTACGCGGACGGCATCGACGATAACCGCCGTATCACCGGTCCAAGGTCGTTTGCCGCGTCGGCTGCCAGTGCGGCGCCATATCCAGCGAGACCTCCTCAAAGAGTGCCTCGGCGTGCGTACGCGTCCGGTGACTTTCAATTACCCACAAATGCTTGGCTCGACCGCGATCCGATCGAAAAAACTTGAAACGGATGAATCGCTTGTGATTCGTTGTCGGGCAGCCACCGCAAACCTTTGCCATCGTTGGGGTCGAACAGCTCGCGGGTGTGAGCACCCCACGATGGCGGGGCTTCCGCCGACCTTCGTGTAGAAGATCGCACCCGGCTTGAAGCAGTACTTGAGGGCTTCCTGCAGCGACTTGCGACCCGTGACGGTCAGCGGCGCGAAGCCGCCGCGCATCTTCTCGATCCGGACCATCGGGTCGTAGTCGGCGCGAGGCTTGCCTTCCAAGCCGCGCGCAGCTTTTCAAAAGAGAGATATTCCTTGCTGCCAGGCTCGAAGTAGCTGGGGCCGACGATAAAGATGCAGTGCAGGTGCACCATGAAAAGGCCCGTCTGTCCGTTGCCTGATTTCGAGCGCGCGCAGCCAGGCAAGTAAGGCCCGCCTTATCGCAACCGTGCGCATCAAACTGCGGTAGGCTTCGGGGATCTGGTTGACCGCGACCCAGAGGTCGTATGCCGGCACAGCCCGGGTCGTGAGGGTGCCCATCAAGGGCCGTGAGCCAGGGTTCTAGCGGATGTACCCTCGATCGCGGCGCCCTTCTCCTCGACCAGCTTGGCGGCCCGGCGGCGTTGAGCCGTCGGGCAGACGAGGTGGTTGCACTCGTTCATGGCGCGAAAGACCGCCTGTGCGGCGTCGATCTCTCCGTCCTCAAGCGCGTCGGCGATGCTCGGCCAGACTTGGATCTTAGTGCGCGGAACCTGCGGTCCCGCCACCGAGTTGCGCCACGAGCCAATCTGCAAAGGCTCGTACCGCAGATCTCTGTCGGCTGGCCCGTGGGTAGATCAGGCGATGGCCGACGTAGCGGATATCCTTGGCGCGTCCTGCCAGTGGCGCAACCAGTCGCCCGCTCGCCAGTTCGCGTTCGGCCAAAAGGGTTGATTCCATCGCTACTCCCAATCCCTCCGCGGCCGTTGCGATTGCCAGAAAGCTGCGATCAAACCTCATGCCGTGCAGGGCGGGGGCTTCCAATCCGTTGGCGGTAAACCATTGGTGCCATTGCACCTGCTTCACGTCGGAGCGGATCAGCGTCTGATCGAGGAGATCGGCCGGCTTCCTTATCGATTTTGCGAGAGCAGGGGAGCAGAGCGGGGTGACCGTTTCCTCGGGGAGAGGAACAACCTCCACGCCCTCCGCCCGCGGCGGACCGTAGACGATATCGATGTCGAAATCATCGTTGCTGAAGCGAGCGTAGTCCGTGCTCGCAGCCAGCCGCACTTCGAGCTTCGGATAGGCGGCGAGAAATTGTGCGAGGCGTGGTGCCAGCCACTGCGCAGCAAAACTAGGTGCCGAATGGACGCGCACCAATTGCGGTCCGCGCGCGGCGACTTCCTCGAGGCCACGGCGGAGCTGATCAAATGCCGCTCCCGTGTGGCGCATCAGGTTTTCGCCGGCTGGCGTGAGCCGCACTGACCGCGCGCTGCGCTCGAACAGAACGGTCCGAAGCGTGTCCTCCAGTTTGCGGATGGCATGACTGACCGCACTCGGTGTCAGGTGAAGCTCATTCGCCGCATCGCGAAAGGATCCGGTGCGGGCGGCGGCTTCAAAGGCGCGAATTGCCGATATCGGGACATTCGACAGCATCCCATAAGTGAACCAGATTCATCGATCCGTGACAACTGTGCGTTTGTCTGTTGCGCGTCCGCGGTTCATTGGTCTTGCCAAGGAAAAAACATTAGTGGGAGGAACTGATGCTGCTCAGGGGTAAGACGGCCATCATTTCGGGCGCGGCCTCGCCGCGCGGCATCGGGCTTGCCACGGCGCGCCGGTTCGCTACCGAGGGCGCTCGGGTCGCCATTCTCGACATTGACGCGAGCGCGGCGGCGGACACCGCGGCATCGCTTGGCAAGTCCCACATTGGGCTGCGATGCGACGTCGCCGACAAATCATCCTGCGAGCAGGCCGTCGCTCGCGCGATCGAATCCTTCGGAAACATCGATATCCTCATCAACAATGCGGGCATCACCCAGCCGGTCAAGTTCCTGGATATCTCGCCGGCTGATTGGGATCGCATTCAGGACGTCAATCTGAAGGGCATTCTGTTCCTCTCCCAGGCGGTGATCCCGCACATGCGCGTGCGCAAGTCCGGATCGATCGCCTGCATGTCGTCGGTTTCGGCCCAGCGTGGAGGGGGAATTTTTGGTGGCCCGCATTATTCGGCGGCCAAGGCTGGCGTGCTCGGTCTCGCCAAGGCGATGGCCCGTGAGTTCGGCGCGGACGGCATCCGCGTCAATTGCGTAACGCCCGGCCTGATCGGCACCGATATCACCGCGGGCAAGCTGACCGACGAGATGACGGCGAAGATCCTGGAAGGCATTCCGCTCAATCGTCTTGGCACGGCAGACGACGTCGCCGGCATTTACACCTTCCTGGCCTCGGATCTCTCCGCCTACGTGACTGGTGCCGTGATCGACGTCAACGGCGGCATGCTCATCCACTGAGCCAGCAAGACAAGGTCCAGATCGATGGAAACGCTCACTAATACGCCCAAGCTGGCGGACCGCGCCTACAACATTCGCCGCAATGCGCTGCGCATGGGCGAGGTCCAGGGCCAGGGCTATATCGCACAGGCGCTGGACATCTCGGACGTTCTCGCCGTGGCCTATTTCCACGCGATGCGCTACCGGCCGGAAGATCCCTCCTGGGAAGACCGCGACCGCTTCCTATTATCAAACGGGCACTACGCCATCGCGCTCTATGCGGCTTTGATCGAGGCGGGGATTGTCCCCGAGGACGAGCTCGAAACCTACGGCAGCGACGAGAGCCGCCTGCCGATGTCGGGCATGCGCTCCTACACGCCCGGAATGGAGATGTCGGGCGGCTCGCTCGGGCTTGGGCTCAGCATCGCCGTCGGCATGGGCCTCGGGCTCAAGCGCAAGAAATCCGAGGCGCGGGTGTACACGTTGTTCTCCGATGGCGAGCTCGACGAGGGGGCGGTCTGGGAAGCTATTCAGTCGGCGGGCCATTACAGGCTCGACAATCTGATCGGCATCGTCGACGTCAACAATCAGCAGGCGGACGGTCCTTCCACGCAGGTGATGGCGTTCGAGCCGCTGGTCGAGAAGCTTCAGGCTTTCGGCTGGTTCGTGCAGCGGATCGACGGCAATGATCTCGATGCCGTCGTTGCCGCGTTCGATGCCGCCAAGTCTCATCCCGCGCCCAAGCCGCGGATGATCGTCGCCGACACGCTGATGGGCAAGGGCGTTCACTTCCTGGAGCAGCGCGAGAAGAACCATTTCATCCGCGTCGAGCAGCACGAATGGCAGCTCGCCCTGGCCGCGCTGGAAGCCGGGAGGCAGGCATGAAGACCGTCAGATCAGCACCCCAGCCGGGCAAGCCGCGCCTGACGACTTCAGCCATGATCGCTTCGATCGCGGCGGAGGGGCAAAAGACGAAACCGGCGCCGTTTGGACACGCGCTCGTCGAGCTCGCGCGCAGCCGTCCCGATGTGGTCGGCATGACGGCCGATCTTGGCAAATACACGGACCTGCACATCTTCGCGAAGGAATTTCCGGACCGCTATTACCAGATGGGCATGGCCGAACAGCTTCTGTTCGGCGCCGCTTCGGGCCTCGCCGCGGAAGGCTTCATGCCGTTCGCGACCACCTATGCCGTGTTCGCCTCGCGGCGCGCCTACGATTTCATTCACCAGACGATTGCGGAGGAAGACCGCAACGTGAAGATCGTCTGTGCACTGCCCGGCCTGACATCGGGCTATGGCCCGAGCCATCAGGCCGCGGAGGACCTTGCGCTGTTTCGCGCCATGCCGAACATGACGGTCATCGATCCCTGCGATGCTCATGAAATCGAGCAACTGGTGCCCGCGATCGCGGCGCATCAGGGCCCGGTCTATATGCGCCTGCTGCGAGGCCAGGTGCCGGTCGTGCTGGACGAATACGACTACAAGTTCGAGCTCGGCAAGGCCAAGCTGATCCGTGACGGGAAGGATGTTCTAATCATCTCGTCCGGCATCATGACAATGCGTGCGCTCGAGGCGTTGCAAACTCTGAAGAACGACCGCGTCGATGCCGCGGTGCTCCACGTTCCGACCATCAAGCCACTCGACGCCGAGGCGATACTGCGTGAAGCCGGTAAGTCAGGCCGGCTGGTCGTCGTTGCCGAAAACCACACGACGATTGGCGGTCTCGGCGAGGCGATCGCCGCACTCCTGATGCGTTCAGGCGTCCATCCGCCTTTCCGCCAGATTGCATTGCCGGACGAATTCCTTGACGCCGGCGCACTTCCGACGCTGCACGACCGCTACGGCATTTCGACCGCCGAGGTCGCAAGGCAGATCAAGCAGTGGCTTTAGCGGACCGGCACTAAACGCCAGTCAGGCTCCGAGTGAAGAGTTCCACCCGCTGCAGATTGCGGCGGGCGAGCGATGGCTGTTGCCCGAATTTGGGCGGTCGAAGAGCCCGGACAGCTGGAAACCAGCGCAGGCCCATGCAGCCGGCACAACATCAATACAGGATCAGGAGGAAAACATGACTGTCTCGAAGCCCGGAAGCATCAGCCGCCGTTCGCTATTAATCGCGGCGAGCGCCGTACCTCTCTGCGGGATTCTGACCCGTCCGGCCTCTGCCGCCGAGTTCGTCTACAAGTTCGCAACCGGACAGGACCCGACCCATCCGGTGAACATCCGCGCGCAAGAGGCGATCGAGCGCATCCGAGAAGCGACGAGCGGCAGGCTCGAGATCAGGCTGTTCCGGGCCAATCAGCTCGGCTCCGACACCGAACTACTGACCCAGGTTCGCAGCGGCGGCGTCGAGTTCTTCAACCTATCGTCCTCGATCCTCGCCACTCTGTTGCCGAGCGCCGGCATTGTGAACACCGGCTTCGCATTCACCGACTACGACAGCGTGTGGAAGGCGATGGACGGCGAGCTCGGCACCTACATCCGGGCGCAGATCGCCAAGACATCGATCATGGCGGTGTCGAAGGCCTGGGATAACGGCTTCCGCCAGGTGACCTCGTCCGGCCGCGAGATCCGCACCCCGGATGATCTGAAGAATTTCCAGATCCGCGTTCCGCCCGCGCCGCTGCTCACCTCGCTCTTCAAGGCGCTCGGCGCCGGGCCCACCCCGATCAACTTCAACGAGGTCTATTCCGCGCTGCAGACCAAGGTCGTCGACGGCCAGGAGAATCCGTTGCCCATCATAGCGACCGCGCGCCTCTATGAGGTGCAGAGCACGTGCAGCCTGACGGGGCATGTCTGGGACGGCTACTGGATCCTCGGCAACAAGCGCGCCTTCGAGCGCCTGCCCAAGGACGTACAGGAGATCGTGACGCGCGAGCTCGATCGCTCCGCGGTCGATCAGCGTGCCGACATCGCAAAGCTCAGCCAGTCGCTGCGCAACGATCTCTCGGCCAAGGGTCTCAAATTCATCGACGTCGATCGCGCCGCCTTCCGCCAGGCCCTGGCGAAGACCAGCTTCTACGCGGACTGGAAAGGCAAGTTCGGCGAGGAAGCATGGTCGCAACTCGAAAAAGCCGCGGGCCAATTATCATGACCAGTGTGAGTCATACGCCCCACGTCGAGGTCGGTGCGGCGGCCAGCGCGACGCAGGCTGGCCGGCGCAGTTGGGTGCTGACAGCGAACACCGTCCTCGGTCATCTCGTCGCTGTCCCGGCAGCACTGCTCGTGCTGGCGGAGATCGCGGTGCTATCAGCGGGCATCGTGGGCCGATACGTCTTCCGCTCGCCGCTTATCTGGTCTGACGAACTCGCCAGCATTCTCTTCCTCTGGCTCGCCATGCTGGGATCCGTGATTGCGTTCCAACGCGGCGAGCACATGCGCATGACCGCCATTGTCGGTGTGCTGCGTGCGGAAGTTCGCGCATTCCTGGACACGGTCGCGGCCGCAGCATCGCTGGCCTTCCTGGTGCTGGTCGTCTGGCCGGCCTATGAGTTCGCGGCCGACGAGGCCTTCGTGACGACGCCGGCCCTCGAGATCGTCAACAGCTGGCGCGCGGCGGCGTTGCCGATCGGGATTGGATTGATGCTGGTCGCAGCGGTCCTCCGCCTCATCCGCATCGCGAGCCCGCGCAGCTTGCTGGCTTCCTTGGCGCTCGTTGCAGGCATCATTGCGACCTTCGTTCTGCTCGCTCCCGTCTTGAAGCCGCTCGGCAATCAGAATCTTCTGATCTTCTTCGTTTTCGTCGTCGGCGCAATGGTCTTCGCGGCCGTTCCGATCGCGTTCGCATTTGGCCTTGCGACGGTCGGCTATCTCGCCTTGACGACCAGCACGCCCGACGTGGTGATGATCGGGCGAATGGACGAGGGCATGAGCCACCTGATCCTGCTCGCCGTGCCGCTCTTCGTCTTTCTCGGCCTCCTGATCGAGATGACGGGCATGGCGCGCGCCATGGTCAGCTTCCTGGCGAGCCTGCTGGGCCACGTGCGGGGCGGGTTGCACTACGTGCTGGTCGGAGCGATGTATCTGGTCTCGGGCATTTCCGGCTCCAAGGCAGCGGACATGGCTGCGGTGGCTCCTGTGCTGTTTCCCGAGATGCGGCAGCGCGGGGCCAAACCGGGTGACCTCGTTGCGCTTCTGGCGGCAACCGGAGCGCAGACCGAAACGATCCCGCCCTCGCTAGTCCTGATCACAATCGGCTCGGTGACCGGCGTGTCGATCTCGGCGCTCTTCACTGGCGGGTTGCTCCCGGGCGTGGTGCTCGCGGTCATGCTCGCGGCCGTGGTCTGGTGGCGATATCGCCGCGAGGACCTGTCTCACGTCAAAAGGGCGAGGGCCCGGGAGATTGGCCGCGCCTTCGTCATCGCGATACCGGCCATCGCGCTGCCTTTCGTGATCCGGACCGCGGTCGTCGAAGGCGTCGCGACTGCAACGGAGGTCTCGACCATCGGCATTCTTTATTCGGCCTGCGCGGGTCTCTTCGTCTATCGCCAGTTCGACTGGCGTCGCATCTATCCGATGCTGGTCGAGACAGCCTCGCTGTCAGGCGCGATTCTGCTCATCATCGGCGCGGCGACAGGCATGGCCTGGGCACTGACCCAATCGGGATTTTCTGCCTCTCTGGCCAAATTCATGACCAGCCTTCCCGGCGGGGTCCCCGTCTTCCTGGCCGTGACGATCGTGACTTTCGTGATCCTCGGCAGCGTGCTGGAGGGAATCCCGGCTATCGTCCTGTTCGGCCCGCTGCTGTTCCCGATCGCGCGGCAGGTCGGGGTGCACGACGTCCACTACGCGATGGTGGTCGTTCTCGCCATGGGCATCGGCCTGTTCGCGCCGCCGTTCGGCGTCGGTTACTATGCCGCCTGCGCCATCAGCCGCATCAACCCGGACGAGGGCATGAAGCCGATCGTGGGCTACATGATCGCGCTGCTGATCGGCACCCTGATCGTCGCAGCCGTGCCCTGGTTGTCGATCGGCTTCCTTTGACGAGCTCGGCAGGAGCCTCGCGGAAACCCGTGCCTCCTGCTCGGGCGAATTTCGGCAGGTAAAGGGGCAGGCCGTCGCAAGGCATATCGATCTGCTCGACCTGGCCCTTGCCAACCTCCGTCACCCGGAGCTTCTTGCCTCCGAGCGTGAAGGCACAGTTCGTCGGCTGAGGCCCAGTTTGCAATTGTTGCCGAATCTGCTGAAGTGAGACTTGTTGATCTTCGAGGACCGAAATGGTTGACGTGACCTGGCGCGCGCGATTTCGTTTGAAACCAGCGCCACCTTCGGGCAGCGTCAAGAGGTCATATTTCGCGACGACCGCCGGCTTCTTCGTGAAGATGATGCTCAAGGTCTCGTCGAGCTGATAATACCCTCCCAGTGTGAGAAAATCGGTGCCTGGCGGGAATGTGTAGGTGTAGCTCGCGGTCCCATTGAATTTCACGGCGACCTGAGCCGTGAATTTGGGGTTGTCGATGGCCGAGCCTGCGAGAGCCGTGGCCTGCACGGAACGATAGAGCCAATCCTTGATCGCCAGATTCTTTGTGAGCGAATGGTACGAAATCGTTTCGCACTCGCAGGGCAGGGCACTATCGAGGATAGGTTTTTCAGAGTCGAAATTGATCGACGCTTCAGGTATGGCTGCCCCTCATATCAAGGGTGACGCCGTTACCACCGCCGATGACCCAGTTCGAGAAGGGTGTCGTCGCCGTAGCGGGCACCTTCCGCGTCAAGCCGACACCAGGAACGATATCCGCTTCTGATTTTGGATTGAGTGTGACCGCGATCTTCCAGTTTCGTGCATTGAACAGTTCATGCGGCACCTCGCGGTCAAGCGTGCCGAGCGCATCCTGGAGCTCGCAGGCCGAATGGAGCATGATCTCCCCCATCGGCAGAGCCCAGTCCGGAGCAATGTCGGGCACGATGACGCATCCGCCGAGCCCGCCTGCCAGCACAAGCGCTAATCGCCGCGATCCTGTCACGTTCGTCCCCCTGCCTCGTTCGTTCCCCGCTGCATGCGAAATCGCTTCCCCTCGCGATCCTGCCTTATGCAGCTACCCGCTCGCACTATTGCAGGCCATCCCCCGCAATGCGCTCCTGCCGCAAAGTCACGTAACCGGCCCACCATCCGCGCCAGCGATCGACAGCGGGCCCACTTTCCAACCGATACGCAAAGACCGCCGAACCGCCACCGCTATCGATACTGCAGGTGATATCGTGTGCATTATTTTCGCTCTCTGCCTTCGGCACACAGGCTACAACCTTGTAGCCGGGCTCTGCAGCAAATCGGGATTGGTAGTTGCGGGAATGCGATGCCAGGGCGACGGGGTGATCGTCCTTGGTCTCTGAAACCGTGTAGCTTCTCTCAAGCTTGGCGGGGCCCAGGGGCGCTTTCGACGCCGTCCCGTCGACCGCAATGGTGGTGTTCGCGTCGACCACGAGATCGTCCTGAGCCACGCGCCAACACCGCTTGTCCTCGGCAATGTCATACAAAGGACTTGCGATTAGCTCCGACGCGGGGATGAAGTAATTCACACCGTTTACTTTGCGTGTCTCGCCGCCGAAGGTCCACTGGACAATGCCGCCTGCCGCGATACCCAACAGAAAGCCGTGATCTTCGAAAACCGGGCCCCCGCTGTTGCCCGGGTTCATCACAGTGTCCGTCTGCCACCGCAGTTCCTTGGGTGGGGAGCCGTGATTGCTGATCAGACCGCCCGACAAGCTCAGGTCCTGATTGAGCGGAAAGCCCAGTACGAGCACCGAAGTGCCCATCGGAGCCTGGGACGGTTTTAAGACAATGGGGATAGGGCAGCGCTTCCCGCCCGCGTCGGAAACGGGTGTGCTCAGCTGGAGCAGCGCTAGATCACGATCCGGATGGTGAAGAGAGGAGTGGGCGGACAAGTGCCTCGCGCCGTCTGGGCTCATGTCGAACCGCGCGACACTTTTGCTCTCGCTGCGGTCAGTCCAGGGGGCTGGCGATTGCCAAGGAAAAGCATCCGATCGTAACCAGCTACTGACATCGAACCAACCCTTGGGACAACCCCACGAGCCAGACGTCTCTCATACGGGGGCTGACCTCCAGTATGTCGCTCTGCTACCGCCGATTCATCCGCAGGGTGCCGATCTTGAGAGGCTCCGCCGCAAGTGCGAAGGTGAGATTTTGCTGGGACTTTTTCTCGTGGCCGCGAAGCGCTTTCATGATGGATGGGTGATCCGTCGTGAAGAGAAGCTTCTCATCGAGGCACGCCTCAACTTCCTTCTTAGGCCGCTTGTCGGATACGAGGCCGAGCATCAGGATTGGGCGGATCGTCGGCTTAACATTAATGCCGGGCGAGGTAGCTCGCGCGTCACCCATGACGGGATCCGTTTCCCAATACTTATCGGGATCGAAGAAAATCATGGGGGTCACTTCGTCGAGGGTCTTCGCGTAGTAGTTCCGCTCCACGTCCTGGTAGACCTCCCGCATGGTTCCGCCGCCGCCTCGCCCATAGACGATGCCGGCACGCGAATTGTTGACGAGGGCCTCTTCCCTTAGGCTGTTCTGAAAATACTTTGCATAGTGTGTTGCGAAGGGCATAGTCGGCTCGGCACCGTAGAGCCAGGTCGGGATAGCGAGGCTGACGGGGAGAATTTCGGGCGCCTTGGCTCGCGCCTCGAGCGCTACTTTCAGCCATCTGCGTGCGTCGTCAATGGCGCCGAGCTTTTCGTCCTTGATGGTCCAGGTGTCAGTAAAAAGGTCATCCAGAATGGGCGCCTTCGGTACAGCGCTTAAAAGGCCGATCGCTTCGTCGAGCGGACCTACGCTCTCGAACGATGAAAAAGCCACGCCCAGATGAGCGGCCTCCATCACCCCCGGCCCTCCGCCCGTGACCAAGAGAAAGTGCGCGCGGGCAAGTTCGCGCGCCAAATAAGCAATGGCTTTATAGGCCGCATGGTCTCGCGGAAAGACTGTGACCTCCCATCACGCCGACCAGCGGCCGTTGAACCGTTTTCAGAAAGATGCGTAGGGCATCGGCGATGGCTGCGTCGTGCGCGGCTTGCGCGGCGCGGACGGCGAGTGACGTTGGCACCGGCCCGCCGTCGGTTGCGAACTCACGGTAGATCGCAAAGTCCCGGGAGAGCGTGAAGCCCATGGGGTCCCATGGGTTGAAGCCTCCGAGCAACTCCTGAGCGGTGTACAGTTGGCTAGGCACAATGACGCCCATCGCAAAGCCTCCGGCGAAAATGACAAAAGTAATTCAGCGTGAGACGTTTCGACGGGCGTTATACACCCGCCGCACGTATTGCGCGAGCGTCGTATTCGTGCATGATGCGCCTCGAAGCGGGGGAGCGATCATGGTCGCGGCGGTGACAGTCAAAGCCTATGCTAGCCCGAGCTGCGTGCTCTTGACGTTCGATTGGAAAGACGGCGCCGAACACGAAGATTTCCTTGGGTTCGCCATCCAGCGCAATCCGGGTTATGGGCGCGACAGAAAGCCGCAATTCTTATTCAACAAGCTCGACTTTGTGCCCCTCGCGGAGGACGCCCGCCCAAAGGGAAGCGATAAGGCGCCGATCCAAAAGTTCAACTGGTGGGACGGCGGGATCAACCTAGACGATCAAGGCCAGACGTTCGAGTATACAGTTATTCCTGTGCTTGGCACCAGCCCAGGCGATCTGCAGCTCCAGGACGCGGCGGCCGGAAAAAGAACCGTGACGGTGCCAAGGCCCCTCGAAGGACAGATCGCCACCTACTTCAATCGCGCCGTCGTCAGCGCGCAGAGCTTTGCCAAGCAAAAGGACAAGCCGCTTGAGAAGCGGATGGATGGCTGGCCAACGGCCTGCAAAACGCCATTCCTCAAATCCTCAGCGAGAGCGACGCATTTGAATGCGCCATCTATCATCTGTCGGACGACCGGTGGATCATCCCGGCTTTCGAGGCCTTCAAAGGGCGCGGCTCGATCATCTATTTCGAGAAAGCTGACGACACCAAGTCCCGCGCCGCCGCGCATCGGATCGCGGAGGCACGACCCAACATCTCGATCCATAAGCGGGATGCCATATCCAAGCTAATGCACGATAAGTTCATCATCTTCTACCGGAAAAAGCATGAGCAGGCCGTCTTGATGGGCTCGACCAACTTTACGCCTGAAGCCCAAACGATCCAGGCCAACCTCCTTCATATCATCCATTCCCGCGAACTTGCCGCGCTTTACGCCGAGCGCGCGAACGTGCTGGCCAAAAATCTCGGCAAGAAAGATATGGACCCGCCGGACTGGAACGACGTCACGGACGTCGACGGCACCGAAATGCGCGTCTTCTTTTTGCCCGAGCCCGGCGAAAGCCGAAAGTTTCTCGACACGGTGACCGAGGCGGTCAAGAACGCGAAGTCCTCCGTGCTGTTCTGCATGTACACGGCCTCCGACAAGGATCTCATGGAGGCAATCTTTGCCAAGGGAGACTCGTCGAAGCACTTGATCTACGGGCTTCTCAACAGCATCGATGATCCCGACAAGCCGACCAAAAAGGGCGAGAAGCGCAAGCTTCCGGAGATCGCCGCGACCATTTTCCATCGCTCGCAGAATAACCCGGACACACTTCCCTACGCCGCTTTTAGCGCCAATGCGCCACGCGGCTTCCTGCCCGAGCTCAAGACCATCGATACCTCACCGTTTGATGCCTCCGCCGCAAAAGGCAAAGCAAAACCGGCAAAGAAAGCCACAAAGAAGAAATCGAGTGGCCCGCCGCCTATCCACGTGCATCACAAATTCATCGTGATCGATGGGGATACGGAGACGCCCACCATTTACACGGGCTCGCCGAACTTCAGCAAGGCATCGGAAAACTCAAACGACGAGAATGTCCTTGAGATCAAGGGCAACACGCATCTGGCCCAAGCCTATGTTGCCGAGTTGATGCGCCTCTACAATCACTACCGTGCCCGCGCGATCTGGAACAAGACCCACGAAAAGACAGGCACGAAACCGAAGCCGGGCTCGGAGGCCGATCCTCTTGTCCTCAAGCAAACGCGGGATGAGTGGGTGAAAGACGCCTATAAGAAAGGCACAAAGGCCGCTCTCGCCAGGGAGCGCGGCTTATAGGGGCGCTCTGATGTTTTCGTTTCTCAGACGTTGCTTGAATTTTGTTTTTTGTACTCGAACAAACCATTTCCGATCGAACCTATTCAATTGCAATCATGGCCCAGACCCCACGATCCTCAGCCCTTCTCCGTCTTTCCAAACGCTATACCATCATCGCTGTCGCGGCCTGGACCATCGCCGGCGCTGTGATCGCCGGGGTCTGGAAGGTCTACGAGTTTCAGACCGAGCAGGCCCGGCTCCTTAGTGAATCGCTTGCGAAGCAGGCCGAAGTCATTGCCGAGCGCGACGAGGCACGCAGCCAGGCCGCGCTGACCCGAAGGATCGAGGCGCAGAAGCCCTTCTTGCAGAAGAAGCTCGATCTCTTCTTCGAGACCATTCAGCAGGCTCAGCGCCTGACAGAGTGGGAGCTCGACCCTAAAGATGAAACCTGGAAGCAGGCGACCAAGCGCTTTTGGGAATTGCGTTGGGGCGAATTGGAGATGGTAGGCGATGCCGGCGTCCGGAACGCCGCGCGGCTTGTCGGCCAGCAGATCACAGAGACGGAGGAATTTCCAAGCCGCGACAGGCACGATCTCCGTTGGGCGGTTGAGTGCTTGGCGGACGAGCTTCGCTTTGCCATCGAGCACGCGTGGGGAATCGATCGAAATGCCACGCGCGAGAGCGTGCTGCGCGGGGAGGGAGCCACCGGTAAGCTTCCCAATGGCTGTGTCGCTGGCAACCGCGATCCCATCCGCCCGGCCGGCATGCAACCCCTCAAGGCAAAGGGAAACCTTCACCAAGTACGGTCGCCCCAAACTGAATAGGGCCGGTCTGTTGCAAACGTCTGGAGCACTACATGATTCTTCGCCGATCTGTCCTGTTCGCCCTCGTCTTGTTGCTCGGCACAGCGCCGACGGCCCACGCGCGTGACATCCGAATTGCGACATGGAATCTGGGCTGGCATCTCAGCCAGGTCGAGGCGAAGGAGTGGATTCGTGATTGCGGTCAACCTTTCGCCCTCAATCCAGCGAGTGGATTGTTTGAACCCTCGACGGCAGGGGCCACCAAGCCGGGCTGGGAGCTCAAATGGGGACGAAACGCAAAGATCAAATGGGACATCGCGGCAAAGCCGCCATGCGACGTTTACCAGGCCAATTTCAAGATCGTGCCGGTGACCGAAGCCGCCTACCAAAAGCGCTCGCAGCAACTCCAGGATTTCATCCGAACGAACCTCGATCCTGACATCATCACTTTTCAGGAGGTTAGCGGCGCCACCGCCGTTCGCGAGGTTCTGCCCAACAACGGTGCTGATTACGAGATTTGTTCGTTCGACACGTTCAAGGTCCAGCGGCTCGCGATTGCTTGGAAAAAGAACCTCGGGACGGGCTCCGATTGTGGGGTCGTTGCGCCCCTATCACTCCCGGATCTAGCCGCCGTAGATCAGGTGCGCCCGGGCTTATCACTGACGCTGGAGATCGACGGCAAGCCGTTGCGTGTTATGACCGTGCATCTCAAATCCTCCTGCGTCAGCCCGCTCGAAGACCGCGGCAAGCTTGACGGCGGGGGCGATGCGTGTGCCATTCTGCAGAAACAGGTGCGCCCGTTGGAGGATTGGCTGGAAGCGAGCTCTGCCAGCATGCCGGTCGTTCTGATGGGAGACTTCAACCGCAATCTGTCGCACGAGAAAAATTCGATCGGAAAATCAGATATTCGCTCGGACGGAAGCGATCCCGCTTCCTCCCTTCCGAGTGGCGTCCTCGTTCGCAGCCTCTATGGCGAGGTCAATGATGGGGCCCCCACTTCCAGCGCCCTTTCCCATCTGGAGCCGGAATGCCCGGTCAACCCTGTCGCCAAGCAACTCTGCGAACGCTCGAAGCGTGAGCTCTTCGATCAAGAGGCCGTCAAGCCGCTGACAAAGGCCGATAGCCTTGGCTGCCGCAATCCCCTGGGCCTTGATCAGATGCTCGTGAGCGCGAGCCTTTCGATTCCAGATCCTGCCATCAAGGTTGCGATCGGGCGCTTCGGCGGGACGCGCCCGGCAGGCCAAGGCCATCCGGATCCTTTGCTGGCCATTTCAGATCATTGTCCCTCCAAAGCGACGCTTCGTTTCTAGTGCAAGGGCGACTGAGCCGATCCAAAAATGCCTCGCCCGGTTAGTCCGGGCGGGGCATTACCTTGCGCAGGAGCCGGCCGCGATCTTGCGGCAGCGTCGCACCACGATCATGCGAGCTTCGCAGGATGGACGCACTGATTCTGTTAAGGAGCGTCAGTCGCAAGCAACCGAGGGCGCGTTGTCGTGCTTGAGGTGTCGCTTTCGGACATTGTAACTCACCAGCCAGATCACGCCGACTGCGATCGGCACGAAGGCTGCGGTCAGGAACGAGGGCTCTACTCGCAGTCCGACGTCATGCGCGCCCTTGGCAAGATAGCTAAACAAGCTGACCACATAATATCCTATCGCTCCGACCGACAATCCTTCCGTGCACTGCAGCCGAAGTTGCTGTCTGGCGCGCTCGTTGATAGCCTGCAACAGGTCACGATGTTGTCGTTCGATTTCGACGTCGACACGGGTTCGCAACAGATCGGCGGCACGCGCGAGCTTGACCGACAGAGCCGCCTGACGATCCTCTACGGTCGCGCAGGTTCGCATTGCGGGCGCCATGCGGCGCGCCAGAAACGACGACCAGGTTGGATAACCCGAGACATCGTTGCCTTCAATGATGGACAGTCGCGATTGGACCAGCTCGTTGTAGGCTCTGCTGGCGCCGAAGCGAAACAGGCTGCCGGTCGCGCCTTTTTCGAAGCAGGCGGCCAGCGCCGTCAACTCGGCAAGCAGATGGTTGTTGAACTGCAGCCCCTCACCGCTTTGCATTTTTTCGAGCGCCTCAACAAGACGGCGGTCGATGCGATCAACGGAAGGTGCAAGCTCAAGGGCGGCCGACAGGCCAAGCAGCGCCAGTGGACGGTAGGTCTCGATCTCCAGGAGCCGTTGCACCAGCGCTCCGAGATCCTGCGACGTCAATCCGAGGTCGCAGACGAGGATTTTCGTAAAGCCTTTTTCGTCTACGCGGAAGTCTGAGGCGGCAACGCCTGCGCGTTCTTTGTGGCAACCATGGCCAGGCTGTTTTTGTCAAAAACCTGTTCGGCGCGCCTGGTCGGCGAGGCATCCTGCTCCACTTCTAGCCTGATCGCGACCAGCAACTGTCCGGTCTGACGCAACGCGCGGATCAGCGATCGGACGGTACCATCAACTTTGTCAAATCGGTCTGCGGCGGAAACATTTGTGTTACTCCAGATCCAGGTAAATGTTGTGAATTCCGAATGCTGCTCCCAACGTAGCGTAGCGGTCCCGATGACAATCTGATGAAGTTTCGCCGATTGCTCAGGTGGCGGAAGATTGCGCTCGAGGCAAAAATCGATAAAGCGGCAGCGATCGCTTGTGGCCGCCTCACCCTGCGCAAGAAAAGCCAAGTGGATCACGCTGAATGGCGAAACAAGGCGCGTGAAAGGGCGTGCGTGCACTTCGCCGAGCACGGCGTCGCGTTGCGGATGTGGCGTGAAGGTTCGCAGATCCAATTCATCGACCATGTATTGACATCTCTCTTCAGGGTGAGCAAGCAACTGTCAGCCGCGCGAGGCCGTGGCAAGCAGGAGCGTCTTCCGTTCCCCCGGCGGGGTGCAGACAGGCAACCTCCGGTGCGGCAACCACACTGTCCATTGACAGATCGAGGCCCAAACACGACTCCCATCTTGCTGCCGCCGCCCTGACGCGGAGAGGCGGTGCAGGATTTGGGCCAGCACTGCAGAAGGGGCACGCTTGTGTCCTTTGGCGCAATGTGGCTTTCGAAGACAGTTGGAGGCGGGTTTCAGACATGAAGCGCGCGCTTGTATTCTGACAGGATGCGTACGTGGCGCAGGCCACAGGAAATTGCCTGCTTCGCACGGTGATCGCTCGCCAGGCGGCTGAGACGCCATGCTGTGGACGGATTTGTTCATGCAGAGACCGGCGACTGACCGCGCCCGGACCAGCCGGGCAAGGCTTGGCCGATGGGCTGATAACGTCACGTCGCGTGAGGATGACGTGATCACGCAGCCGGAGCGCACGCTGTCATAGTCTTTTGAGGTGACATTCAGGGCAGTGCAAGCGCCGCGGCTCGACCGCAGTGAGACAGATACGTGGCGAATGTCGTGAGCGATCGACCGAATAGCGGCGGATCACAAGTACGGCCGACTCGACTTGGCGGGCGTATTGCTCAAGTGCGCTCGCGGAGGTTTTGATCCGTCTGTCGCCACGCGGCCGAGAGCCAATCTCGGTCAAACTCGCTCGCCGGTCTTTGCAGGACGCGAGGATCGCCACGTTCTCGTTGATGTCAGCTCTGTTTCGGATCGAGCGCACGAAGCGGCCTCTTCGATGGGTGGATCTGGCCGAAGGCCGGCTAAGCAGCCTCGA
This sequence comes from Bradyrhizobium sp. NBAIM03, assembly GCF_020194055.1. NCBI lineage: Bacteria > Pseudomonadati > Pseudomonadota > Alphaproteobacteria > Hyphomicrobiales > Nitrobacteraceae > Bradyrhizobium > Bradyrhizobium sp. NBAIM03. The sequence goes on along the minus strand of NZ_JADYVS010000004.1, from coordinate 382,579 downwards.
TCGCCTATGGCGCAACAGCGGCGTCACAACGCTCATCCCCTGCCGGCTGCGCCGTCATTCCTCGCCAAACAAGAAAGTTCCTCCTCTGCTGTCGAGCCCCTGCGGGGTGCGCCGTCGATCACCTCCGGCCTGTCGATCACCATCGAGGCCGCAAGGTGCGGGCTCGGAAAACAGAGATCAAGGAGAACTACCATGGCGACCATCGGCACCTTCAAGACGACCGGCAACAACGAGTCCGGGCGCTCTATCTGCCAAAGGAATGGACGGACGACCCCGCTCGCCTGAAAGCCGCGCATGTCCCGAGCGATGGGCTTTGCTACGAAGCCCAAGATCGCGCGTCGAATGGTCGCTCCGCGATCGCCGCAAAGGTGCCGTTCTCGTTCGTAACGGCGGACAGCGTGTATGGCACAGGTGAGATCGAAACCCTGCTGCGCAAGGCGGGAAAAGGCTATGTTCTGGGCGTTGCTTCCAATCACGTGTTCCGTTCATGGGGCAAGCAGCAGCCGGTCGCCGGCACCGCCTCCGCGATCGCGCAGAGCCTTCCCAAGAAGTGGCCTGGCACCGCTCCGCCTCCGGCGAAGGGACCAAAGGTCCGCGCTGGCACTTGGCCGATCTCGACGCTGGTGAATACAACGACGACCTTGCCGGAGAATGGACGGGGGGTCTTCTGATCCGTCGCAACGTTACTGACGCCAGCTTGGCCTTCTCCACATGGTGCCCCAAGGGCAGGTCCATGCAGAAGCTGGCGTCGGTGGAAGGCCATCGCTGGGCTATAGAGGACAGCTTCGAAACCGCCAAGAACGAGCTCGGCCTTGACCACAACGAAAGCCGCTCCTGGCATGGCTGGCATCGCCATGTCTCACTCGTCATGCTGGCCTTCGCCATGATGGCCGTCATCCGTCATCGAGCCAACACTGGACCATCGCTCAAAAAATGCGACCGCGGCCTCGACCGAAGCATCGCTCTTGATCCGCTTGTCGATCCGGGAAATCCGCCCCATCGCCATGAAGCTTCCCCAGCGACTCATCTCGCACGCCTACGTCCTCGCATGGTCGTCCTGGCGTAGGGCTCATCAGGCCAACGCGCGCAAAGCCCATCTCAGGCAAAAATTGCAACTGTAATGCTAGTTAGGGCACCCGACGGAACACAGCAAGACCGAGTCGTCGTTCTCAGGGGGCAAATACAGCAGTGCCATTAGCCCACTACAAAAATAAAAAACATAAGTCCAGAACGCACAGACAATTACGCGTTCCGGTCAATCAACCGGCCCTAACGAAGAACATTGGGTTCCAAGCTAGATTGATCCGCTCAGCTTCTTGGTCATCCAGGGACGACTCTAAGTTGACCCCACCGGCTCATATCATGCGGCAAAGCCGGGGGCCGACTTCCTCGAAGCCGTTGCGCAGATAGAAGTCGAGGGTGCGCTTCCATTTCGGCTGCCACGGTGCTCCGACCTCCAGCCGCTTCCATCCTCGCGCGCGTCCTTCGGACAGAGCGACCGCGATCAGATGAGGCGCAATGCCCTGCGATCTCATGTCGGGGCGAACATAGAGCTCCGAGATTTCTCCGAACTTGCCGCCCGCGTAGATCGCAGTGCATTCGTTTAGAACCATGACGCCAACCGGCTCGTTGTCTCCGCAAGCGATCACCGCGACGACGCTGACATCCGCAAGAACTGCCGCCGCGCTTTGCGTGACGATTTCGATCCCCGGGGCCATCCGGCGCAAGAGCTCGACTTGGAGAGCATAAACGAAGCCGGCGACGGTTCCGGCATCTGTGACTTCAGCGCGGCGTGTGGATATGACCGGCATCTTTCTTTCTGCTCCGCATCGGAATTGAATCACTCTGCGCCACGAGCGTCAGCGTGACATTTGTGATCCGCTAGACAGACAAGGCTAGCTGAGATTCCCGAACACCTCGAACCAGAGCCGATTGGAGCACTTTCCAATCAGCTGATCTCTGCTGTGGGTCTTGGTTGTATGAAAACGCCTGATGACCCGCGATTTCGGCTGTCAATCAGCGTCCACAACTGAATTTCGATCCAACCGATGGCTTTCACGTCGCAGGGTTTCATCACGAAGCTAAAGCGCGCCTCTCCAAGATAGGATCATGATCATCGCGAACTTCATTGTCGAAACGGTCCTTCAAGCGGCTGCTGACCTTGTGCCGACAATCCAATGAGACGATCACGCATTCCAGGTCAAAAGGCCGATGGATGTCGTCACCTAGAAGGAAACCGTTCAGAGGTGTATGCACCCCACCGCATTTTGACCCTCGGGAACCGAGCTCAATCGCTCTGTGACGGCAGTCTATGGATATTGGCCATCTCCTTCCTCGATGCTGAATCCTTTACCAGTCACGATGTTTGGAGACCAGCTCTCTGGAATGGTAGCCATGGATCCCTCCCGCCAGAAGGATCGCTGGGTTAGGATTCGACAGCCAATGACAGGATCCTCTCGGTCGTCGAGAGCGATCGGGTCGAGACGATAACTCCACTCCTTAGCTCCGCGGCAAAGTCGATTTGCACCGGAACCGCCTCGCTTGGTGCGCTCTTGCTACAAAACAAGGCCCGCGCGCAGGTTCGCAGCACGCGTCGGGGAGTTGCCGTCAGGCCAGTACGCCGCGCCGATCAAGAGTTGCTCGATCGTGTTGAGATTTTCGACGATGAACTCGGCTTGCCGGTCGGGCCGCCTTGACACCGACATCCTCGGCGGGATGTACCGCGTCCACAAAGAAGCGGTCAGGCCACGAGCTGCTGGAGTGTTGCAATCTCTTCCTGTCGCTCGCGGAAGGAGGGCTCGCGGACCAGGTCCAGGCGCTGCTAGTCGGTACATCTTCTTCGGCTGCGGAGCCTCGCCATTGCCCGTTCGTATCTAGCTTCACTGGTGCCCGAACCCGGGAGACCACGTCGCTTGGCTTGGTCAGGCGATGAGCGCGTTGCTTGCCGCGGCTTCATGCTGCCATGAGTTTCGCGAGCCGCGTCAACGCTTCGCGCTCTTGGTGGCGATTCACGTGCGCAATTTGACCTGGTCAAATGTCCAAGCCTTGAATAGCTTTGCCGGGCCAGGAATTTCGCCCCGAGCTGCCGCTGCCTGTATAGCTCTCTTGTTCTCGCCTGTTATTTGGGCGACATCTTCGACCTTGACGCGTTCGGATGTCCCGTTCATCGGTTCTTCGCGCCAATCACGGGGCCGATTAACTGTCTGATGACTTCGGGGCGGGTAAGATTTGGTTGCTTTTGCTGGCGCTTCAATCGTGTCCGCTTGTCGGTGTGTATGTCTGAATCCCGACACGAAGTCGCAAATGATCGGCCGTCGCGGCACGATGCATTGATTTTCTCTTCCTCAAGCAAGTCTCGCACAGATACTTTTGCGGCATGCTGATTGCAGGGAGACGATAAAGGACCGTTTCGGCAATAGTGGTCTCTCGGTCAACGACGCAGGAGAGATGAAAGTTCTCGATCGTATGCAAATTGATACTAAAAACTGCCCCGGGTAAGGCACCTCCCCAATTGAAGCGCTTTGTTCAGCGCGTGTCGGCCGCAGATCATGTCGTTCACGCAAACTAGCGAAGCTGCACAGGAGTTCTGATGAGCTCTACGCAAGCAATTCGTGAACGCCTGCGCGACGCCGGCGCGTCGTTTGCGGCAAACGACAATATCGCAGAATATCTGCTGCCTGGTGACATTGATGTGATCCAAGCCGAGGTCGAGCAGCACGTGCACGCTGTGCTTGAGGCCATGGTTATCGACACCAGCCGCGACCACAACACCAAAGCGACCGCGAAGCGCGCAAATTTGTGCGCCTTGCCAACTGGATCATGTCGCGCCCGCACATCCAGGAGGAGGCCGCTGTTATGCTGGCGGACGAACTGGAACGCCGTATCCTGCCGAAGGGATTGGCCGTCATCGTTAGGGCGCAGCACCAATGCATGATCTAGCGTGGTGTTCGCTAGACTGACACCATCATGATAACCAGCATCATGCGCGTGCTTTCCGCGACGACAAAATATCGCGCAGCGAATTTATGGCACTGATCAAGGATCAACCGTGACCTACCTATCGACGAAGACATACGGTCATGAAACCGGACTATCCGCTACATTTCGCCAGTGGCGCGCGCTGTCACACTGTCGTCTGCTGCACGGTTACTCGTTGTCATTTCGCTTCGAGTTCGAGGCCGACACCCTAGACGACAAGAATTGGGTCGTTGATTTTGGCGGCCTCAAAGAGCTGAAAGCGATCCTCGAACACACATTTGACCATAAGACCGTCGTAGCTGCGGACAATCCGGAGCTTGAATGGTTCCAGGAAGCGGCGCGGCGTGGCGGATATCGTTGTGCTACCTGCTGTCGGCTGCGAAAAGTTTGCCGAGCACGTCTACGGCATCGCGAGCAAGTGGCTGCTGACAGAGCGACTTGCTCCGCGTTGCCGGCTTGCATCTGTCGAAGTCAAAGAGCACGGTGCGAACAGCGCGATCTATCGGGGAACGAGCCGTGCTGCCGGTCAACGAGATCTTTGAAAGTATCCAGAGCGAAGCCTGCAAGAGCGGCACGCCGTCAGTGTTCCTGCGGCTACAGGCCTGCCCAGTTGGTTGCCTCTGGTGCGACAGCAAGCGCAGATGGAAGGCAGATCCAGCATGTCAAGTGCCGATAGCCGAGATCACGGGATCGAGGACGCCACCCGGGGCTAGGATGTCGCCGGAGGAAATATTGCTCGCCGTGCAGGGGTTTAGGGCTCGGCATGTCGTGATCACGGGTGGCGAGCCCGCAGCGTACGACTTTCAGCCATTGACGACGCTACTTATCAAGTCTGGCTTCTCGGTGCAGGTGAAGACATCGGGACCCATGCCATTCAGGTGCACCCCTGCACGTGGGTGACCATCAGCCCGAAAGTTGGCACGCCCCGTTGTTTTGGATGAACCGCTGCGGCGTGGCAACGAGATCAAACATTGCGTGGGCAAGCCTGCCGATATCGAGAAGCTCCTGGCCCTCAACATCCCTCGTGAGTTCATGCCGATAATATGGCTGCAGCCCTTGAGCCAAAGCCGCAAGGCGACGAAGCTTTGCATTCAGGAGGCGACTGCGTGCGACTGGCGTGTCAGCATTCAGACGCACAAGTTGCTCGGCGTGGGGTAAGCAACCCTGCGCGTCAAAGCGTTCTGCGGCTTCACCTTAGAGACGATCATGAATTGCGTCCTCTAAGTCTGAACTCAATGAAGGGAAAGCGGCATTCATCGCAGGCTTCTTTGCCGTTGTTCGCCATTGCCAAGCGGGCCTGATTTCAACTCTTCACATTCTAAGCGAATCCTCTCAATGACCGATTTCACATCCGAAGCCGCGCTGGTTCTATTTTCTGAGCGGTCAGGATTCCGCCACCTGCCTCGCTTGGGCGCTGTCGCGCTTTGCCCGGGTTGAGACCGTCGGCTTTGCCTATGGACAACGCCATGCGATCGAGCTGGCCTGCTGCGATCAGTTGCTGAACGGACTGAAGAAGCTGCGCGTAGACTGGGCGAGCAAGCTCGGCGACAACCATACGCTTGAGATCCCCACACTGGCTGCGATATCAAAGACTGCGCTGACCGGCGAGGTCGCGATCGAGATAGGCGCGGACGGGATGGCCGCGGCGCGACAGTTGAAGAATGAGACTGTCCGCAATTTCTGCCTGAACGAATTTGAGCGCTTTTCGTTCGGCTACCGAGCCGACGGCACTGCGCCGATCCAAAACAAGGTAGGCGCCGGTGTTTAATCGCCTCCTGGCCGCTCCCGCGCACGATCTCCACGTCAGGCAGATCATGGATGAGGGCAGGGTGTTGCTCGTAAACCTGTCAAAGGGGCGGATCGGCGAGGACAGCTCGTCCCTTCTTGGCGGCTTGCTTGTGACGACGCTCGGACTTGCCGCTTTCAGTCGGGCTGAATTGCCGGCGCGTGAGCGACCAGACTTCTACGTCTACATTGATGAGTTTCAAAACTTCACCACTCTCGGGATGGCAAATATGTTCTCGGGGTTGCGCAAATATCGCGTCGGCTGCACTGTCGCACATCACTATCGTCATCGGTTAGAACCGGATGTGCGCGATGCGGTGCTCGGAAATGCCGGATCGATTATCTCCTTCAGAGTTGGTGCTGAAGATGCGCAACACCTTGCTCGCGAGTTTCTGGGAACGTTCGAGGAAGCCGATCTCCTGCAACTGCCGAACTATAGGATTTTATCTGAAGCTCATGATCGACGGGACGCCGTCGCGGCCATCTAGTGCCGGTACGCTTGAGCCCGGCGTCCTAGATTAAGACACCGCCGTTGATTAGTAAGTCTCGGCGCGTCGAGCTTCTTGCAAACCCGGCGCGGGGGGATAGCGCCCCAGGATCATCGTCTCCGGCTCATTCCGCGCTGGCACTGACCCGCTCCCCCAAGCGGAACCTCTCCTACTTTCAGCTATCGCTTCGGTGGCGACGCCGCTAATATTTCAATTTTCGGCACCTTCGGGACAAGGCTCTTTGCAAAATCGCGCGAGAGATCTCCCCATATTCCTTTTGCAGGCGGCAGACAGGATACTATCGAGCAGGGCGCAGCCGGTTTTCAGCCTTTCCTGTTCTGCCGCTGGTTCGACAGCCTGAGCGAAAACAACAGGAGCCATTCCGCGCCGATGTGCACTGCAGCAACGGTAGCCATGCGTCGAGTAGAGGCATCTCACGTTTCGGATCTCGACAAGCTATCAATGAACGTTCCAGGGGCGACATCAAGGTGATCTGGATCATGGATTTTGAGAGCGGTCTGGCCGGGGGTTGGCAACGATCTCTTTAAGATGAGCTGTCCCCAATCTCCTGAGAAAGCGAGTTGTCTTTAGGGCTGCGGCCCGCTTTATCGACGCACAGCAAGCGTTGCTTTTTGTTCTTTACTGTCGCGCAGTCCGTTATTGGCATACTGGCCCGCCGTACATCGGCTGCCAATGCGGGCGAACACGAAAAAAAAGATGATTGCGGAGCTACAAAGGTACGAGAACCATCTCTGCTTTTGAATTGACTGCCGACGATTCATCCGGACTCATCTTTCCGCAAAGAGAAGGCATGAAGGCTGCTCGCAACTCGGCAACTGCCCTCCGTGGGCGGTTCGCCCGGAGGCAGCGGCGCCGCGCAGCCTACGCGTTGCAGGCTTTCATCGTGCATCGATTAGGTTAGCTATAAGACTTATGCGCTTGCAGACCAATTCACTCAAACTTGTAGGACACCTCTAAGAAGGTACCCCATCGCTCCATGCTGTACTTTGCGAGTGCAGGGATCTGGATGAACGTGCCTCGGTCGCTGCAGCCGCTGCAGTTGAATGTGACATCGCTGTCATTCTTGGTCCACATTGCCCAGTACCGAGTGCCGACGCCGATACTGAAATTTCTGCCGAGGAGGTACGACAGCGTTCCTTCGATCTGTACGCCCCCCACCTTGCCTGCACTGATCGTAGAAAGTTGTTTCAGGACGGAGGAGATGGTTATCACGACCGGTGAAGTCGGTCCATGGCAGGTAAGCAACATCTGCGCTCACGGCGCTCAAACAGCATAGTCTCGGCGTTAAGCCCGACGCGCAGCGCATCCCAATTGGCACCTTGAGTACCGATGATTTGCTGGGCCGGAACCGCGCATGCCCCGTATGGCGAGGCTGTCTGCACGCATGCGATCGAATCCGACTTTTGGCCGAAGTAAGTGCCACTGATAAATGCGCCCAGCTTGTAGGTGCTACCGCACATAAAGTCGTAACCGACATCGGCGGTGTAGTACGTGAACCTTCCGTTGGCCTGATCTCACAGAGTGTTGCATAGGCCGTACTGCCGATGCTCGAATCCTCGTTCATTCTTCCCTTGTTGAAGCGTCCGAGCCAACGTTGCCCTTCAGGAATATCCCCCAGGACTATCAAGCCGTGCGAACAGCTCGCCGGAAATGCCGTCCAAGCCATGATAGGTGAGCGTGGAATTGGGGATGCCGCTATCTCCGGATATCGGGGGCCGATTCGTGTAGTCCCACTGGAATGTGCCTCTGCTGAGCCAGACCCGCGAGCCCCCTTCGAACGACCAGTCGCCCGTATCGAAAACAGGCTTTATTGTTTTGGCGGCCGCTCGTCCCGGATAGACCGATGCGTCGAACCATTCCGCCCCGCTCGCGTCGCCGCCGAAATGGTGATTCAATCCGATCTTTCCGATGTGACAGTTGCTGGACAAGCTGGTTGTCCTGGCGGCAATGTCGGCGGGGCGGGGAACTGCACCGTCGGCGGGGTCGCCAGACGCGTCCCCATCGAAGCCCATGTAGTCGTACTCGAATTTGACACACCAAGCAGGTGTAAGCGCTTGCTCAAGGCGACTCCGACGACGGTCCAGCCGAAGCGACTATAATCGAACTGCGTTGTATGCTGCAGGAAGCCGCAAAGCGCCCCTCGAATTCGTTGTTATGTTGCCTCGGTTATGTTGCCAGGCTGCCCGCCCTGATGTAGCCCAGCGTTTGGCCTGTTAGGCCGAAGCGGCGTAACCCACTCGAGCAGTCCCTGTGACAAAGGCGTTTGGACCTGCCTCGCAAGTGGCGATAACAACAGCGCCCGAGAAGGCAAGACAGCTGTTGGTGCCATCGGAGACAGCATGGCTCGCATCGACTTCGGTGCCGGAAATCCACCTATCCGTTTGCCAGTTGTAGCCGGGAGCGGATCGGCATCCAGTATTGGCGCAGCGCCTCGACGGTCGCTGGAATGTCGAGGTGGGCATTGCGGAGAAAGTCCTCGGTCTCGCGGCCGCTTCGCGCTCCCTTAGCCTAAGCCGGGATGAGCTCGAAGCCGGTCCTGGAGGGACCGCCGATTGGCGACGAGGTTGTCAAGGTGCAGCAACTCGTGCCCTGGCCGCTCTCCTTGGGCCAATCGTCGAACCAGCGCCCGCGTGCCGTCCACCACGAAGACGCCGCAATCATAGCTGTTCCGCTGCTGGGCCATGCTAGGTGACTCCAGGCGGGCGCGCAGCCGTCGTGCGAGCTGCGCTGCCGGCTCGTGGTTGTGTCCCCGGACAGAGTCGTAGTGATAGGCAATCGGCTCTCCTCGCGTGCGGCGATCAAGGAGCAGCAGCGACCAATGCGTGCCGAGGCGATTAGGATCCATTGCATCGTTCACCGGCAGGAATAGGAAGTCGGCGGTATCATTACCATTCGGATCGTAGACGATGCGCCGGAATGCACGGAGCATGTCGGGCTCGGCGCCGAAGCGCAATTGATAGTGGGCTATCAGGGGATCCACGAACTGCGCCAGGGCGGCGAATTCCGGACGGTCCCGCTGCAACTCCTGCGCCAGGAGCTCGTAATCCCTGTGGATGTGCTCGTCGCCCAGCCATTCCTTGGCGCCGAGCGCTAGTCCGCTGCGGCCGTGGGATGAGGCTGTCGGATCCAAAGCCCCGATCTGAGCATCGGCGGATGTGCGCGGGACAGGCGCATAACTAGCATCATCACGCGGCTCCTGCGGCGTCGGCGCATTCAGATCAATCAATGGCTCACGACCCCCGTAGGTGTCTGAGCGAGCCCTGGCAAGATGCGCGGGCGCAACATGAGCATCGTCGCGCAACTCGGATGGCGTCCGTGCATTCAGATCAACAAAAGGCTCTCGGCCGCTGTAGGTGTCTGAACGAGCTCGGGCAGGATGCACTGGCGCAAAATCAGCATCGTCGCGCAATTCGGACGGCGTCAGCGCATTGAGATCAACAAATGGCTCAAGGCCAGCGTAGGCGCCTGAGCGAGCCCTGGTCGGATCGGCTGGCGCAAAGTGAGCATCGTCGCGCAATTCGGACGGCGTCCGCGCATTCAGATCAACAAAAGACTCTAGGCCGCTGTAGGTGTCTGAATGAGCCTGGGCAGGATGCACTGGCGCAAAGTCAGCATCGTCGCGCAATTCGGACGGCGTCGGCGCATTCAGATCAACAAGAGACTCTAGGCCGCCGTAGGTGTCCGAGCGAAGCCTGGTAGGATGCGCCGGCGCAAAGTGAGCATCATTGCGCAACTCGGACGGCGTCGGCGCAATCAGACCATAAGATGGCTCAAGCCTGCCCTTAGCATGTGACGCGGGCCAGGATGGTGATGCTCGTTCTTGCACCTGTTCACCCAACCAAACCCAAGCTCCGGCGCTCGGGCTGGCCGGCGTTGAGGGAAGATCCTGCGCCGAGCCCGAGTGCCAATCGCCCTGCGCGGCCGGCGAGTTCGGCTGCTCAGGGCCTGGCAGCCCCAGTTCTCGGTTCGGCTCAATGAGTTTCAAGTAGCTGCGAAGATGCGACAAATCGGGACCGTGTACTCTGCCTCCAGTCCGTTGGAATGCTACCACGTCATTGTCGAGGGATACCTGCTCCCTGCTCGAGCCGTTTAGCCGCCCGATGATGCTCCCTTTGCGCTTCTCTCTAAGCCACGCACTAAGCGCACGAAGACGCCTCGCCCGCTGTTGCGCAGACTGCCTCAGCTTCGCAGTCGGAGTTTTAAGATCTTTCAGAGCTTGGTTCAGCGCGCCCTCGATGAGGGGCGCATCTTCTGGATGAGGAACTAGGCGACGGGGGGCACCGAGGACGCGGGGTTCAGGTGCTTCCACTTCTTCACCCCCACGCAGCAGCCGCCGGAGATGATTCAGAGCCGATCTAATGCGGTTGTTGGGGTCACCGCCCGAGCTCCTGTACTTCGCAATCTCCGCGTCCAGCGATGAACCGTCGCGCAGCCGAGAAGCTACCGGGCCCCTATGACTCGCGTTGACCCAGCGAATAAATGCCCCAAGCCCGTAAACACCGTTGTTGATGGCCCCTTTGGTGAGCTTGCGCAGCTCCGCGTCTCCACGAAACTTCGCCAAGAGCTCCGCGTCTTCGACCGGAAGCTGCTCGCCGATCGGTTCGTCCGGCGACGGCATCGGGGCTTGCATCTGCGATGGTGACGCCACCACTTGATGGGATAGGGTCTGCATCAGCTGCTGCTCAACAGCGACGACCTGCGGAGGCGGCGAGGAGCTGCGTCCGTCCATCGTCTCTAAAAGCAGATCCTGCTGGTTCGCAGGCAGAGTCTCCGGCCAGCTGCCAGCTCCGTTCGACCCGCTGTGCTGCGCAGTCGTCCGCCTCGTCTCGGCGCGAACCGCGTCTTCGAGATCAGGAAGCGGGCGAATATGACGCCGTAGTTCGATCGCTCTAGCACCCGCCGGCGACCTCAGGAGATGAGCCAGTGCGGCCCCGGCTTTTCTGCGGCCATGGGGGTCCTCCTCCTTATACTGGCTGACATCTTCATCCAGCGAGTCGTGGCCAAGTCGAGCAGCAATGCCGGGCTTATGCTTTTCACGGAGGTAATCACTCAAATCGATAAGAAGAGTTGCATAGGTCCTGGCGGTGTTGGCGGTGCTTGGGGCTGCTTCTTCCTTGTACCTTTTGATGAGATCCGCATCCTGGGGATAGGGATTCCGCTCAACCCGGCTTGCAAACGGCGTGATGCCGCCCGGCGATTGGGAGGCTCTAAGAAGATCCAGTGGGATAGCGATGGCCTGCTTCTCCTTCTCGGCGAACTCCTGGGCATCCTTGTCCAGCGACTTGTCGTAAAGCCGGGAAGCAATGCCCGGCTTGTCGTTCTTTACGAGCCAATGCCCCAAGCTGAGAAGACCACGTAGATTGCGACCGACCGTGCTCTCGGAGGCCCCAGCCTTGATGAGTGCCGGCCTGAGCCCCTCAATAAGAGACGCATCTTCGCAATAAACAGGATCCAGGCTGCTACCTGCGAAAACAAAATTTGCATGGCCGGGCGGTAGCGCCGAGGCATTCAGCATCGTTCTACCGCCTTGACCGTGCGGAGGCGGCGTAGATGGGTGGCCGCTCGCCCGCATGATGGGAATCTGCTCGCCTGGCACGAGAATGTTGCTGTAACGTTCATCCGTCAGCTCGTCGTCCTGGTGGCGCCGGTTCACGGGATTAGGGGACTCTGTAGGATCCAATGCTAGGCCATGCCGCGGTGGCTGAAGACACGACGATGCACCGGCTTCGTCGACCGTCCCCAAGAATAAATCTTGATCATCCCCCTCAGCGAGTGCCGCTGGCCAACTGAAGGCGGGCTGCGACCCGCCCTGCTTAGCCGCGGCCTCAATGCCCCCGGCCCGGCCAGTGATTGACGCGACTCCGCCCGGCGACTGAGAGGCGCGGAGACGATCTAGTGCGGTAAGAACGAGGTGCCTGCGATTTTTATCGAAGATCGCAGCGTCGTTGCTCAGCGATTCGTCGTTAAGCCGAGCAGCCACTCCCGGCTTTTTTTTTGCGAAGAGCCACCGGCTAAATCTGCGAAGAGGACCAACATAATTCGTCTTAGCGGTGATCTCCTCGTACCCAGCCTCAACGAGTGCTTCTTGAAGTCCGGAAATCAAGCGTGCGTCTTCGGGATGAAAAGGGGGACCGTTGAGTTTTCTCGCTCCGTTACGGAGATGATCAAGTGCCGCGCCGATACTTTTGCTACCCCCGGCGTCCTTGTAGCGCTTGATCTCTTCATTCAGCGGTTCGTCGTCGTTCCATGTCTCGTCCTGAAACCGAGCAGCAATGCCACGCTTGTTGTTTGCACGAAGGTAGTGGCTGAAATCCGTGAGAATAGATGCATAGGTTTTGGCGGTACTTGAAGTTCGGGCCGCCACTGCTTGCTTTTTGTATTCCTTGATGAGAGTCCCGTCCTTGGGATAAGGAGTCAGGTCAGGGCGGCCTGCGATCGGTACGGCTCCTCCCGTCAATTGAGAGGTCCGCAGATGAGCTAGTGCCCAAGGGACGTTCGCCGTCCCACCTTTTATTATGAACTCCTCGACATCCTTGTCCATCGTCTCGTCATGAAGCCGATCAGCAATGGCCGGCTTGTCGTTTGCAAAGAGCCAACGGCTCAAGCTGAGCAGATAACCGACGTAGCTCGTGGCGGTGCTCTCAACGGCTCCACCCAAGAGGAGCGCCTGCTTAAGGCCGGAAATAAGGGGCGCATCCTTAGCATAAAGCGGATCCTTGCTGCGACCTACCAAGACCCAATTTGATTGAGCGGTCTGCAGCGCTGAGGCGCCCAGCACCGCCTCATCCTCTCCGGCATGCGCCTCAGATCGCGATGCATCCGCTTGATGGGCGCGGACCTGCATGAGCACGAGAGCAGACGGCACAGCGATCTCGCCCAGCTGCTGCTCAAAGGCGGCCGCATCTGTGGACGGAGCCGATGAGCTCTCTTGCGGGCCCGCGGTGCCCGATTGTTGACGCACCCAGTTGGTGGATTCGAACTTCATTCGTTCTCAGTTTCGGAATAATAGGCCAATTTGAAGCCTGAGGTCGCTTGTGATTTGCCACGGAACCGACTCGGCAGCATCGAACCCAGCAGAAAACTATCGTGAACGCCCCAGAACGCCGCGTCCAAGCACTCCGACCGCGCGCTCCAGTATTCTTGCAGCGATCGCCAGCTATGATCGCCTCTGGAGACTCTATGAGCGATAGCTGTCGAGAACCTGACGCGGAGCCGCCGACTTGTTGCAGCGGACACCCAGGCTGCCCCCTTGGCCGGAAATCAATAAAGACCTGTTCACCGGAGAATCAGACGCGCCAGCTCGGTCGTCAGAGATCTACCGCGGTCTCGACTCTTTCATTGATCTGCCGGCCACACCGCACCAGATGCGTGACGATGCTCACTCAGTGCCGGTGCTCAGCCCGGCCGGTAGTGCCGCGTTCTTCGTCGGGCCATCAGGCGTGCTTCAGGAGCTTGAGGATATCGGATATCTCGTTCCCGAGGATTGGCAGCATGGCTCCCAGCCGGTGGCGGATGTCCAGATCCGTATCCTGAATAACCACGGGTTGCTGCCGACCCAGTTCAGCGGCCCAAGGCAGGTTTTGATCAACGGTGAGACCTACTCGATCGCATTAGGGCCGCGAGGACGCGGTGCACAATTCATCCATCATCCTCGCCCGTCCCCGGTCCCGCCTGCTCAGATCGGCCCTTTGACCGGAGTCTCTGTTGACCGCAGCGGACGCGTCCTGGGCCCCACGCAGTGGCTGGGTGACGAGCATATTGAGCGGGACTATGGGGTCCTGAGGCGGGAGTTGCAGGAGAGCAATCCCGATCTCGCCGCCCGGATGCGGTTCGTGGATCCTTTGATAGCCCAAATGTTGCGGTCAGGCTCCAACGAGGACGCGGAACGCGCATTCGGGTGGAGTCGCGGTGATAGAGCCGACTTCCTGTTCCTGCCGGTTAAGCGATGCCAGCGCTGCGGATAGAGGGTGGCGCGGCAGTCACTGGTCGCTGCTGCTGGTTGATCGCCGCGATCGGGCAAGACCGGCTGCCTATCACTAGGACTCTGCGCCAGGACCCAATAACCTGCCCGCAGAGCAGCTCGCAGAACGGCTGCAGGCCAACCTGCAACAGGGCTCCATGCGCGAGCAGAGCAACACCTATGATTGCGGCGTCTTTGTCGTGGACGGCACCCGGGAGCTGGCGGAAGGACGGCATCCAGACCCGCTGAACCTCAGCAACCTCCGCATCAATCGGCGGGCACTGCAGGACCGGCTAAGGGCTGGGGTCAGCTTCAACTGAATAGAGCGCGCGCAGCTGGTTGAAATGCAACTTCTCGCCGATTGAAGGTCCACAATCGCGCGTTCGCAGAGCATCATGGTGTCTCACAAGTCAGGAGCGGAGACTGGAGCTAAGGCTATTTTCGCAGACGGCGAAGGAGCCCGACGGCGATTGCGCGGCCAGCTTCCGACGGCCGCACAGCCATCATCAACCTCTCCGGTATCATCTTTCCCAAACAGCCGCAGCTGGGACTAAAGGCCCAGCTGCGAGCTAAACACGTGGAGACGTCGCGCCAACATTGCTCCACGAATTGACCCGGCGGCTTGGCTCTCGGCATTTTGGATCCATATTTCGATTGAATCGCCTGTCCAATCATGCTGCGTCTATGCAGCGATGCTCCCGCGCCTGGGGTGATCGGCGCCCAAGTTCTGCAAAACCTGCAGCCAGGCGCCTCCTTTCCGAAGCTTGAATGGTTGACAGACTTATACCAGCCTCCGCGGGCCATGCTGTGCGTGCCGCGAGCACATACAAACCACCACGAGAATCCGCCGGTCGGCCTTCGCGCGACGGCGTGAGTTGTTCGGCTGCTGATTCCGCTCGATGTCGCCCACCATTGAACGAACCCGCTCCGCGGGAGGCCGTGGCGAGACCATTTATCTAAGAGGCATCTGTTTGAAGGATGGGACCGCAAGTCCGTTCCTCTCAATACAGGAGTGCCTCATGGCCACGATGAGTTCGAGCCCGCTGCGCCGCCGCATGATCGACGATATGACGCTGCGCAACTTGTCACCGTCGACGCAGCAATCCTATGTCTACGCGGTTGCAAACTTTAGCCGACATTTCGGCCGATCGCCCGACAAGCTCAGCCTTGAGCAGGTGCGCGCGTACCAACTGCACCTGATCGGGTTGAAGCGGTCGTGGACCCACATCAACCAAGTGACGTGCGCGTTACGCTTTTTCTATGCGCGGGCGCACGGAGGCGATTGAGAACATTATTTCGGCCTGTGAGCCGGTCAAGCAACCGCTGGTGCTGAGTGCGGAGGAAGTCGCCCGTTTCCTGGAGGTTGTACCGGCCCTGCGCGACCGCGTTGCGCTGGTGACGGCCTATGCTGCCGGGCTACGAGCCGGCAAGGTCAGCCGCCTTGAGGCCCAGCGCGATCGACAGCAAGCGCATGCTGATCCTGATCACCGCCGGCAAAGGCGGCAAGGACCGTTACGTGATGCTGTCGCCGCGGCTGCTCAGCATCCTGCGATCCTACTGGTGTCTGGCCAAACCGCGCCATTGGCTGTTTCCAGGGCGCAATCCGGACGATCCGGTGAGTGTCGGCACGTTGCAAGAGGCCTGCCGCAAAGCTCGGCAACATGCCGGTCTCGATAAGCAGGTGACGACACATGTTCTGCGCCATAGCTTCGCTACTCACCTTTACGAGCGCGGTACTGATACCCGGCTCATCCAAGTCCTTCTTGGGCATGCGCGACTGTTATCGACGGAGCGCTACACGCACGTCGCAACCAATCCGCAGCCCGTGGTGCAGACCTGCATCGTGCACCTAATCCGAGCGTTTCGGCAGTTCTGTTGATTGGTATCGGCGGGTTCGGCAAATGCCGCATTCTCAAACAGGCGGTCGAGGCGTTCGAGATAGCCAATAAGAGTATCGTCGTCCGCCACTTGTCGCGTAACGCTGAGGTATCGGCGACAACGCAGGAAGCCGCTCACCCGCTGCAGTCAATTCGGATGCTTGAAATATCCCGTAAAGGCTGCGCCGCACATGCGGCGCGAGAGCGGGCCTTTTGTCGGGCACTTGCTGCGCCGGTTGTCGGCATTGAGACAATGCAAGAAGCCTGACACTAGGAAGTGCCTGCTGAGCCTCCGATTCACTCCGGCACGCGATTTGCTCGTTCACGGCATCATCACTATCGCAACGCGATTGGTCTTCGAGACGGAAACGGCGCCTTCGCTGTTCGCGTCTGGTCCGTTCCGACGGTTTGCGTGGCAATGACTTGTCGCTCGCTTGTGACCAAGAAAATGCAGGAAGTGTTGGATGCGATCTAGAGTTCTCCTTTTGGGAGCCACAACAGTTGCGCTCGTCGCGGTGCAACCAAAGCGGCAGACCTTGAGCCAGGAGCGAACTGCGCATGGCGCTGTGGGCGTGGTCCGGAGGCTATAGTGGCGGACAGGTCGGTGGCGGGTGGGTCGAGCCTCCTTCACCAATCCCTGCGGTCAGTCGATCTATGACAGCCGACGGGTTCGAGCCGCACGGCGGCATAACGCGCACCTGTCGATTGGCCAAGGGCCGCATTTCTGCTTGGGCGCTGGGCTGGCGCGCCTACAGCGATGCGCCTTCCCCGCGCTGTTCGTGCGACTAGAGGATGTCGCGCTGATCATCGCCGCGGAGGACCGTCGTCTACATGCCGTCTTACGTCATTCGCTGCCCGCAGCGCTCGCCGGTCACCTTCCGCCCTTCCATCGCTTAGAGAGTGAAGTGCCACCATGTCCGAACAACCCTTGCCGAGGCTGCCGATGTGGCGCGTCGATCACATCGAGCCCTCGCCCGAGATGTTGATGCTACGCGCCAACGGTCCGATCCACCGCGTGCGCTTCCCGTCCGGGCACGAAGGCTGGTGGGTGACAGGCTACGACGAGGCCAAGGCGGTGCTGTCTGACGCGGCGTTCCGGCCCGCGGGAATGCCGCCGGCGGCATTCACTCCGGATTCGGTGATTCTCGGTTCGCGGGGCTGGCTGGTCTCGCACGAGGGAGCCGAACATGCCCGGTTACGCAAGATCGTGGCGCCGGCCTTCTGCAACCACAGGGTGAAGCTGCTCGCCCAGCAGGTCGAGGCGATCGCCGCGCAGTTGTTCGAGACGTTGGGGGCCCAGCCCCAGCCCGCCGACCTGCGGCGCCACCTCTCGTTTCCCCTTCCGGCCATGGTCATCAGCGCGCTGATGGGCGTGCTCTACGAGGATCACGCCTTTTTCGCCGGGCTGTCCGACGAGGTGATGACGCACCAGCATGAAAGCGGCCCGCGCAGCGCGTCGCGCCTGGCTTGGGAAGAACTGCGCGCCTACATTCGCGGCAAGATGCGGGACAAGCGCCAGGATCCGGGCGACAACCTGCTAACGGATCTGCTCGCGGCGGTTGACCAGGGCAAGGCGACGGAGGAAGAGGCGATCGGCTTGGCGGCGGGTATGCTGGTGACGGGCCACGAGAGCACCGTCGCGCAGATCGAATTCGGCCTGCTGGCCATGTTCCGCCATCCGCAACAGCGCGAACGCCTGGTCGGCGATCCATCCCTGGTGGACAAGGCGGTGGAGGAAATCCTGCGTATGTACCCGCCGGGCGCGGGCTGGGACGGCATCATGCGCTATCCGAGGACCGACGTGACCATCGCGGGCGTTCATATTCCCCCGGAAAGCAAGGTGCTGGTCGGCCTGCCGGCGACGTCGTTCGATACGCGCCATTTCGTCGACCCGGAAATCTTCGACATCGGGCGCGACGGAGAGCCGCACCTGGCGTTCTCTTCCGGGCCGCACTCCTGCATCGGCGGCGCGCTGGCCAGGCTAGAACTCAAGGCGGTGTTCGGTTCGATCTTCCAGCGCTTTCCCGAGCTGCGCTTGGCCTTAGCCCCCGAAGAACTGAAGTTGCGCAAGGAGATCATCACCGGCGGGTTCGAGGAGTTCCCGGTGCTCTGGTGATGTGCGGACGCCGCTGGGGGATCGCGATCGTCTCCGCGATTTGCCGGCGTGCCTGCCACGTACCGGTCAGATCAGCCAGCCAATAGGTAACCAGGATGGACGTGCAAGAAACAACATGCCGGGACGCCTTCGCCGAACTGGCGTCGCCGGCGTGGATTCACGACCCGTATCCATTCATGCGGTGGTTGCGCGAGCACGATCCGGTGCATCGCGCGGCGTCGGGCCTCTTTCTGTTGAGCCGCCACGCCGACATCTGCTGGGCTCTCAAGGCCACGGGCGATGCTTTTCGAGGACCGGCGCCCGGCGAACTGGCGCGCTATTTCCCGCGTGCGGCGAGAAGCCTGTCGCTCAATCTGCTGGCGTCCACGCTTGCGATGAAGGACCCACCGACGCATACGCGTCTGCGCCGGCTGATCTCGCGCGATTTCACCATGCGCCAGATCGACAACCTGCGGCCGAGCATCGCGCGCATCGTCGCAGCGCGGCTGGACGGCATGGCGCCCGCGCTGGAGCGCGGGGAGGCGGTGGACCTTCATCGGGAATTCGCGCTGACCTTGCCCATGCTGGTCTTCGCCGAACTGTTTGGCATGCCCCAGGACGACATTTTCGGGCTCGCCGCCGGCATCGGCGGCATCCTGGAAGGCCTGAGCCCGCACGCCAGCGATCCCCAGCTCGCCGCGGCGGACGCGGCCAGCGCCAGAGTGCAGGCCTACTTCGGCGACCTCATACAGTCCAAGCGCACCAATCCCCGCCACGACATCGTGTCGATGCTGGTCGGCGCACATGACCACGATGCCGACACGCTGTCGGATGCGGAGTTGATCAGCATGCTGTGGGGCATGCTGCTGGGCGGCTTCACCACCACTGCTGCGAGCATCGACCATGCCGTCCTGGCGATGCTGGCGTATCCCGAACAGCGGCACTGGCTGCAGAAGGACGCCGCGGGGGTGAGGGCATTCGTCGAAGAAGTCCTGCGCTGCGACGCGCCCGCGATGTTCAGCTCCATTCCGCGTATCGCCCAGCGCGACATCGAACTGGACGACGTGGTGATCCCGAAGAACGCGGACGTGCGCGTGCTGATCGCGTCCGGCAATCGCGACCCGGACGCCTTCGCCGATCCCGATCGCTTCGATCCCGCGCGGTTCTACGGCACCAGTCCAGGCATGTCGACCGACGGGAAGATCATGCTGAGCTTCGGCCACGGCATTCACTTCTGCCTCGGTGCGCAACTGACCCGGGTGCAGTTGGCCGAGAGCCTGCCCCGGATCCAGGCCCGCTTCCCCACGCTGGCATTGGCCGAGCAGCCGACCCGGGAGCCCTCGGCGTTCCTTCGGACGTTCCGCGCACTGCCGGTGCGGCTGCATGCGCAGGGGAGCTGAGATGCGCGTCATGGTCGACCAGGATCTGTGCGGAACCAGCGGGCAGTGCGTGCTGACGCTGCCGGGCACCTTTCGCCAGCGCGAACCGGACGGCGTGGCCGAAGTGTGCGTGGCGAAGGTCCCGCAGGCGCTGCACGCCGCCGTGAGGCTCGCGGCGAGCCAGTGCCCGGTCGCCGCCATTCGGGTCACCGAAAGCGACGCTGGCGATGGCGAGCGCGCCAGCGCGCACCCTGCGCCTTCTCCAGCGGAGGCCGAGCGGCATGCCGCGAAAGACCAACACAATCTAGGGCGATACATGGGACGGTTTGAAAGCAAAGTGGCCGTGGTGACCGGCGCCGGAGCCGGCATCGGCAAGGCATGCGCCCTCGCCATCGCGCGCGAGGGCGGCAGAGTGGTGGTGGCCGACATTGATGGATCGGCGGCTATCGCCTGCACCGCGCAGATCGCGGCCGAAGCGGGCCACGCGCTCGCCCTGGCGATCGACATCGCCGATGCGCAGGCGGTGGCAGCGCTGTTCGAGACGGCGGAGCGGCACTTCGGTGGGGTCGACCTGCTGGTGAACAACGCGAGCGCGATGCATCTGACCCCGCGCGACCGCGCGATCCTTGAGCTGGACCTAGCGGTCTGGGATCAGACCATGGCGACCAATCTGCGTGGCACGCTGCTCTGCTGCCGGCAGGCCATCCCACGGATGATCGCCCGCGGAGGTGGCGCGATCGTCAACATGTCGTCGTGCCAGGGGCTCAGCGGTGACACCGCGCTGACATCCTACGCCGCGTCGAAGGCGGCGATGAACATGCTGTCGGCCTCGCTCGCCACCCAGTACGGTCATGCGCAGATCCGCTGCAATGCGGTTGCACCCGGTCTCATCATGACCGAGCGTCTCCTCGCCAAGCTGGACGCGTACATGCAAACCGATCTGCGCCGGCACCAGCTCCTGCCGCGCGTGGGCCGCCCCGAGGACGTGGCCGCGCTGGTGGCGTTCCTGCTCTCCGACGATGCTGCGTTCATCACCGGCCAGGTCGTGTGCATCGACGGCGGCATGCTGGCGCATGTGCCGACATACGCCGACGGTGGCAACAGCCGCGCCGCGCGGCCTGCCGGCGAGACCGCCGAAGCGGACGCGGCGCCGCGCTGCTGATGGACATGCTGCTCAACCCGCTGAACCGTCGGCATCGGCTGCGGCACGACATCCCGGTCGTGCCCGGCGCTTTTCCCTTGGTCGGGCATCTTCCCGCCGTCGTCTGCGACCTGCCGCGCCTGCTGCGGCGCGCGGAACGGACGCTGGGCAGCCACTTCTGGCTAGATTTCGGCCCTGCCGGACACCTGATGACCAGTCTGGATCCGGATGCTCTCGCAGTGCTCCGGCACAAGGACGTGTCCTCGGCGCTCATCGAAGACATCGCGCCCGAATTGTTTGGCGGAACGTTGGTCGCCCAGGATGGCATCGCGCACCGGCAGGCGCGCGATGCGATCCAGGCGGCGCTTCTGCCCAAGGGGCTGACCCAGGCCGGCATCGGCGAGCTGTTCGCGCCCGTCATCCGGGCGCGCGTGCAGAGATGGCGCGACCGGGGCGACGTCACCATCCTGCGCGAAACCGGCGATCTGATGCTCAAGCTCATCTTCAGTCTCATGGGAATCCCCGCGCAGGACCTGCCGGGATGGCATCGCAAGTACCGGCAACTGCTGCAGTTGGTCGTCGCGCCCCCGGTCGACCTGCCCGGACTGCCCTTGCGGCGCGGCCGCGCCGCCCGCGACTGGATCGATGCGCGGTTGCGCGAGTTCGTCCGCGCCGCGCGCGAACATGCCGCGCGCACCGGGTTGATCAACGACATGGTGAGCGCCTTCGATCGCAGCGACGATGCGCTTTCCGATGACGTCCTGATCGCCAATATCCGCTTGCTGCTGCTTGGTGGTCACGACACCACCGCCTCGACGATGGCCTGGATGGTGATCGAGCTGGCGCGGCAGCCTGGGCTGTGGGACGCGCTGGTCGAGGAGGCGCAACGCGTAGGCGCGGTGCCGACCCGGCACGCGGACCTGGCGCAGTGTCCGGTCGCCGAGGCGCTGTTCCGCGAGACGCTGCGCGTGCATCCGGCGACGCCGCTCCTGGTGCGTCGCGCATTGCGTGAATTGCGACTCGGCCAACGGCGCATTCCCGCGGGCACCGATCTGTGCATCCCGCTGCTGCATTTCTCGACCTCGGCGCTGCTGCACGAGGCGCCTGATCAGTTTCGGCTGGCGCGGTGGCTGCAACGCACCGAGCCGATCCGGCCGGTGGACATGCTGCAGTTCGGTACCGGCCCACACGTCTGCATGGGCTACCACCTGGCATGGCTGGAACTGGTGCAGTTCTGTATCGCCTTGGCGCTGACCATGCACGAGGCCGGGGTGCGGCCGCGGTTGCTGAGCGGCGTCGAAAAAGGCCGGCGCTATTACCCGACCGCGCATCCGTCCATGACTATCCGCATCGGATTCTCATGAGCTGGCATCGCATGCCCCGTGTGGTGAGGCAGCGGCGCCGGCGACACGCGGCATTGCTCCACTCGGCGCGCGCGCTCGGTGCGAGGCCGGCAACACCGCGGCGGCTCGCGGCTCGCCGTGGCCGTCTCCTGGCAGGTACAAGGACATGAACAACATGCAGACCGGTTCCACGCCACACGACGACCGAGCTGGCGTTTCCGCGAACGGCGGATCGGGCGCGCAGGCGCGCGGCGCATCCGGCAGGCTGCTGCCCGAGATTTGGATGCAGGACGGCGCAAAGCGGGTCGAACAGGCGCTGGCGCGTCTTCTCTGCGCCGAAGACGACGGTGAGACCGAGCTGATGGCGGCGATGCGCTACGCCACCTTGCATGGCGGCAAGCGCACCCGCGCCTTGCTCTGTTTGGCTGCCGGCGCACTGGCCGACACGCCGGCGCACATGCTCGACGAAGTCGGCGCCGCCATCGAGATGATGCACGCCTGTACGTTGGTCCACGACGATCTGCCTGCGATGGACGACGACGTGCTTCGCCGCGGCCTTCCGACCGTGCACGTCAAGTTCGGCGAAGCCACCGCGATCTTGGTGGGCGATGCGCTGCAGGCGCACGCCTTCCTGACCCTGGCGAGCCTGGATGCGCCGGGCGACAACCGTATTGCGCTCGTGCGCGAACTGGCGCAGGCGGTGTCCGCCGAGGGGGCCGCGGGCGGGCAGGCCATGGATCTGTCGCTGGTTGGAAAGCACGTCGAGCTGGACAGGATCCTGGTGATGCACCGGATGAAGTGCGGAGCGCTAGTGCGCGCATCCGTTCGCATGGGCGCGCTATGCGCCATTGCGGAGGATGCCGCGCACGCTGCGATGTACTGTGCGCTCGATCGCTACAGCGCCCATTTCGGCCTGGCGTTGCAGGTGATCGACGACATTCTCGACGCGACAGTAGATACCGCGACGCTGGGCAAGACCCCCGGCAAGGACGCGGCGGCGCGGAAGCCGACCTGCGCGTCGATCATGGGGCTGCAGGCAGCGCGGCAGTTCGTGATGGATCTGTTGCGCGACGCCGGGGAGGCCGTCGCCCCGTTGGGGCCGCGTGCGGAACGGTTGGCGCAGATCCTGCAGCGGGCCGACGCCTATCTGTTCAAGCACGCGCCATGCGCATGAGCGCGCCGGTCCACATGGAGTCGCCCCTGGGCCGCTGCGATCGGCCTGCGGCAGCGGTGCATGTTGTCCGAATCCGTGGCGCTGAGCGCAGCGGTTGCCCAGCATGGCCGCGACGGGCCTGCGGCGACGTGCGCGGCGTCTGCCCGATCCTGGTTCCCGTCAACCGTCTGCAGAAGGAACATCCCGCGTGAACGCGCTGGCTGAACAGATCCTTTCCGAATTGCGCCACCTGCTGAGCGAGATGCGCGATGGCGGCAGCGTCGGTCCATCCGTCTACGACACGGCGCGAACTCTGCAGTTCCATGGCAACGTCATCGGTCGGCAGGACGCATACGCGTGGCTCATCGCACAGCAACAGGCCGATGGCGGATGGGGAAGCGCAGACTTCCCGCTGTTCCGTCATGCGCCGACATGGGCGGCGTTGCTGGCATTGCAGCGTGTCGATTCTCTTCCCGGCGCTGCCGACGCTGTCCAGGCTGCAACGCGGTTCCTCCAGCGCCAGCCCGATCCCTATGCACGTGCGGTGCCGGACGACGCGCCGATCGGCGCGGAGCTGATCCTACCGCGGTTTTGCGACGAGGCCGCATCCTTGCCGGGCGGCGTGGCGTTTCCGCGCCACCCGGCGCTGTTGCCGTTGCGGCAAGCGCGGGTCAAGCGGGGGGCCGTGGCGACGTTGCCGAGCGGCCATCCGTTGCTGCACTCCTGGGAAGCCTGGGGGACGTCGCCGACCACCGCATGGCCGGATGATGACGGCAGCATCGGCATCAGTCCCGCGGCCACTGCCGCGTGGCGTGCGCACGCCGTGACACAGGGGAGCACGCCGCAGGTCGGGCGCGCCGACGCGTATCTGCAGGCGGCATCGCGAGCAACGCGCAGCGGCATCGAAGGTGTCGTTCCCAACGTCTGGCCGATCAATGTGTTCGAGCCATGCTGGTCGCTATACACCTTGCATCTGGCCGGTCTGTTCGCGCATCCCGCGCTCGCCGGGGCGGTGCGCGTGATCATCGCGCAGCTCGACGCCCGCCTGGGCGTGCGCGGTCTGGGCCCGGCCGTGCACTTCGCGGCAGATGCGGACGACACCGCCGTTGCGTTGTGCGTCCTGCGCCTTGCAGGCCGCGACCGGGCGGCCGATGCGTTGCGCCATTTCGAAATCGGCGAGCTGTTCGTCACCTTCCCCGGCGAGCGCAATGCCTCGGTGTCGACCAACATCCATGCCCTGCATGCGTTGCGACTGTTGGGAAAGCCCGCCGCCGGCACCAGCGCCTACGTCGAGGCCAATCGCAACCCGCACGGTCTCTGGGACAACGAAAAATGGCACGTTTCGTGGCTGTATCCCACCGCGCATGCGGTCGCAGCGCTGGCGCAAGGCAAGCCCCAGTGGCGCGACGAGCGCGCGCTGGCGGCGCTGCTGCAGGCGCAGCGCGACGACGGCGGCTGGGGCGCCGGTCGCGCGTCCACATTCGAGGAAACTGCCTATGCGCTGTTCGCGTTGCACGTGATGGACGGGAGCGAAGAGCCGACAGGGCGGCGGCGCATTGCGCAGGCGGTGGCGCGTGCGCTGGAGTGGATGCTCGCCCGCCATGCGGCGCATGCATTGCCGCAGACTCCGCTGTGGATCGGCAAGGAACTGTATTGCCCCACCCGGGTCGTGCGCGTGGCCGAACTCGCCGGGTTGTGGCTGGCACTTGGTTGGGAGCGGCGCGTCCTGGCCGAGGGAACAGGAGCGGCGCCATGATTCAGACCGAACGCGCGCTGCAGGAGGTGCTGGAGTGGGGGCGTTCCCTGACCGGGTTCGCCGACGAGCACGGCGTGGAAGCGGTCAGGGGCGGCCAGTACATCCTGCAGCGCATCCTTCCGAGCCTGCACGATATCAGCGCCCGCACCGGCCGCGATCCGCAGGATGAAACGCTGACCGTGGCGTTCTATCGCGAACTGGCGATGCTGTTCTGGCTCGACGATTGCAACGACCTTGGCCTGATCGCGCCGGAGCAGCTCGCCGCGGTGGAGCAGGCACTGGGGCAGGGCGTGCCGTGCGCGCTCCCCGGATTCGAGGGCTGCGCTGTGCTGCGCGCTTCGCTGGCCGCGCTCGCCTACGATCGTCGCGACTATGCTCAGCTTCTCGACGATACCCGGTGCTACTGCGCGGCGCTGCGCGCCGGACACGCGCAGGCGGTGGGGGCGGAACGCTGGTCCTACGCCGAGTACCTGCACAACGGCATCGATTCGATCGCCTACGCGAACGTGTTCTGTTGCCTGTCGTTGCTGTGGGGACTGGACATGGCGACCTTGCGCGCGCGTCCGGCGTTTCGCCAGGTCCTGCGGCTCATCTCCGCGATAGGGCGCCTGCAGAACGATCTGCATGGACGCGACATGGACAGGTCGGCCGACGAGGCCGACAACGCGGCGATCCTGCTGCTGCAGCGCTATCCGGCTATGCCTGTGGTGGAGTTCCTCAACGACGAGCTGGCCGGCCATACGCGCATGCTGGATCGGGTGATAGCGAAAGAACGCTTTCCCGCGCCCTGGGGACCGTTGATCGAGGCCATGGCCGCCATCCGCGCTCAGTACTACCGGACCTCGACCAGCCGCTACGGCAGCGACGCTGCGGGAGGAGGCTAACGTGCGCCGGCCTGAACGCGCGAAGGCGGCGGCGTGCGCGCGCTGCCTTCGGCCGAATCCGACGCAACAACGTCGCCCGATGCGACGGATGCCCTCGTTGTCCACCGTGCAATACGCAGTGGTAGAGAGTCCTTCCGAAGCGGATAGTTGGTCTATGGATTGCCGATCAAAGGGGATGCCATCGCTCATCGCGAAATCCCAGAGATGCAGCTTCGGCAGCAGCAGAACTCCGTTTACGTTCTTGTGCGCGCTGTGGTTGGATGCCCGCAATACGCGTTGACGATAGATCTTCGATATATTCGCCCGAAGTCGATGTCGGCAGCGCAACGCCTGCCGCATTCAGGCCGGTGAATCAGCTTCCGGCAGCTGGAGCCAAGCTCAAGCTTTTGGCGCTTGCTCAGAAAACTGCCTCTGTGTGAGACAAGGGTCCCTGTACGCGCAATAAGAGGAACCGCGCTGACAGTCTCTCTTGACGGCGAAGTTCGAGACGGACGGCACTACATGCAGGTCCGTGTCTACTTTGAAGATACCGACGCCGGCCAGATTGTTTATCATGCGAATTTTTTGCCTTTCATGGAACGTGGCAGACGAACTACTTGCGCCTGCTCGGCAATCCGTTAACGGGGGAGGCGATGCAATTTGCAGGAGAGCCCGCAAGCAAGTCGGTCACGGCGCCACCATTGAAGGTCGGCAAGGATGCTGTTTGTGGCTTCAAGGAAGGGGCGCGCTGATCTCGCTGTCAGATACCAAAATTGAGCGAACCCACTAAAGCTCCTGGGCCGCCGCGACGAATTATTGATTGCGGATTGCTTTAATGGAAGGCTGTACGGTCAAGCGATAAAGCACGAGGTGGGCCGCTCCGAGCTCCTCGATCAGTGTGCCGCAAGCAGGGCAGTGGTAGTTTCCTTGGATGCCACGTTCAGACGTAAGCTCAAGACGGCGAAAACCAGCACCGCATTCCGAGAGTCAAATCACTCTTTTTCATGCGTGGCCTCCTCGCGCCGGCAGTCGTCACATTTCTTTAACATGCGCTTAGTTATCACGCATCTCTCTGGGACGGTCCTTCAAGCACAATTAACATTGAGGATTTGCTGGCGCCTGCGCCGTCGGCAAATGGTAGTCGTACAAATCGGACATCCGACAAAAAATTTCGCGCGCAACTGACGAGCGCTACTTCGTAGAATACGTGAGGCTCAAATCATTCGTTCGAAGATTCTCGTCGTTCCAGTGGCGCTGGCAAACGCTTTTCGTTGAATTATGCACTACCGCCGCGGATTTTCTGCGTTATGAGTCTTGAAGACGGTCGCGCCAGATGTTTCAGGCAACGGCATCGATCAGCAGGGGCCGAACGCGACCGTCTCGTCTTTTTAAGAGCGAATTAAGCCAAGCTGGATTTGATGCCGCCCGGGCAGGAAGCTTAGGTGAGTGGGGCGTGTGATGCGTGCTGCCAACGAGCAATCCGCGGAATCAGATACGAGGCTGATCAATGACATGCCGGTCCTGCGGCGCAAGTGGCAGGTTGCGCTCAAGCCCGGCGAAACGCTTCCCCGCTACGAAAATGTGCTACTGGGGAGCCTCGGGCGGCTTGCCGATCATCTTGTGCTGCTCAGGTGTAACAATGGCGCGTTTGCCGTTTCGCGCACCGGTCGCTATGCTCAGAACTGGCTGGGCGAGGCCCGTTGGGACATTCCGCTGGATGCGTTGCGTCCAGATTGCGCGACAGCCCTCACCGGGGCGGCTTCGAATGCGATTGCAAACAACCATCCCTATCTGGTCGTCCGTTAAGAAGGCGAATTGAGCGCGGCGGGACGGCCGAACGTGCGCCATAGCTGGAGCGGATGAGGCACAAGAGTTCTCTGAGCCAGGCGAGGATGCGGCGGAAGTTGTGGCCCACGGCTGAGAGGATGACGTTAGCCGCATTGCCGGCGCGGCCTTTGAGGTAGCAGCGGCCGAGGTGACCATCGGCCTTCAGGTGTCCGGTGATGGGTTCGATGGCGGAGCGGCGGCGCAGCTCGCGCTTGATGACACCGAAGACGCCGCGCTTCTGGCCGGAGATGAAGGTCCGTCGGGGATTTTGTGCGTCGTGGCCGCGGTATCCCTTGTCGACATAGGCCCGCTCGATCGCGCAGCCGGTGAGTGTCTCGGTGCGGTCGATGACGTCCCGCAAGGTGTGACCGTCGTACGGGTTATCGGGTAGCGCCCTGGCCTGCAGCACGAACAGGCCCCCGGGAGAACGGCCGTTGTTGGTGACGATGGAGGCTTTGACGCCGAACTCGTAAGGCGCGGCTGCTTTGCCCTTGCCGATGCACTCCACCTCCGGGGCGTGGAAGGAATAAAGCTTGAAGCCGCGCTGGCGCTGCTGCTGCGAGCGGATCTGCGAGGCCTGGCTGAGCGGGAGGGCGAACGTGTTCTCAAGCACAGCCTGACCTTCGATCTTGCGGCGGATATCGCGGATGATCCGGCCCAGTCGGCTGCGCAGGATGCGCAACTGCCGCTGATGCCGCTTGAATTGCTTGGCATGGCCGTAGCGTCCCGCAATCATCGCCGCGGTCTTGGCAATGCGAAGATAGGACTGCCGCAGCTTGACCCCGTGCTTCCTCGCCAGGCGGTTGAGCCCCTTGATTGCCGCGTGCAGCAGCTTGGCATCGGTCGGGAAGGTGATGGCCTTCGGCTGCACGGTGGTATGTGCGCCATGACGGCGCGAAGAAGGAGGTTGAGTATGTAGACCATCTTCCGAGCAGCCTTGCTGCGCAAGAGATGAGGGCAGGCCCCTCGGACTCGGATTGCAGGATCAGAGTCCAAACCGCCACAAGCTGCTTTAGCTCAATGGCTGAGGTGGTGAGCGTTGCTGGAAAAGGCGGGCAATCAGCCTGTCAGGTGAGCCACGGGAAGACGAACGCAAGTAAACCGCCGATGATGCATCGAAAGTACAGTTCAGATGTTGTCGAAACCAGGGGCGATACCACCTCCTGGGATCAAGCGCGACGAGAGCCTGTGTATTGGCCGGCGGCAACCGGTGTAGAGGCGGCGCGATCCCGATGGCAGGCTCTTGCGCGGAACATGGGAACCTGCGTCGCGATGCCAAGGGAGACCCCAAAGGCGGCGGACCCGCCGAGGGCAGAGTACCAATGCGCGACGCAGGGGCGGACGGGTTCGTAATAGTGATGAGGCCCGGTAATACGGGCGGAGCGAAGGGACCCGATCTTCCAGCCAAAGTCACAAGCCAACCGGAAACGGGAGGAGCCGATGACTGAGGCAAAGTCGTATCAGATCCCCAAACATCTCGTTTGGGAAGCTTGGAAACAGGTGAAAGCGAACCGCGGGTCAGCGGGTGTGGACGGGGTCTCCATCGAGGAATTCGAAAAGGACTTGAAGAGAAACCTCTACAAGATCTGGAATGAATGTCGTCGGGGACATACTTTCCGCCTCCCGTCCGTCTCGTGGAAATTCCCAAGGCTAATGGAGGGAAGCGTCCGTTAGGAATACCCTCTATAGCTGACCGCGTGGCTCAGACGGTTGCAAAGATGGTTATGGAGCCGACGATGGAACGAATATTCCATCCGGACTCCTACGGCTATGGGCCCGGCCGTTCGGCGCTTGACGCAGTGGGGACAGCGCGAAAGCGTTGCTGGAAATTCGACTGGGTTATCGACCTTGATATCAAGTCGTTCTTCGACTCGATTCCTTGGCACCTGATCGAAAAGGCCGTCGCCCACCACACGGAACTGAGTTGGATTCGTCTCTACGGTAAAGCGGTGGCTGCAAGCTCCCGTGGAGAAAGAAGACGGAATCCCTGTGGAGAGAACACGCGGAACCCCTCAGGGTTCGGTGGTTTCACCGCTGCTCGCAAATTTGGTTCTGCACTATGCATTCGATCACTGGATGCAGCGGACCTTCCCTTGTTTGTGTTTCGAAAGATACGCTGACGAGGCGATAGTCCATTGCAGAACTGAAAGCGAGGCTCGAACCGTGATGGAGGCGATCCGAAAACGTCTTGCGGAATGCGGTCTGGAGCTCCATCCGGAGAAAACCCGGATCGTCTACTGCAAGGATAATAAACGGAGAGAGGAATGCGAACACATCTCGTTCGACTTCCTTGGCTACACCTTCCAGCCGCGCAGCGCTCGCGATCGAAAGGGCGAGAAGTTCCTCAACTTCCTCCCGGCAATCAGCAACAAGGCTGCCAAAGGAATCCGACAAACCATTCGCTCATGGCGACTGGGTTCGACGCGAAACCACTGGAGTCTTGAAGAACTCGCCAAGCTGATTGATCCTGTCGTGCAAGGATGGCTGAACTATTACGGACGGTTTTACCGGACGGAATGTGTCAACGTCCTTCGTCACGTAAACGACGCGCTCGCCCGCTGGACGAGGCGGAAATACAAGCGGTTGAAAGGCCGGAAAGTCGCCTCAGTATATTGGTTGGGACGGCTCGCACAGCGCGATCCGAACCTACTCTATTTGTGGCGAGTCGGCATTCGACCTGCGGCTGGAAGATAGAAGCCGGATGAATCGAGAGGTTCACGTCCGGTTTCGTGAGAGCCTCGGGGTGCAATTCCCCGGGGGCTACTCGACCGACCGTGACCCGCTTGAGGTCCTGGCTGCGCAACGCGCCGGCCTCGTGTGCCACCCGCAAGCTCTCGGCCAGCAACAGCTCCAGCTTGTCGCCGAGCCGCTTGCGCCAGTGGCTCAGGTCCGAGCGCTCCTGCGGGAATGCGTGCTGGAAGAACTCTTCGCCGGTAAAGTACTGGAAATATGGGTCGTGGACCCAGCGCTCGCACACCCCCCTCATCGGACAGCCCGTAAATGTGCTTGAGCAGCAACAGCCCGATCATGAAGCGGCTCGCGATCCCGGGCCGACCATTCTCGCTGTAGAGCGGCGCGATCTCGCCGTCGATCCAGTCCCAATCGACCTTGCCGGCGAGCTGAACCAGCTCGTGCTTCATATTGATGATTTGGTCCAGCCTGGCCCGGAACAGATCGCCCGATCCCGTCGTCCTGTGCTTCTTCGGTCGCATCGCCACCTCCGATGCGATGACGGAATCATGGTTGGCGATTCGACCGAATCCTGAAAATGAAATTGCAAGGTTCCGACGCCCGAAGCATCAAACCCCTGCAAACGCAAAACAGTCCACAACGACAAATGCGATTCTAGCTCAATCGCTTAGCCACTCTTCACGGACGACTACGGCCGGCGTGAAGTTCTCGGCATGGACATCGGTCCCTCGGAGGCCGAGACGTTCTGGACCGCGTTCTTGCTCAAGCTCGCTCGGCGCGGGCTTCGTGGCGTCAAGCTCGTGATCTCCGATGCGCATGAGGGCATCAAGGCCGCCGTCAGCAAGGTGCTCAACACCGCCTGGCAGCGCTGCCGCGTGGGATCGTTGAAAAAGTCCGAATTGACTGATTCCATTCTTGTCGGCGATTCGCGATCGGCGGAGCAAACGAGATGCTGGGGCGCAAGGAGCGGGATCAGCTTGAGCTCTTCATCACCGGCTCGCTCAAACAACTCGTCCCAGACGAGCACGTGCTGGCGCGGGTCGATCGTGTGCTCGACCTGACTTGGCTAAGGCAAGAGGTCACCGACTGTTACTGCGCGAATGACGGCCGGCCCGGCATCGATCCCGAAGCGGCGGTACGGCTGATGCTCGCCGGTCTGCTCAGCGGCATCGTGCACGATCGCAAGCTGATGCGTGAAGCTCAGGTCAACATCGCGATCCGCTGGTTTGTCGGTTATGGCCTGCATGAGCAACTACCGCACCATTCAAGCCTGACGCGCATTCGCCAGCGCTGGGGCGAAGAGCGGTTCCGTAGGATCTTCAAGCGCACGGTCGAGGCCTGCCTGAAGGCCAAGATCGCCACTGCGGAGGTGGTCCACATCGATGCGTCGCTGATCCGCGCCAATGTGAGTTGGGACAGCCTCACCGAGCAGCATGTGGTGGATGTCCTGAGCGAAAATCAAAACGAGGATGAAAGCGAGGCTGAGAAAACGGGCCGACAGAGTGGCAAGTACAAGAAGGTCTGCACGACCGACCCCGATGCGACGATGGCCACGAATGCCCGCAACCGGCGGCTGGAGCCCTCTTACAAGCAGCACACGGCCGTCGATGACAAGGTCGGAGTCATTTTGGACGTCGCGGTCACAACTGGACAAACGAACGAAGGCGAGATGATCGAGCCGCAAGTCGACGAGGTTGAAGCGATTACAGGCATTGACATCAAAACGGTCACCGCCGATGCCGGCTATGCCTACGCTAAAGTATACGGTGCTCTCGAACGGCGCGGCATCGATGCCCTGATCCCAGCTAAAGCTGAACCGATCAAGAGTCGCGTACCGCTCAGGCGCTTCCGGTACGACGCCAAGCACGACATCCTGAAGTGCCCGCGAGGACGTGTCTTGCGGCCCGCGCGACCCATCAAGCACGGCCGTTTCTTTTACTCAAAGGCAAAGGATTGTGCCCGGTGTCCGCTCAAGGGTGATTGCCTATCGAAGGGGCGAGTTAATAAGGCAGTTGTTGTAGGGAACGATTATCCGGCACTGCTCCGCGCCCGGCGCCGTCGCGAACGATGGAGCTGGCAGGATCGACGGCTCTATCAGCGTCATCGCTGGCGTTCAGAGGGCTTCCATGGCGAAGCCAAGACCTGGCATGGGCTGGCGCGCGCCATACGGCGTGGTCTACCGAACATGAAGATCCAGGCCTATCTGACGGCCGCCGCCATCAACCTCAAGCGGCTGGCAGCCGCTCTTGTTGCGCTTCTTTTGTGCTTGATCGCCTCCCTCGACGCGTCTCCGTCGGCATCGCGCGGAGTGCCGGGTTGATGTGAAGGCATGAATGGGCCGGTCGCTGCATCGAGCGGATTCGGTGAACCACTTGTTCAACGACGCCCGCGTCCACTTCATGCGCAACGTCCTGGCCCATGCCGGCAAGAGCGGAAGACGCGTCGTCTCCGCCTTCATCGCCACCGCCTTTGCCCAGGACGATGCCGAAGCGGCCAGGGCTCAGTGGCGCAAGGTCGCCGACCAGCTCCGTCCCAAACTGCCAAAGCTCGCCGCCTTCATGGATGAGGCCGAGCCAGACGTGCTCGCCTATATGAGCTTCCCGCCTCAGCACCGTGCCAAGCTGCATTCGACGGATGAGATGGACAAGCGATTTTTAAATGATCGCCCCGATGACTATGCGGAAATCGCGTCCATTCTTTTGTTCGGCCGCGGCGCGGGCCATTCTTCCGTCCCGGTCACCGATCTCGCAGCCGCCGCGCGCAGGGTCGGTCAAGGCTGGCCGCGTTTGCGGCCACCGCACGGCTTGGCCTTGACCGGCCCGAGCACGGCGGCATGCTGGCGTGGAACGGGACTGCATTCCTGGCTGGCACTGCCGTCAGCGGCGGTTATGGTTGTCCGGCGCGGGCGACCTCGTGGCGAAGCGTGACGCGTCGGCTGAAAGCGTCACCGGACTGCCTATTTTGTCCTGCCGAGCTGAGGCGCCCGCGCGCCAGGTTTTGGCCGCCGCGGTTTCCATTGCGACACCAATTGTTCGTAGTTTCGCTCCGCCTGGGCGGCAATCAACATCTCACGGTCGCGCAGCGCCTTGATGTTGTAGGCATAGGCTGGTCCGCAGCCGGCTGCCCTTCTGTTGCGGATGTCCAGCTTGAAGTTGCATTGCGCGGGTCTTGTTGGCGACCAGCGCCGGACGCGCCCACAGCTAATCTTCGCCCTTCGTCAACAAATGCCAGCAGAGCACCGTGAGCTTGCGAGCCACGGCCACCGCGGCGACCTGATGGCCACGCCGGGCGCGAATCCGCACGAAAAAAGCATGCAGTGGACCGGGCGCCTTGGCCGCGGCCCAGGCGGCCTCGACCAGCATGGCGCGCGCGTGACTGCGGCCGATCTTGCTGATGCGACCGTGATGGGCGGCTCCCAGTCCCGACTGCCGCACCCGCGGGTTCAGCCCGAAATAGCTCACCAGCTTCTGCGGGCTGTCGAACCGGCTGATGTCGCCGATCGCCGCCACGATGCCGGCGGCGACCGCCAGATTGACGCCGGTGATCGTCATCAATCTGTTGACCGCGAGGTCGTCGATGGCGTCCTGAGCGATCTCACGGTCGAGCAGAGCCAGGTCTTCCGCCAGCCGGTCAAGCTCACGGACATGCCGATCGATGGCCGCGCGCTCATCGTGCGGCAGCTGTTGGGCGGCCAACCACGCCCGGCCGCGGGCGTTGAAAAGATCGGCATGCGGGCACTTCGGGATTAGGTGCGCGTGCAGGATCGAATGCACCTCGTTCTTGAGCCGCGTGCGATGCCGCACGACCTGGTAGCGCCGCGCCACCAGCCGACGCTTGCGTTCGGTCTCCGCGTCAGGCGTCCAGATCTGCGGCAGGTACCCGGCCGCCTGCAGACTGGCGAGCGTGCCGGCATCGATCTTGTCGGTCTTAACGTGAGCCTGGGCGATCGCCTTCACCTGCAGCGGATTGGCGATAATCACCCGTGCCACGAACGGCGCCAGAACCCGCGACACCGCCATGCTGTTGGCAGTCGCTTCGAGCACCACCTCATCACTGGCCAGCAGGGTCTTGCCAAATCCCTCCAGCGCAGTCCGCGTCATATCGATGCGGCCCGCATGTCGGAGCCTGCCGTCCTCCCAAAACACCACCTCGCCGAAAGTTCGGTGGACGTCGATGCCAATCACCCGTCGCATTCGCACCTCCTGCCAGACATAATGACGGGAGCTGCGGGCGACACGACAACTACGGATTCGCGCTCCCAGCGCAACCGGGCGAGTCGCAGAGGCGGCCAGCTACTAACTCGAGCTCTCGGCTCATCGAATAACATCGGCCTGCCCGCACTTCGTGCTCCCGGTGCCTCTGTCCCGATGGTCGCACCATACGCCACGATGTAGAACACCGCAGCGGGAACGTTGGCACCGAGACATCTCATACCGGTTACCAATCCGATCGAGCGCCTCAACGGCGAGATCAAGCGGCGGACCGAGGTGGTTGGCATCTTCCCAAATGAAGACGCCATCGTTCGCCTGGTCGGCGCGATCCTTCTCGAGCAGAACGACGAGTGGGCGGTTCAGCGGGCCCGCTACATGACGCTGGAAACCATCGCGCCGTTGAGTAATGATCCAACCGTCAGCCTCCCGGCTATCGCCAGCTGACTAGTCCGGCTCTTGCCGGCGAACGCGGTATCCCACCGCCAGTTACACCACGCTCAGGGAGTACGTCATGCCAAGCTGATGATTGCTTGTGGGTGCAAGTCCCATCCGGCCAAAGCCGTAGCAGGCAAGCCGGGACCGAGTCTTGCGGGCGTCGCGGCAACGCTGGAGTCCGAAGTGTAGACAGGAGTCGTGCGGGGTGCGGGAATGAGCCTCGAAAGGTGGATGTTCGCGGAGGCCGAGTGTGTTCCCTAAGCACGAAGGCTGCATGAGCATCGTCGATACGCGAGACGATGCCGCTCCGTCGGGGTCGATGGCCGCATCACGCACGGAAGGCAATCATCGGAACATGAGAGGCCCGACCGGGTCCGCTGGATTGATCTCCAGCGGGGGACAGCGGCAAGGCACTGCCAGAGCCGTTGTCCGAGCTGAGGTCGGGAGTCGGACTGGTCCATACTACCTGTGAAGTCGTCGAAGGTAACGAGACGCATGGAGGGAAGGGACCAGCCCGAGGGGAGCCTGCGCGAGGAGGCCAAGGTCCGGACACAGAGCCGGGTTACCTTGCCGCCGAACCTCAAGCGGGTGAGCGCGGCAGCCAAGCAAGCTGTCCAAACCCGGTTCACGGCCCTGCTGCACCATGTCGATGACGACGCTCTTCTTCGGGCGTTTCGACGACAAAAGCGGCAGGCCAGCGCGGGGGTCGATGAGGTGACGGTGGCGAAGTACGAAGAGAGGCTGACGGATAACCTCCGCGACCTCTGCGGACGGGTCCACTCCGGTCGTTACCGGCCACAGCCGGTGCGGCGCGTCTACATCCCCAAAGCCGATGGCAGTAAGCGGCCTCTCGGCGTGCCGGCGCTAGAGGACAAGATTGTCCAAAGCGCGGTGGCCGAGGTGCTGAGCGCCGTCTACGAGGCCGACTTCCTCGGGTTCTCCTATGGCTTCCGGCCGGGGCGGAATCCTCACATGGTGCTTGATGCTCTGCATACGGCGATCATGAGCCAGCACGTGAACTGGGTGCTCGATGCCGACATACGCAGCTTCTTGGACGTGGCTTCATAATACCCCCTGGTTCATGCGGTTTGGTCGAAAAGGCCGGCTTGCGGGGCTAAGACCTTGATGCGGAGTCCTTTTTGCTTCCCGCGCACAACGTGCACGGCTTCGAGTTCGCCGCGCTTGACTCGCTGCAAGACGGTTTGGCGCGAGACCCCGAGCGCCCGCATAGCCTCGCGCATCGGCAGAAAGTCGTCGGACGTTTCACTGTTGAAGCGGGCCTTGAGTTCATCGGTCAGGCGAATGCGCCAGGGAGCGCCTGGCGTGAGCTGCTCGCCGGCGATAATGCCGTCGTTGAGCAAACGATGGATCGTCGAGGGAGCGACACCAAGCGCGGCGGCGGCTTGCTTGATGGTCAAAAGATCGGGCCGGCGGCTTGCGGTTTATCTTGGAAGCCTGGGATCTTCCAGTGCCGGCGTAAATTACCGACGCGGTTGCGGTCGAGCGGTGGCCGTAGGCCGTTGTGCGGCTCTGCCGGTTGAGGATGCCGGCGATCACGGCATCGGGATAATGCACTGCCAGTCGTCGCAGGAGCGCAACTGTATCCTCGTCGGTGCGGATCGTCGCTGGCCGCGATCGGGGCAGGCCGAGATCAATCTCGGTCAGCGCGCCGCCCTTCCAGCGCAGCGTCAAATGGGCGGCAAAGGCCTCGCGATCGACTTTGACGATGACCTCGTCGAGGAGCGTCCGCAGCAACTCTTTCCGGTCGCGCGGCGTCGTCGTGCTTGCGTTCCAGACGGAGACGAGATCAGGTCCGAGCGCGAGCAGGCGGTCACGCTCCTGTTGGCTGATCGTATGGGGGCGAGCAGCCTCACGACGCGCAAGATCGGCCTTGGCGGCCTCCAGCGCCTTCAGGCACGCTTCCCACTCTCGCTCGAGAACCGCGCGCGACGAGACGGTTATCGGGATCGACGGCGCGATAGCGCCGTTCTGCACGCCGGGCTTCGTAGCTGGCGCGTTCCGCGGCAAGTCGCCATTGCTTGAGCCCCGCCTCGCGATCCGCCTCAAGCCGTTCCGCGGCGGTGAGTGTCGCGGTCAGCTTTGCGGGTTCTAAGGCGGCGATGAACGCTTGGGTGATGGCGTGGTCGATTTGAACGCCGCCGATATTGAGGCAGTAGACGCCTCGGTTCTCGACCAGCACTTTGCCAGCACAGTGATAGCCTGGCGAAGCATTGCGTCCGCGATAGTGGGTGTGCAGGCGGCGGCCGCAATGGCCGCAACTGGCAAGACCTTGCAGGAGGGCGCCACCCTCTCTCACGGCACCGCCGCCCTTGTGCGGCTGAGGTCGCGTGTTCGCGGCGAGACGTTGCTGATTTGCTTCATAGGTCTGCCAATCGATGAAGCCTGGATGATGCTCGGGGATGAGAACCTGCCATTGGGAACGCGGCAAGAATCGAATCCGCTGCTTGCGCGCGCCAGTGCCATCGAGAATCGTCTCATGGCGCGTTTTGCCATAGACATAGGCGCCGGCATAGACGGGATTGGTCAAGACCTGGTGGATGGCGGTGTAACTGGCCTCGACCCAGCGGATCTCGGCGCGGGCGTGCAGCTGCAGCGGGAACGTGAGCCCCTCGGACCGAAACCAGAGCCAAACGCGACGTGCCGATCCCATCTCGGCAAAGCGCGCAAAAACATGGCGAATGGCGGTAACGACAGCCTCATCGGGATGGAAGCGGACCTCGCCATCAGTCTCGCCCCAGACGAAGCCGACCGGCAGACCGCGGCGCAGTTCGCCGCGCGCCGCCTTGTTGCGGATTCCACCGTTGAGGCGAGCCCGCAGCACGTGCAGTTCGGCTTCGCTCATCGTGCCTTTGAGCCCCAGCAAGAGACGGTCATTGAACATGGCCGGATGATAAATGCCGTCGGCATCGCCGATCAGCGTGTCGGTGAATCCGGCCAGATCAATCAGGCGGTACCATTCGGCGTTATTACGCGCGAGCCGCGAGACTTCGAGACCGAGCACCAGTCCGACGCGCGCGAGCGCCACTTCGGCGGTGAGGCGGGCAAAGCCCGAACGCGCCACCGTGCCCGAACCGGAGAGGCCAAGATCCTCGTCGATAACGATGATGCGGTCATCGGGCCAGCCGAGGTCGCGCGCTTTGCCGACAAGTGCATATTGCCGCTCGGTCGATTCGCGGTTGTGCTCGACCTGTGCGGCGCTGGATTGGCGCAGATAGACGACGGCCTGTCGAGAGAGATGAATTGACGTAATCTTGACGTGCTCATTCATCGCTTGCCTCCGTCGCCGGGCCGCTCTGAAGCAGGCGTGACATGAGGCGCGCCAGAAGCTCGATTGCCGCGATGCGGGCGGCTTCGTCGATTTGGTCCCACGCGACTGGCGCGCTTGGTGGAACCTCGGGCTGATCGAACAAGTCCAGGTTCAATTGCATGGCGGCTCTCCTTGCACGGCGCCGACTCGGCACCCCGGATGCAAAGAGCGTCGACCAGCTTGCGCAAGTGGAGCAAATCACCGAGCCTGCCGAGATCGTGGACAGCGTCATCGGCATCGATTGGCGGCGTGCCTCCAAGCGGCTCCACCTTCCAATCGGTCCAGCTCGCCGGAATCAACGACCGACTGCCATCCGGCAGAACCGTGAGGAGAAAGTGGATGCCGCGCCGCCTGATGGTACTGATGACGGCCAGCGTCCGACCTTCGAAAGCGTGACGCGTGCGCGTGATCGTTACCGAAGCCGGAATATCTTGGCGATGGGCAGTCTGTGGCCGCTTCCTTCGACTCGGTCGACCACGAGTGGCTGTTGCGGATGCTGGCGCACAGGATCGCCGATCCTCGCATCTTGCAGCTCATCGGGCTGTGGCTGCGAGCCGGCGTTCTTGAGAGCGGCGAGAAGCAAGAGACGGACAGGGGCACGCCGCAAGGGGCGGGCATCAGCCCGCTCCTGCCAACATCTTCCTGCACTACATCCTCGATCTCTGGACCCAGAAATGGCGTCATCGCCACGCACGCGGTCGTATCGTGATCGTGCGCTACGCGGACGACTTCGTCATGGGCTTCGAGAACAAGGCAGATGCGCGGGAAATGCTGTTGGCCCTCAAGGCGCGGCTGGCCAGCTTCGGCCTGACGCTCCATGAGGACAAGACGCGGCTGATCGAGTTTGGCCGGTTCGCGGCCCTCTCGCGTCAGCGGCGGGGCGAGCGGCGGCCAGAGACCTTCGCCTTCCTCGGCTTCACCCACTACTGCGGGCGGACCCGAGATGGCCGGTTCATCGTGAGGCACAAGACGGAAGGGAAACGCCTGACGCGCAAGCTGACGGCGTTGCGCCAGGAGGCCTGGCGGCTCATGCACGCGCCACTGGCCACGCAGCACGAGTAGTTCGCCGCCGTTCTGCGCGGGCACTATGGCTATTATGGCAGGCCGCACAATTATCCAGCGCTCAACGGCTTCTACCGCGAAGTGCGTCGGACCTGGCTGCGTTGTCTGAGACGGCGTAGCCAGAAAAGTCGGCGCATGGGCTGGCCGGAGTTCGAGACCCTGACGGCACGCTTCCGCCTGCCAACTCCACGCATCACTCGCACATGGGCGCAGGCGCGGATATGACGCGGGTTACCCTCGGGAAGAGCCGGGTGCGGGAAAGCCGCCTGCCCGGATCTGTGAGGGCAAAGCCAAATGGCCGAGCTACTCGACCACGATCCCGCGACCCGGCCCCAGAGCGCGTGATCTACACATGTGACGGTTTGAGTCGCACGGAACGGACCGTCTTCAGTGATCTATTCGTTGGCTTCTCCCCTTTAGCAGTCCCGGATTTCGCATTTTCGTGATCACGGGCGCCTCCGGTGGCATCGATGGGCGGTGATTCTGACAAACGCGGCTAAATCAGCAGATCCAAGTTCAAACCAGCGCGCACACTTGTGCCCCGTTCCCCCAGAGAACGCCGCAACGAAATCGCAACGAATTGGGTGAAACGACCGTGAACAAAACGGGACGGTAACCGCTGCCACCTCGATAAAAATCAATAACTTAGAAGATATTCACTGCGTTCGGGACGCAGGGGTCGCAGGTTCGAATCCTGCCACTCCGACCATTCTTCCAAAAGTCGACGTTTTCCAGAGTCTTGGCAGACCGGCTGCCGGCGCCTCAGGACGCCTTTTTGCAACGATTTCGGGATTGGGTCCACGGCCGATTAGGCGGGGCAGGGTGGCCTGTCGCGGTAGCATAGCTTGCCAGAAGCGAGCGCCGGCGGTTCCGACTTGCGGAGCTAGGTCAGGGGCCTACCGCCGCGCCATCAGCACACCCACCAAAAACGCCACCATCAGCGCCGGGCCGTGGTGCCTCGCCGGTTGCCCTCCAGTCATCCCGACGGCTAGATGAGTCCCAAGCTGATCGCGCGCCTGAGGCGCGATCGGCCAATAACAAAAACAGGGCTGGAAATCATGAACAATAAAATCATCGCGCTCGCTACGGCTTTTGGCTTCGCGGCCTGCGGGTCGGCATGGGCCGCGTGGCCCGACGACAAGCCGATCGAAGTCGTCGTCGGCTTTGCGCC
This sequence comes from Bradyrhizobium sp. NBAIM03, assembly GCF_020194055.1. Classification (NCBI taxonomy): domain Bacteria; kingdom Pseudomonadati; phylum Pseudomonadota; class Alphaproteobacteria; order Hyphomicrobiales; family Nitrobacteraceae; genus Bradyrhizobium; species Bradyrhizobium sp. NBAIM03. The sequence goes on along the minus strand of NZ_JADYVS010000004.1, from coordinate 342,015 downwards.
CGGTGGCGGCACCGATGTCATGGCGCGCAAGCTCCTTCCCTTTGTCGAGCGTGTGCTGGGCGGCAAGGCGAAGTTCGTCGTCCTGAACAAGCCCGGCGCCGGCGGAGAGATCGCGTTTGCGTCGATCGCGCGCGCGGCGCCCGAGGGCTATTCGATCGGTGTCGTCAACGTGCCAGGCTACAACTTCCTGCCGATGACCCGCAAAACCCAATACACCACGGATGAAATCCGGCTGGTCGCTCGCGTCGTCGAAGATCCGAATGTCATGGTGGTGCCTGCCGATAGCAGATTCAGCAATCTGCCGGATGTCGTTGCCGCACTGCGCAACACGCCGGGCTCGGTGAGCTTCGGTCACAATGGTGCCGGCACGAACGGTCATCTGGCCATTCGCATGCTTGCGGCAGCCGCGAAAGTCGAGCCCAACGAGATCTCCTACAGAGGAACGGCCGCACAGCGGACCGATCTCCTGGGCGGGCATCTGGACGTCGGGATGGTCACTGTCAGCGAGATTCCCGAGTTGCATGGCACCAACAAGGGGCCACTTCGCGTCATCGCGATCCTGTCGAAGAAGCGCTTTCCATCGCTGCCGGGCGTTCCGACGGCAGAGGAGGCGGGCTTTCCGGTCATGACGACGGCGGAACGCGGCTTCGCGGTCCCCAAGGGCGTTCCGGACGACATCGTCAAGAAGCTGGAAGCCGGGATCGCCGAGGGCCTGCGCAGTCCAGAGTACCTGACGGGTTCGCCCGGGGATGAGCCGGTGATCGCCTTCATGCCTGGCGCGGAGTGGCAGAAACGCCTCGACGACATGTCCGAAGCCCTGCGTCCTTTTGCCGAGCAGATGCGGGCAAGCGAACAGAAGTGATTGGTCCTGCTCTGGCAGGCGGTTGCTAAGACTATTCGTCATGCTTCGGGCCGCTGCAAATCAAGGTCTCGATGGCCCGCGCCGCCTCATGTTTGCCACCCTCCAACGCAAACGGCGCGGCCGTGATCGACCGCGCCGCTGTGATCTTCTGATGTGAAGGGCCCTATTCTTCGTAGGGTGCGTAGGCTGATGTGCCCCAGCGAGGCCCGTCATAGCCGTAACCCGGGCCCGGGTAACCGTAGGTGTTGGTGGGGTGCCAATCGCCGATGCGCTGGCATTGGCCGATGCCGGCCATCAACTGGCCGCCGCTCATGGCGGGCCCGGCGGCGCCGACTGCTTCTCCAGCCGGTGGGGTGCACGGGCCGGGACCGCGTCCCGCAGCGAGGCTGGGGCTTACAGTTGCGAGCGGCAAAATCGCGGCCAGAGTTGCGGCGACGCTCACGAGTTTCGTACGTGTCATGGTTGTCTCCATGTTCGAGGCTTAACGGGGGACCAATCCCTCCTGCCGCGAGACGTTCCGCGCGGAACGGTCGCGTTTTCGCGAGCAAAAAAGGTTTCCTCGGGTTTCACGGAACGCCGCGATTTCCATTGACATGAGCGCGTCATCGCGAGCGCGCATTATCTGCGAGCGACCAGCACACCGACCAGAAAGGCCACCAGCAGCGACGGCAGCGGGGCGTCGCGCACCATGCCGCGGACGACGTCTTGCCAGTGCTGCTCCGGCACCAGTCTCGGCGATCGCACGTTGGGCGCGGGCTGGATACCCCAGTGTGATGCGAGCTCGGCGACCTCGCTTTGCGCGAGGCGCACGCCGTCGCGGACGCGATAGATCGCGGCCTCGGACCGCTCACGCGGTGCGAGCAGCATCAAGGTCTCGACCGCGGTGCGCAGCGTCATCTCGCCGTAGCCTTGCAGCCTGACCTGCTCCTCGGGATCGGACGTCATGCAAAATCCCTCACAGCGTCAAATTCTTCACAATGAGAAATGGCGCGCGATGGTGAAGGCCGCCGCCGTGCACAGAACCAGCGTGGGCCCGGCCACGTCGCGCGCGAGATCGGCGCGCGTCAGCTGCCTGCTCATGGTCTTGCTCCATGCTTTGCATGGAAATGGCCGCCGCCGCGCTTGGTTCCGTGCGCCGGCGCGAATCGGCAGGCCGACTATTTCCGCAGCAGCTCGCTCAAGGCCGCCGTCGCTTCGGCGCAGCGGATGTCGTCGATCTCCCGCGACAGGCTGAGCGCGCTCGATCTCAGCTCCTCGAGCTTCCAGCTGTCCGGATGCTGGTTTTCGAGCTGACCGAGACGCTTGTTCAGATCGTCTAATCTCGATTGAAGCTGCCCGATGCTGGCGGCCCCATTCACTTTCCAAACGCGTTGTGCGCGCATCGTCGTTCCCCTGATAGTCTCACGGCCTTGTGAGAGCGGTTCATGGCCGGAATGGGAGTTTGTTTTGTCCGGCTTCAGACGGCGGGGAACCGTTGCAGATCGGCAACGAAGTTCCTGTTTGGTGCTCACCCAGCGCCGCACGATGATACCCGCGGGCCCGGAATTTGATTGTGCCCTCAGTACGGGGCGCCGAGGCGGCCTGTGCGCGCGGGTGATAGGCTCTGGCCGGGCGCACTCGAAAAAGATGAGGAACGACGCGTGACGAGAACTGTGACCATTGCAGCCGGCCAGCTCGGACCGATCGCGAGGAGCGAGTCGAGGTCCGCGGTGGTGGCGCGACTGATGGCGTTGATGCGCGAGGCGCGGGCCTGCGGCTGCGACCTGATCGTCTATCCCGAGCTGGCGCTGACCACGTTCTTTCCGCGCTGGTACTTCGAGGACCAGGCCGAGATCGACAGCTTCTTCGAGCGCGAGATGCCGGGTGCCGAGACACAGGCGCTGTTCGATCTCGCCCGCCAGCTCGGCATCGGCTTCTGCCTCGGCTATGCCGAGCTGACGCTCGAGGCCGGGATCGTCAGGCGATACAACACGTCCATCCTCGTCGACAAGAGTGGCGCGATCGTCCTGAAATATCGCAAGGTGCATCTGCCCGGCCATGCCGAGCACGAACCGTGGCGCGAATTCCAGCATCTGGAGAAGCGCTATTTCGAGCCCGGTAGCGGCTTCGGCGTGGTCGATGCCTTCGGCGGCGTGATCGGCATGGCGATCTGCAACGACCGCCGCTGGAGCGAGACCTATCGCGTGATGGGCCTGCAGGGCGTCGAGATGGTGCTGATCGGCTACAACACGCCCGTGCACAATCCGCCCGCGCCGGAGCATGACGATCTCTCGCTGTTCCACAATCATCTGGTGATGCAGGCCGGTGCCTATCAGAACGGCACTTTCGTTGTCGGCGTCGCCAAGGCCGGTGTGGAGGAGGGCGTCGACCACATCGGCGGCAGCTGCATCATCGCGCCCTCGGGCGAGATCATTGCGGCCTGCACGACAAAGAGCGACGAGATCGCGCTGGCGCGCTGCGATCTCGATCTCTGCAAATCCTACAAGCGCACCACCTTCAATTTCGACGTGCACCGCCAACCGCGCGCCTACGGCATGATCGTCGAGCGGAGGGGCGTGACGATCATGGCGGATGGGACGCCGGTGCCGCGGAGGGGGTGACGCTCTCTCCTTCGTCATTGATTCCTTTCACGACCACGTGTGTTTATTCGGAAACGTTCATTCCCTATTATCCCGCAATGCAAAAAACCGCCCGCCGCTCTCGGCCTGCCGCCCGTCTGCCCGGCCGTCCCCGGGAATTCGACATGGACACCGCGCTCGACCGCGCCGTGCGTGTGTTTCGCGAGCGCGGCTATCATGCCACCTCGATCGGGGACCTCACTGCGGCGATGCGGCTCGCGACGGGAAGCATCTACAAGGCGTTTCGCGACAAGCATGCGGTGTTTCTCGCCGCCTTCGAGCGCTACACGGCCCTGCGCCAGCAGCAGACCCGCAGCGCGGCGGCGCGTGGTGCAAACGGCCGCGAGCAAATCCGCAACGTGCTGCTGTCCTATGTCGAGCATTCCCGGGGCAGCGAGGGGCGGCGCGGCTGCCTCGTGGTCGGCAGCGCGGTCGAACTGTCCGCGCTCGATCCGGTCGTGGGTGCCCGCGTCAGCACACAGCTCGCGAGCAACGAGAGCTTCATCGCCGGCCTCATCCGCGCCGGACAGGCCGATGGCTCGATCCCCCGCCATGTCGTAGCCGACGACACCGCGCGGCTGATGCTCTGCATCACGCAGGGAATGCGCGTCGTCGGCAAGGCGCGTCTGCCGCTCGACGCAGAGCGTCTCGTCGGCGCCGCAATGAAGCTGCTCGCCTGAATTTTTTGTCAGAAAAGGGAATGACCATTCCCTATACCTTACCTAACGGCCATTCCCTGCGCCTTACCTGGAGACCATGCGAATGACGATGAATGCCACGATCGAGACCGCGCCGGGGCCGGATGCGGTGTCGCAGCGCCTGACCTTCGTGCTTGCCGCGGCCTGTGGCATGGTCGCCGCCAACATCTATTATGCGCAGCCGCTGATCGCCCCAATCAGCGCCGCGCTCGGCCTGTCGCATGCAGCTAGCGGGCTGATCGTGACGATGACGCAGATCGGCTACGGCACCGGGCTGCTGCTGATCGTGCCGCTCGGCGATCTCGTCGAGAACCGCGCGCTGATCTGCTCGGTGATCATGCTCGGCGCCGCGGCGCTGCTCGCCGCGGCGTTCGCAACCCATGCGCTGCCGTTCCTGCTCGCCGCACTGTTCATCGGCCTCGGCTCGGTCGCGGTGCAGATCATCATCCCCTATGCAGCGCATCTGGCGCCCGAAGCCATCCGCGGCCGCGTCGTCGGCAACGTCTCGACCGGCCTGATGCTCGGCATCATGCTGGCGCGTCCGGTGTCGAGCTTCGTCACCGCCTTGCTGTCGTGGCACGCAGTGTTCTTCGCCTCCGCCGCGCTGATGATCGTGCTCGCAGCCGTGCTCTGGATGACGCTGCCGAAGCGCAAGCCGGTCACGCGGATGCATTACGGCCAATTGCTGCTGTCGATGCCGGACCTGGTGCGGGCCACGCCGCTGCTGCGGCGCCGCGCGCTGTACCAGGCGAGCCTGTTCGGCGCCTTCACCCTGTTCTGGACGGTGGCGCCACTCCAGCTCGCCGGCGAGTTCGGCTTCTCCCAGCGCGGCATCGCGCTGTTCGCGCTGGCCGGCGTCGCCGGCGTGTTCGCAGCACCGATCGCCGGGCGCCTCGCGGACCGCGGCCATAGCCGGATCGCGACGCTGGTCGCGATGCTGCTCACGGCCGCCGGCTTCCTGGTGACCTCCATCGGCGCGTCCGGCTCGATGCTGAACCTCGCCTGTCTGGTGGTGGCCGCGATTGCGATCGATATCGGCGTCCAGGGCAATGTGGTGCTGGGCTTCCGCGCCATCTTCGCGCTCGGGCACGAGCACCGCAGTCGCCTCAATGGTCTCTACATGGCGACGTTCTTCGCCGCCGGCGCGGTCGGCTCGGCGGTCGGAGCATGGGCGTTCGCACAGGGAGGCTGGATGCTCGCATCGGCCATTGGCCTTGCTTTGCCCGTCGCGGGGTTGCTCTACGCGCTGACCGAGTAGCGGCCGTCGCCCGAACGGTGCGACCGACCTCGCGATGACGCAATTTGCATCTCGCGGATTGGTTGCGGTTGTAGTACTTTCGTCGCAACGCACCTGGTTAACGGGCGGCAGGGGGATGCTGATGAAACGTGCGGGGCTGTTTGGCGCACGGCGGGTACGGCCATGGTCGTGGGGGGCGTTTCTGCTCGGGCTCGCCGTCGTCGCGGTTTCGGCCGTGGTTCAGGGCATCTGCGTCCTGCTCGGCGCAAAGTTCTATTTCGCAGCGTTCCTGCCCGGCCTGTTCGTGCTTGCGCTGATGGCGGGTACACCGGCGGCGGCATTCGCCGCGCTGCTCACCGTGCCGCTGGTGTGGTGGGCGTTCATCCCGCCGTTCTTCGAGCTCAATGCGCTGACCAGCGCGCATGCCGATTCCATCAACCTGTTCTGTCTTCTTGCCGTCCTCCTGATCGGCCTTGCCGATCTCTGCCGCGCGACGATGACAATCGTCAGAAGCGGCGGGCTGAAGCCTTCGGGCGAGAGCGCGGCAACGAATCCGCAATAGATCGCGCCGCGCGCGTTGCGCCCGAGCAACAGTCCGGCAACCATCCGCGAACTTGCCGCGCGCCGCTAACTTTTCGAAAAAGATTTGGCCGCAGTTTCTCCCGCGGGAATGACGAGGGAGTTTTCGGACATGAACGGTCACGCCATCCTTGAGAACGTGCGCCGCTACCGCGGCATCGCATCGCTCTATCGCCAGACCGCAGCGTTCCGCCCGGGCCAGAGCTGGTCGCTGCTGGAGCAGGCGAGCGAGTGGGAGGCGCGGGCGCTGTCGGAGCTGGAAGCCTATTTCGCCTCGCGCACGGACCACACCGCCCCGCTCGCGGCCTGATCGCCGGCCATCGGCGCGCCCTGAACCGGCTCGCCGAAGGCGCGACCGCCACGGGCAACTACGGAGTTGTCTCCGCATCCTTCTGTGCTAGCAACGGCCGAGAGATTCTTCTTCACGTCGGCCGGGGCACGCGATGACCACCTTCAACCGCATCTTCACGACGGAGCGCCTGCTCCAGATCATCGTGGTGCTGGCGGCGACGCTCGCCATGAAGCTGATGAGCTGAGCGAAGGCCGGCTATCGTCCGCCTAGCTCGGGCAAATCAGGCAGATAATTCGAGCCTTCCGAGCCGAGGAAATCGAACATCGCCTGCGCGGGCGGCAGCAGCACCTTGTCGCTGCGGCGGATCACGTACCATTGCCGCACGATCGGCAGGCCCGCGACGTCGAGCACGACGAGCCGGCCCTCGGCGAGCTCATGCGCCACGGTGTGAGCCGAGATGAAGGCGATGCCGAGCCCGGCGATGACCGCCTGCTTGATGGTCTCGTTGCTGCTCATCTCCATGCCGATGATCGGCTCGAGATCCGATTTCTGGAACATGCCCTCCATCAGCGTCCGCGTGCCCGAGCCGGGCTCGCGGGTGAGGAAGGTCTCGTGCACGAGATCGGTCAGGCTGAGGCCGGAATCCTTCTCCAGCCAATGGCCCTTGCGCGCGACGATGATGTGCGGGTTGCGCCCGAGCTGGCGGACGTCGACGGTGACGTCGGCCGGTGGCCGACCCATTACCGCGAAGTCGAGGTCGTAGCCGTGCATGGCCTCGCGGATCTCCTCGCGATTGCCGATGGTCAGCTTGATCTCGATCTTGGGGTAGCGCTTGGAGAACGCCGCGATCGCGTGCGGCACGAAATATTTCGCGGTCGAGACCGCGCCGAGATGCACGGTGCCGCCGGTCCGCCCCGCGAGCAGGTCGAGCGCGCCCTGGCAATCGGTAATCGCGGCTTCGACCCGTTCGGCCAGCGCCAGCACCTCCCTGCCGGCTTCCGTCAGCAGCATGCCGTCGCCGGTTCGCTGCACCAGGGGCAGGCCGGCCAGGTCCTGCAGCTGCCGCAGCTGCTGGGTCACGGCCGGCTGGGTCAGCCCGAGATGGCTCGACGCCGCCGTCACGCTGCCTTTGGCCGAGAGCGCCGCAAGCGAGCGCAGCTGCCGGATCGTCAGATGCCGGAGCTGGGCCGCTGCATGGCCGGCGCCATTATAAGAAAATTCTTTGAGGCTCATTATGATTAGAAATTTTCCTTATTAAGCCGCTCCTGTCAATCTCCTGAATGCCGGCACTGACCGTGACCTGCCTCCACCAGGAGGGAATGGTTGCGGCACCGGCAGGGGATGGACGCAGATGACCGGGCAACTCAGGCTGGACGACCACCTTCAACGGTATTCTGAGACCGCGCCGCATGCGTTGGCCGTGGCAGCCGCGGTCGATGCCATCGCGGCCGCGGCGATCGAGATTGCCGATCTCATCGCCAGCGGCGATCTCGCCGACGCCTCGGGCCTGACCACCGGGCGCAACAGCGACGGCGATCTCCAACGCGACCTCGACGTCCAGGCGGACGCGATCCTGCGCCGCTGCCTCGGCCGGCTGCCGATCGCGGCGCTGGCGTCGGAGGAGATGCGTGAGGCCCAGATCGTCGATCGTCAGGGGCGAATCTGCATCGCGATCGATCCGCTCGACGGCTCCTCCAACATCGACATCAACATGACCGTCGGCACGATCTTCTCGATCCTGCCGGCCCCCGATGATCTCTCACTCGCCTTTCAGCAGCGGGGCTCGGCGCAGCTCGCGGCGGGCTTCGTCACCTACGGCCCGCAGACCTCGCTGGTGCTGACGCTCGGCGACGGCGTCGACATCTTCACGCTCGACCGCAAGGCGGGCTGCTTCCGCTTCGCGCGCAGCGGCGTGCAGATCGCCGAAGCCTGCGAGGAGTTCGCGATCAACGCCTCGAACCGCCGGCATTGGGATCCGCCGGTGCGCGCCTTCATCGACGAATGCCTCGCCGGCGTCGACGGGCACGCCAACCACGATTTCAACATGCGCTGGATCGGGTCGCTGGTCGCGGAGGCCTATCGCATCCTCACCCGTGGCGGCGTGTTTCTCTACCCTTCCGATGCGCGGCCCGGCTACGGCGACGGCCGCCTTCGCCTGACCTACGAAGCACACCCGATGGCGATGATCATCGAGCAGGCCGGCGGCTCGGCCTCGACCGGGCGCGAGCGCATCCTCGATCTATCGGCGCAGAGCCTGCACCAGCGCGTGCCGCTGATCATGGGCTCGAGCAACGAGGTGCGGCGCGTCGAGGAGCTGCATTGCGATCCGCTGCTGGTTGCCAGCGTCTCGGCGCCGCTGTTCGCGCGGCGCGGATTCTTCCGGCTCTGAGCGAGGCGTCCGATGTCCAGGAAGCATCCGATCATCTCCATCACCGGCTCCTCCGGCGCCGGCACCACCTCCGTCAAGAAGACCTTCGAGCAGATCTTTTTCCGCGAGAAGGTCAACGCCGTCTACATCGAGGGCGACGCCTTCCACCGCTACGACCGTGCCGAGATGCGTGCGCAGATGGCGAAGGAGGCCGAGCGCGGCAACAAGCACTTCAGCCATTTCAGCCCCCAGACCAATTTGTTCGAGGAGCTGGAACGCGCCTTCCGCGACTACGGCGAGACCGGCACCGCGGTGACGCGGCACTACGTCCACGACGCCGAGGAATCGGCGCTGCATGGCGCGGCACCAGGCACCTTCACCGACTGGAAGCAGCTGCCGGAGGATTCGGACCTGCTGTTCTACGAGGGCCTGCACGGCGCCGTAGTCACCGATAAGGTGAACGTCGCGCGCTATGCCGACCTCAAAATCGGCGTCGTGCCCGTCATCAACCTCGAATGGATCCAGAAGCTGCACCGCGACCGCAGCGCACGCGGCTATTCGACCGAGGCGGTCACCGACACCATCCTGCGGCGGATGCCCGACTACATCCACTACATCTGCCCGCAATTCACCGAGACCGACATCAACTTTCAGCGCGTCCCGACCGTGGACACCTCCAATCCATTCATCGCGCGCTGGATCCCGACGCCGGACGAATCGATGGTGGTGATCCGCTTCAAGAATCCGCGCGGTATCGACTTCCCCTATCTGCTCTCGATGCTGCCGCAGAGCTGGATGTCGCGCGCCAACTCGATCGTCTGCCCCGGCGCGAAGCTGGACCTGGCCATGCAGCTGATCCTGACGCCGCTGATCATGCAGCTGATCGAGCGCAAGCGCAGCCTGAAGTGAACAGGGAGAGACTCCGATGAACATCTCCGTCCATGCCGAAGCTGACCTCAATGCGGTCACGCATAACGATCTCGCCAATGCCGTCCGCTTCCTCGCGGTCGATGCCATCGAGGCAGCGCAGTCAGGCCATCCCGGGCTACCCATGGGCATGGCCGACGTCGCGACTGTGCTGTTCTCGCGCTTCCTGAAGTTCGACTCGGCGCATCCGAACTGGCCGGACCGCGACCGCTTCGTGCTGTCGGCGGGGCACGGCTCGATGCTGCTCTATGCGCTGCTGCATCTCACCGGCGGCGATATCAGCCTCGACGACATCAAGGCCTTTCGCCAGTGGGGCTCGAAGACGCCGGGCCACCCCGAATATGGCCACACGGCTGGTGTCGAGACCACGACGGGACCGCTGGGCCAGGGCATTGCGACCGCGGTCGGCATGGCGCTCGCCGAGCGGATGGCGAATGCGCGGCATGGCGATGGGCTCGTCGATCACTTCACCTATGTTATCGCAGGCGATGGCTGCCTGATGGAAGGCCTCAGCCATGAGGCGATCTCGCTGGCCGGTCATCTCGGGCTCGGCCGGCTGATCGTGCTGTTCGACGACAACGGCATCTCCATCGACGGTCCGACCTCGCTGGCGACATCGGACGACCAGCTCGCGCGCTTCGCTGCCTGCGGCTGGTCGGTGCGCCGCGTCGACGGACATGATCCCGAAGCGGTGGCGCAGGCGATAGCGGAGGAGCGGGAGACCGCGAAGCCGTCGCTGATCGCCTGTCGCACAATCATCGGCTATGGCGCGCCTGATAGACAGGGCACCGAGAAAGTGCATGGCGCGCCGCTCGGCACCGAGCAGACGGCAGCGGCGCGGCGGACGCTGGGTTGGGACTATCAGCCTTTCGTGGTGCCGATCCCGGTGCTCAAGGCTTGGCGGATGATCGGGCAGCGCGGGCAGGTCGATCGCCTCGCTTGGCTCGATCGTTACGAAGGTGCGACGCCGGAGCAGCGCGACCTGTTCGTCGAGGGCAAAGCCGCGGCTCTGCCCGCCTCCTATGCGCTGGCCGCGGCGAAATTGCGTGAGCACTTTGCATCCGAGCGGCCGAAGCTGGCGACGCGGCAGGCCTCGCAACAGGTGCTCGAGGGAATCGCAGGAACAATTCCCGGCCTGGTCGGCGGCTCCGCGGACCTCACCCATTCGAACCTGACGCATGCCAAGGCGCAGGCGCCGGTCAAGAGCGGTGCGTTCGCCGGCGACTACATCCACTATGGCATCCGCGAGCACGGCATGGCCGCAGCGATGAACGGCCTGGCGCTGCATGGCGGCTTCATCCCCTATGGCGGCACGTTCCTGGCGTTCTCCGACTACAGCCGGCCGGCGATCCGACTTGCAGCCTTGATGCGGCTGCGCGTCATCCACGTGATGACGCACGATTCCATCGGCCTTGGTGAGGACGGACCGACGCACCAGCCGGTCGAGCATCTCGCGGCACTGCGCGTGATCCCCAATCTACTGGTGTTCCGCCCCGCCGATGCCGTGGAGACGCTGGAGGCCTGGGATTGCGCGCTCGCGGCGGAGCATCGCCCCTCAGTGCTATGCCTGTCGCGGCAGGCCTTGCCGACATTCCGCAGCGATGGGCGCGGCAGAAACCGCGTCGCGAACGGTGCCTATCTCGTCGTCTCGCCGGACGGCCGCCGTGACGTGACGCTCATCGCAACCGGCTCGGAAGTCTCGATCGCGCTGGAAGCGGCCCGCCTGCTCGCGACCGAGCACGTTCGCGCCGCCGTGGTCTCGGCTCCGTGTTTCGCACTGTTCGAGGAGCAGCCGGAGGATTACCGCGCCTCGGTGCTCGGCACCGCGCCGCGTGTCGGTGTCGAGGCCGCTGTCGCCGGCGACTGGCATCGCTGGATCGGCGCCGACGGTGAATTCGTCGGCATGCGCGGTTTCGGCGCCTCGGCGCCAGCGCCGGTGCTGTACCGTGAATTCGGCATCACACCGCAAAGCATTGCGGAAGCGGCTCGCCGGGCGATGGCCCGCAAGAGCCAATAAGGAGGACGAATCTTGGCCCGTATCACCCTTCGCCAATTGCTCGATCACGCTGCCAGCCACGGCTACGCCGTGCCGGCGTTCAACATCAACAACATGGAGCAGGGCATCGCGATCATGCAGGCGGCGGCCGCGGTCGATGCGCCGGTCATCATCCAGGCCTCGCGCGGCGCGCGCAGCTATGCCGGCGATCTCATGCTTTCGCACATGATCGACGCGCTGGAGCGGACCTATCCCGACATTCCGCTCTGCATGCACCAGGACCACGGCAATGACGAAGCGACCTGCGCCTCGGCCATCGCCCATGGCTTCACCTCCGTCATGATGGATGGCTCGCTCAAAGCCGACGCCAAGACGGCGGCCGACTATGACTATAACGTCGCGATCACGCGCCGCGTCGTCGATCTCGCTCATTGGGTCGGCGCGTCCGTCGAAGGCGAGCTCGGCGTGCTCGGTTCGCTCGAGCACGGTGGCGGCGAGCAGGAGGATGGTCACGGCGTCGAGGGCAAGGTCGGCCACGACCAGCTCTTGACCGATCCGGACCAGGCCGTCGACTTCGTCCGTGCAACCAAGGTCGATGCGCTCGCGATCGCGATGGGCACCTCGCACGGCGCCTACAAGTTCAGCCGCAAGCCGGATGGCGATATCCTGGCGATGCGGGTGGTGGAGGAGATCCACTGCCGGCTGCCGAACACGCATCTGGTCATGCACGGCTCGTCCTCGGTGCCGCAGCCGCTGCAGGACATGTTCAACCAGTTCGGCGGCGAGATGCCGCAGACCTGGGGCGTGCCGGTCGAGGAGATCGTTCGCGGCATCCGAAGCGGCGTGCGCAAGGTCAATATCGACACCGATTGCCGGCTGGCGATGACCGCGGTGTTCCGGAAGGTGGCGGCGGAAGCGCGCTCCGAATTCGATCCGCGCAAGTTCCTGAAGCCGGCGATGGACGCAATGCGCGAATTGTGCCGCGAGCGGTTCGAGCAGTTCGGTACCGCAGGCCACGCCAGCAAGATCAAGGTCATTCCAATGAGCGAGATGGCGCGGCGCTATCGCGCCGGCGAGCTCGATCCGCGCATCGACGCCCGCGAGCCGGTTGCGGCCTAGCCAATCAGAAAGAGCAGAGAAAAGAGCAGGAGAGAGACATGAACGCACATGCAGGCACGGTCCGCGGCAAAGAGCGCTATCGCTCCGGCGTGATGGAGTACAAGCGCATGGGCTATTGGGAGCCCGATTACACGCCGAAGGACACCGACGTCATCGCGCTGTTCCGCGTGACGCCGCAGGAGGGCGTCGACCCGATCGAGGCCTCTGCTGCGGTTGCCGGCGAATCCTCGACCGCGACCTGGACGGTGGTGTGGACCGATCGCCTGACGGCGGCCGAGAAGTATCGTGCCAAGTGCTATCGCGTCGATCCCGTTCCGGGCTCACCTGGCTCGTATTTCGCCTACATCGCCTATGATCTCGACCTGTTCGAGCCGGGCTCGATCGCCAACCTCTCGGCCTCGATCATCGGCAACGTGTTCGGCTTCAAGCCGCTGAAGGCGCTGCGCCTCGAGGACATGCGCTTTCCCGTCGCCTATGTGAAGACGTTCCAGGGACCGGCGACCGGCATCGTGGTGGAGCGCGAGCGGCTCGACAAGTTCGGCCGGCCGCTGCTCGGCGCGACGGTGAAGCCGAAGCTCGGTCTGTCCGGCCGCAATTACGGCCGTGTGGTCTATGAGGCGCTGAAGGGCGGGCTCGACTTCACCAAGGACGACGAGAACATCAACTCGCAGCCCTTCATGCATTGGCGTGATCGCTTCCTCTATTGCATGGAGGCGGTGAACCGCGCGCAGGCCGCCTCCGGCGAGGTGAAAGGGACCTACCTGAACGTCACCGCGGCCACCATGGAGGACATGTACGAGCGTGCGGAGTTCGCCAAGGAGCTCGGCTCGGTGATCGTGATGATCGACCTCGTGATCGGCTACACTGCGATCCAGTCCATGGCCAAGTGGGCGCGGCGCAACGACATGATCCTGCATCTGCATCGCGCCGGCCACTCCACCTATACGCGGCAGAAGAGCCATGGCGTGTCATTCCGCGTCATCGCGAAATGGATGCGCCTCGCCGGTGTCGACCACATCCACGCCGGCACGGTGGTGGGCAAGCTCGAAGGCGATCCCAACACCACACGCGGCTACTACGATGTCTGCCGCGAAGACTTCAACCCGACCAAGCTCGAGCATGGCCTGTTCTTCGACCAGTCCTGGGCGAGCCTCAACAAGATGATGCCGGTGGCCTCCGGCGGCATCCATGCCGGGCAGATGCACCAGCTCCTCGACCTGTTAGGCGAGGACGTCGTGCTGCAGTTCGGCGGCGGCACCATCGGCCATCCCATGGGCATTGCGGCCGGCGCGACCGCCAACCGCGTGGCGCTGGAAGCGATGATCCTCGCCCGCAACGAGGGCCGCGACTATGTCCACGAGGGCCCGGAAATCTTGGCCAAGGCGGCCCAGACCTGCACGCCGCTGAAGGCCGCGCTCGAGGTCTGGAAGGATGTCACTTTCAACTATCAATCCACCGACACGCCGGACTTCGTGCCGACCGCGCTGGAAACCGTCTGAGGAGATTTGAGATGAAGATCACCCAGGGCTGCTTCTCGTACCTGCCGGATCTGACCGACGAGCAGATCACCAGCCAGGTGCAGTATTGCCTCGCCAATGGCTGGGCGGTGAACATCGAGTTCACCGACGATCCGCATCCCCGAAACACCTATTGGGAGATGTGGGGCCTGCCGATGTTCGATCTCCAGGACGCCGCCGGCGTGATGATGGAGCTGGCCGAGTGCCGCAGGGTCTACGGCGACCGCTATATCCGCATCAGCGGCTTCGATGCCAGCCACGGCTGGGAGTCGGTGCGGATCTCCTTCTTCGTCAACCGGCCGAAGCAAGAGACGGAGTTCGAGCTGGTGCGGCAGGAGGTCGGCGGCCGTGCGGTCCGCTACACCACCGTGCGCAAGCCGGTTGCGCACGCGCCAGCTTGAGTCATCCGCTTCCGCGCGGAGCTCTCCCTGCTCCGCATCCTGGCGGACCACTGCTTCGCCGCCTCGCTCGCGGCGAAGCTCTTTTCTTCGAGGGTAGCCATGCTCGATGTCCCCCACGCAACCACGACCGAACACAGCGAGACCCATTTCGATCTCCGCAAGGAGGCTGAAGCCGCCGGAATCACCGAGACGCTTCAACAGCTCGATCAGGAGCTGATCGGACTCAAGCCGGTCAAGAACCGCGTGCGCCAGATCGCCTCGCTGCTGCTGATCGAGCGCATCCGGCAGCGTGCCGGCCTCGCTTCCGCGCCGCCGACGCTGCACATGTCGTTCACCGGCAATCCTGGAACAGGCAAGACCACCGTCGCGCTGCGCATGGCCAGGATCCTGCACGGGCTCGGCTTCGTGCGGCGCGGGCAGGTGATCTCGGTGACGCGCGACGATCTCGTCGGCCAGTATATCGGCCACACCGCGCCGAAGACCAAGGAGATCCTGAAAAAGGCGATGGGCGGCGTACTGTTCATCGACGAGGCCTATTACCTGCATCGTCCCGACAACGAGCGCGACTATGGCCAGGAATCGATCGAGATCCTGCTCCAGGTGATGGAGAACCAGCGCGAGGACCTCGTCGTGATCCTCGCCGGCTATGGCGAGCGGATGACAAAATTCTTCGCCTCCAATCCCGGCTTCCGGTCGCGGATCGCCCACCACATCGAATTCCCTGACTATGCAGAGGCCGAGCTGCTCGTTATCGCCGAGCTGATGCTGAAGGAGTGCGGCTACCGCTTCTCGGCTGCGGCGCGCGAGGCGTTCGAGAAATACATCGCGCTGCGCCGGACCCAGCCGTTCTTCTCCAATGCGCGCTCGATCCGCAACGCCGTCGACCGCATCCGCCTGCGGCAGGCCGATCGGCTGGTGTCCGATCTCGATCGCATGCTCGATGTCGCCGACCTCGAAACCATCGATGCCATGGACGTCTTGGCGAGCCGAGTCTTCAGCGGCGGTGCGGATGCGCGGAGTGCAGTGCCATGACGAAGGAGATCATGATCGCTCCCTCGATCCTCGCCGCGGATTTCGCGCGTCTCGGCGAGGAGGTCGCCGCGATCGACGCCGCTGGGGCCGACTGGATCCATTGCGACGTCATGGACGGACACTTCGTGCCGAACATCAGTTTCGGTGCCGACGTCATCAAGGCGGTCCGTCCCTATTCGAAGAAGCCGTTCGACGTGCATTTGATGATCGCGCCGACAGATCCCTATCTCGAGGCGTTCGCAAAGGCCGGAGCGGACATCATCACGGTGCACGCCGAAGCGGGGGCGCATCTCGACCGCTCGCTCCAGGCGATCCGCTCGCTCGGCAGCAAGGCTGGCGTCAGCCTTTGTCCGTCGACCCCGGAAGCGGTGATCGAGTATGTGCTCGATCGTATCGATCTCGTGCTGGTGATGACGGTCAATCCGGGCTTTGGCGGCCAATCCTTCATCGCATCGCAGATCGACAAGATCAGGCGGATCAGGACCATGATCGGCGGGCGGCCGATCCGGCTCGAGGTCGACGGCGGTGTCACGTGCGACAATGCCGCGGCCGTGGCTGCAGTGGGTGCCGACACGCTGGTCGCGGGCTCCGCCGTGTTTCGCGGCAAGAGCGCTGGCGAATATGCCGCCAATATCGCGGCTATTCGCATCGCCGCGGAGACCGGCCGGGTTCCGAAGCTGCAAGATAGTTCCGCGCCCGCGAAGCGGGCCGAAGAAAGTGCGCTCATCCGGTAGATTACGGATCAGCCCACCGCCGTGGCTCCGGTGTGTCAAGGCGCGCCACTTTCTCCGGATCTCTACGGAGCATGCCTTCCAAATCGATCGGCTCATTCAGGCCGGGGTAACCAACGCACCGGAGAAGGACAATCGATTAACGACCGCGCAATGCCAAGCGTCTCAATCTGTGGTTTAGGGACGCTATGAGAGCGCGGATGCGTAACGACGGAAACTGCGGCATGAAGCCCGCACGCGGCGCAAAGTGATGGCATGAGCATGCATCGCCTGTTCGCCGAGCAGCTCCGCTGCGCCACCGATGCCACCGGACAGGTCGATCTCGTCAAGCTGGGCAAGTTCGTCAACGCGGCTTACGAGGCCGGTGATCGCGAGCGTCAGCGGATGATCGAAGTACGCGCGCAAACGCGCGACGAGGTCGAGCAGGATCTGCTGCGGACCCGCGAGTTCCTCGACACAATCATCGAAAACATTCCGATCGCCGTCTTCGCGAAATGTGCGGAGAGTTCGCGCTACATCCTGCTCAACCGCGCCGGAGAAGGGCCGCGACCGGGTCGTCAATTCACGCAAGATGCTGATCACGGATGGCAACGGGGATCCGCAATATCTGGTCGGCGTGATCGAGGATGTCACGGAGCGTGTCACCACCCGGCAGCGGATCAGCCATCTTGCGCATCATGATGCGCTCACGGACCTGCCGAACCGCAGCGCCTTCAACGCGGCGCTCGACGAACGGCTGGAGCGGGCGCAGGAGGCATCGACCAGTTTCGCTGTGCTGAGCCTCGATCTCGACCGCTTCAAGGAGGTCAACGACGTGTTCGGTCACCCCGTCGGCGACATGCTGATGCGGGCGGCCGCCGACCGGCTTGCCGCGGAAGCCGAAGGCGCCTTCGTCGCCCGCATCGGCGGCGACGAGTTCATGATCCTGGTGCCCGACAACGCCAGCCGTGAGGACGTTCTGGCGCTGGCCGAACGCCTGGTCGAGACGATCGGCAAGGAGCTCGAGGTCGACGACTATCTCTCCCACGTGGGCCTCAGCGTCGGCATCGCGTTCTATCCCGACGATGGCGTGAACGCGGCGACGCTGCTCGCCAACGCCGACTCGGCTCTCTACCGCGCCAAGCGCGAGGGCAGGAGCCGGGTCCGCTGCTTCGAATCCGAGATGGACCAGGAGCTGCGCGATCGCAGGCTGTTGCAGCACGACCTGCGGCAGGCGCTGGAGCACAACCAGCTCCTCGTCTATTTCCAGCCGCAGGCGCGGGTGGATGGCGAGGTCATCGGCTTCGAGGCGCTGCTGCGATGGAATCACCCGACGCGGGGCTTCGTGCCGCCGGACCAGTTCATTCCGCTCGCCGAGGAGAACGGGCTGATCGTCGAGATCGGTGAATGGGTGCTGCGCGAGGCGTGCCGTGAGGCGGCATCCTGGCCGCGGCCGTTGCAGGTCGCGGTCAATCTGTCGCCGGTCCAGTTTCAGGCGGGCGATCTCGAGCGCTCGATCCACCAGATCCTGTTGGAGACGGGGCTGACGCCGACGCGGCTCGAGGTCGAGATCACCGAGGGCGTGCTGATCGGCGATTTCACCCGCGCGCTCAACCTGCTGCGGCGGCTGAAGGCGCTCGGCATCCGCATCGCCATGGATGATTTCGGCACCGGCTATTCCTCGCTGTCGTATCTGCAGTCGTTCCCGTTCGACAAGATCAAGATCGATCGCAGTTTCATCTCCAACCTGGAGGCGACGCCGCAATCGGCCGAGATTGTCCGCGCCGTCCTGAGCCTGGCGCACGCGCTGAAGATCCCGGTCATTGCCGAGGGGGTGGAGACGGAAGCCCAACGTGCCTTCTTGGCCCGCGAGGCCTGCGAGGAGATGCAAGGCTATCTCGTCGGCCGTCCCGACTTGATCGAGCGCTACCTCGACCTGGTGGGCCTCGCCGTGGAGCGCCGCCTCTACGCCTAGCATTGGGCACAGAGTTCCGAGCGGACGTTTGGAACTAAAATCCTTACCGGCACTTCTCGAAAATTAACTTGGTTCAGGCGCGTTGAGCGCGCAGCAAATGTTTTGCATAAACGCCATCGGCCTGACGCAAATCAGGGCAATAAGCCGGTGAACGCGAGGGAGGGTCTCATGGAGAACGTACGTCGCTACCGGGCGCTGGCGTCCCTCTGCCGTCAGCAGGCGGCCTACCGGCCGCTCCAGAACTGGGAACTCCTCGGCCAGGCCGAACATTTCGAACATCTTGCCGAAATCGAGCTCAAGGCGCATTTCGACGCGTGCAATGTGCATCGCGACAAGGATGCCGCCGCGCCGGCGACTTGGGAGGCTCCCGTCGCGGCGTGACGGCGCCAGGCCGGCTCATCAATGCGACATCAGCGTCGGGACCGTCATGGCTTCCAGCATGGCGCGGGTGACGCCCCCGAGAAAGCGTTCCTGCAACCGCGAATGGCCGTAGCCGCCCATCACCAGGAGATCGAGACTCTCGTCGGCCGCCAGCGACAGGATCGTCGGCTGAATGTCGGCGCGCGTGGCGGTCAGGCTGACTGTGCGGGTCGATAATCCGCGCCGGCCCAGATGTCTGGCCAGACCGCTCGCTGAGGCTTCGCCGGAGACCGCCTCGGTCTCGTTCACCGTGATGATCACGATCTCGGCGGCGCGCGCCAGGAACGTCGTTGCGTCGCGCACGGCGCGGGCAGCGAGGCGGCTACCATCCCAGCAGATGCCGATCCGGTTCGCCTTGAAGGCTCCGCGGAAAGTGTAGGGCAGGAACAGCACCGGGCCGCCCGCGCGGAACAGGATCTCGCTCGGCATGTCGTTGTCGAACGAGCCTTGCGCCGGATCGGGCTGGAGCACGACGCTGAGGTCGTGCAGCCGTGCCATCTCGCCGAGCGAGCCGGCGGCATCTGCCGGGATCGCGCCGAGTGCGTGGCAGGTATAGGCGATGCCGGCGTTCGCCGCCTCGCTCTTGAATACCGCGAGCGCCGCCTCGGCCCGCTCCACGGCGCGCTCGCGCTCCAGCTCGAACACGGCCGCCACCGCCGCGCCGCCTTCCATGACGTAAGCCGTACTGGTGGCGACATAGCCGACCGCGACCGCGTCGAGATGCGCGTTGAGCTTCGCCGCGAGCGAGACCGAGCCCTCGATCGCGGGACGCATGGGACGTTCGGTGGGGATGTGGACGAGAATGTCTTTGTACATGGCGCGCCTCCGCTGAGCATCATCCGATGGTCGCAGTTTTTCACTGCGCGAAGGCGGCGCGTTGAGCTGTATCAAACGTCCGGATTGCCTGCTGCGACCGCTCATCCATTCTTTGCCGAGATTTAATCGGACGGACGGGACGCCGTAAGGTGGCAGCGACCATGTTGCGGGCAAGGCGACACCTGCTCAACATGGACATTTCGACATGAACGATCGCGTCAATTCCGACATCACCACGTCTCGCAAGATCTTGCGGCCGCGGCGGCTCGCGCTGCTCGGCACCGTGGCCGCGCTGGGCGTGGCCGCCCTGGCAGTTGCGCCAGGCGCCTCGCCGTACGGCATCAACTCCTTGATTGCGCCGGCTCAGGCGGCCGAAGCCGCCGCGACGCCGCCCGGCTTCGGCGATCTCGTCAGCAGGGTCAAACCCGCTGTGATCTCGGTGCGGGTCAAAATCGATCAGGACAACGACAAGAGCGCGATGCTGCAGCAGAACCGGATGGATTCGGACGAGGACACGCCGTTCGACCAGTTCTCGCGACAGTTCGGTTTCCGCTTTCCGGGCGGCGCGAACGGCATGCCGCGCCAGCGCCACCAGATGATCACGGGCGAAGGCTCCGGCTTTTTCATCTCCGCCGACGGCTACGCCGTGACCAACAATCACGTCGTCGATCGCGCCGAGTCCGTGCAGGTGACGATGGACGACGGCACGACCTACACCGCGAAAGTGGTCGGCACCGATCCGAAGACAGATCTCGCGCTGATCAAGGTCGACGGCAAGAAGGACTTTCCGTTCGTCAAGTTCTCCGACCAGAAGCCGCGCATTGGCGACTGGGTGGTCGCGGTCGGCAATCCCTTCGGTCTTGGCGGCACCGTGACCGCCGGCATCGTCTCGGCCAGCGGCCGCGACATCGGCAACGGTCCCTATGACGACTTCATCCAGATCGACGCGCCGATCAACAAGGGTAATTCCGGCGGCCCGGCCTTCGACATGAACGGCAACGTGATCGGCGTGAACACTGCGATCTTCTCGCCCTCGGGCGGCTCGGTCGGAATCGGCTTCGATATCCCGGCCTCGACCGCCAAGCTCGTCGTCGCGCAATTGAAGGACAAGGGCGCGGTCACCCGGGGCTGGCTCGGCGTGCAGGTGCAGCCGGTGACATCGGATATCGCCGACAGCCTCGGGCTCAAGGAGGCGCGCGGCGCGATCGTCGACAATCCGCAGGATGGCAGCCCGGCGGCGAAGGCCGGCATCCAGGCGGGCGATGTCATCACCGCCGTCAACGGCACCACGATCAAGGACTCCCGCGACCTCGCCCGCACCATCGCCGGCTTGACGCCGGGCACGTCCGTGAAGCTCGATGTCTTCCGCAAGGGCGACAGCAAGACGGTGACGCTGGCGCTCGGCGAGTTGCCGAACGAGCGGCAGGCCAAGGGCAATGGCAGTGGCAATGCCGACGAGGGCAGCGGACAGCCGGGTGCCGGCACGCCGCGCCTCGGCCTCAGCCTGGCGCCCGCCGGTGACGTTCAGGGCGCAGGCCAGAACGGCGTCGTCGTCACCGAGGTTGATCCGCAAGGCCCGGCCGCGCAACGCGGCATCCGGACCGGCGACGTCATCCTCAATGTCGGCGGCAAGGCTGTCAGCAATGTCGGCGAGGTGCGCTCCGAGCTGGCGCAGGCCAAATCGTCGGGCAAGCGCAGCGTGCTGCTTCAGGTCAGAAGCGCGGAGGCCACCCGCTTCGTTGCGGTGCCACTCGCATAACGTCAACTCGACCCTTACCAATCCAGGAAGGCGGCCTTCGGGCCGCCTTTTGCACACACGTCACGTCCGCACCAGGCCGGTCACATTCTCGTTAACGGCAGGGATGATGACCTGGTGCGTCCGAAAAAGCCGTGTTCGCTGATCACACTCGCAGGGCGCCTCGGTGCTCTGCGCCAATGTCGCCGCTGAGAGGGGTTGCAAGCGTGGAACTTCGAGCCTCCCGGCGCTTTGTGGAACTCGCCGGTGGTTCGCAAGTGATCGGTGCCGACATGGATCGATTGAAGCTCTCGCTCAGGAGTGCGCTGCTCGTGGCGCCATTGGTGCTCTCGGGGGGAAACGCGCTCGGGCGCGACGACGGCCGCTACGCGAATTCTCCTCTGAAGCCATGGTTCGACAGTTTGCGCAGCCATCTCGGTCCGTGCTGCTCGGACGCGGACGGTTTCGCCCTTGCCGATCTCGACTGGGAGTCGCACAACGGGCGCTACCGTGTCCGCATCGACGGACAGTGGATCGATGTGCCGGATGAGGCCGTCATCACCGAGCCCAACCGGGCCGGCCGCACGATGGTGTGGCCGGTCAAGACTGCGTTCGGGATTTCGATCCGCTGCTTCATGCCGGGGAGCATGATCTGAGGCGGGTCAGCGCGACCGCTTGGATTTGCGCTTCGATGATTTCTTGTTCGACGATTTCTTGGACGACGTCCCGGACGTTTTCTTGGATGCTTTCTTGGACGTCTTCTTGGCGCTCTTGCGCTTCGAAGCCTTCTTCGGGACCTTCTTGCCCTTCTTGCGTGCCTTCGACAGTCCGATCGCGATGGCCTGCTTGCGGTTCTTGACGCGGCCGCCGCGCCCGCCACGGCCGCTCTTCGCGGTGCCCTTCTTGTAACGCCGCATCTCGGTGGCGACATCGCTTCCCGAGCTGCGTGAGTAGCGGCGCTTTTTTGCCTTGCGTGCCATGCATATTCTCCCTCGGCGGGGAGAACCATTCTGCACAGCCATGGTTCCGGGAGCGTGGAACGGCGCAGGCCTAAAGCGCGATGCGATGCTCTAGAAGGAGTTTGCCAGCTCGATCTCCGCTTCCAGCACCTGGATGCGCCGGGCGGCCTCGCTGAAGGACAGATCCCGCGCATATTGGCCGGGCTGGTAGGCCTCTTCGCTGAGCCGCTTCAGCTTGAGACCCTGCGCCCGCGTCATCTGCTCGCCCAGGAAAAATCTGGCGTCGTATTTACCTTGAACCTGCATCTGGCGTCTCCGTCCTGAAATCGTGACTTGACTATATGTTCTTATTTTGTTCTAACAAGGCATGGACAACAGAATTAATGAAATTCGACGTAAAATCAGAGCCTTGAGGCTCGAGATGGCCGACGTCGAGGCGTCGGTGCGCGACCTCGTCGAGCGCGATCACGACTGCACGGAAAGGGCCCTGGCGCAGATGGACCTGCGCCGGAAAATCACTCTCTTGATTGCCGAATGGAAGGCGGCCGGCGGCAGCGACGTACTGCCGAACGTTCGCGATCGGGTGCGGCTTCGTGCCGTGAAGACAGGCGGCAATTCCGCGCGCGCAGCCGAGCGCCGCTGAGATCCTTGGCGCCGGATACTGAAGGCCGAGTGCCGAACCAAAGATAGAAGACAAAGGGCTCCGCAATGCGGAGCCCTTCATGATTCCAGGGAGCGCCTATTTGGTGTCGGTCATGCCGCCCTTGTTGGTCATGGTGCCGCCCTGATCAGAGCCGGGACCGGCGCCGCCTTGGCCGGACGGATCAGCGCCCGTGGAGGACTTGGTGTTGGCGCCGGTGGTCTGTGCCGACGACATCGAGGATCCATGCTTAGCCTTGTGCGATTTGGCTTGGGCGGCAAACGGCCGCGGCGGCAAGGCCGGTTGCCAATATTACGGCGAGAGCGAGCTTGGTCGTCTCATGCGGGGAAACCCCCTGAGTTAAATTGACGCAGGCAGCAAACCGCGCGTCGCGGCAGGAGTTCCCGGCGAAGTATCTTTCCGTACGTCACGCACGCTTCAAGTTTGCTTGTCCTCGGCCAGGATGAACACGGCGCCGGTGAGCGTCGCGCCGATCGCAAAGGTCGTCACCAAGGTGAGGGCGAAGACCATCGCGGCCTGGCTTCCGCCATTGTTCAGCAGGTTGGCGACGGCTGGATTGGACAGGACGAGCGTGAGGCTGAAAATGAGGCCTAGCGCTGCGCCCATCATTGCATGCGTCATCAGCTTGATAAGGCCGCTGGCAGAGATCAGCTCAGACGACTTCTTGGTGCGCATGGGACGGCATCCCGAACTTGCCACGCCAACGCGCATGTTATCGCCGGGTTCCGTTCCGCTGAAGGAATTGTTACCGCCCGTTTCATCCGGCGTTCATGCCGGGCTTGCCAAGATGGGCGCCAGCAAAACGGGAACATCGATATGGGTAAGGTCGTCTTTCTTTACCGCTCGCTGGCCTATCGCAACGCGGCCGCGGACATCCTGCGCAAGGCGCGCAAGCTTCCGCTTGGCGCGGAGCGAAGCGCGGCCCGCCGCTACGCGAGGGCGCTGCGCGATCTCGCCCGAACGGAAGCTTGGCTCGAAGGGCGGGTCGCGCGCGAACCACGCACGGCGCAGCGCATGAGCAGCGCAGCGTCAGGTTAACCGGATGCGCGTTGCAATTCGGCAGCGCCGGCGGTGTCGAACTTGCTTGGTGCAGCCGCCGCGGTCTTGCGTGTCAACGGCACCTCAAGACGGCACAGCAGGCCCTCGGCGCGCCAATCGAACTGCGCCTGTCCGCCAAGCTGGGACTCGATGCTCGCAAGCAGGCTTCGCGTGCCGAAGCCGCGCGATTTCGGGGTCTTGACCAGGGGACCGCCGGATTCCTCCCAGCTCAGCGTGAGCAGCTCCTCGTCGACCTGCCAATCGATCGCGAGCCGCCCCGCTCGCGTGGATAGCGCGCCGTACTTTGCCGAGTTGGTGAAGAGCTCGTGCAGTGCGAGCGCCAGCGTCTGGGCCGTCGCCGGCAGCAACTGAACTTCGGGCCCTGCCAATTTGATCTGGTCGCCCAGCGAGTAGGGCGCAAGCTCCTCGTCGATCAGCCTGGAGAGCTCGGCGCCTTGCCAGCTCGACAGCGACAGGATGGTGTGCACGCGCGCCAGCGCATTGATGCGCCCCTCGACGGCGTTGACATAGGCCTTGACCTCGTCGGCCCGGGTGAGGCGCACGATCGACTGCGCCAGCGCCAGCGCGTTCTTCGCGCGATGATCGACTTCCCGCGCCAGCAGGTTCTGCCGCTCCTCGGCGCGCTTGCGCTCGGTGATGTCGACGGTCACGCCGCTGACGCGCACCACGCGCCCGCTCTCGTCCGTGGTTGCGGCCGCCGTGCCGACGCACCAGCGCACCTCGCCGTCGGGCCGGATGATGCGGAACTCCGTCTCATAGGCGCGTGTGCCCTTGTTGAACTCGGCGATCGCCTTGCGCAACTGGTCGACGTCGTCGGGGTGCAGCAGGGCCTGAACGTTGGCCGGATTGATCTCGAAATTGTCGGGGTTGACGCCGAAGATATTGTATTGCCCCTCGTCCCACATCCAATCGCCGCTGATCCAGTCCCAGTCCCAGGACCCCATCTTGCCAGCCGCGATCGCCATGCTGCGCCGCTGCTCGCTCTCGCGCAGCTTCGCGGTGGAAGCCTCCAGTTCCGCGGTGCGGGCGCGGACGCGATCCTCGAGCTCGTGGTTCAGCCGTTCGAGCTCGCGCGTCTTGCGGTAGAGCTCGGCAAACACCTTGATCTTGGCGCGCAGTACCTCCGGCACGACCGGAACCGGCACGTAATCGACCGCGCCCATCTCGTAGCCGCGCAGCCGGTCGATGTCGCTGACCTGGATCGCCGAGATGAAGATCATGGCGGTCTTCTGGAAACGCGGATGCTCGCGGATCATCGCGGCGAGCTCGAAGCCGTCGAGCTCGGGCATGCAGACGTCGACCAGGATCACCGCGATCTCGGTCTTGAGCAGCACCTCCAGCGCCTCGCGGCCCGAGGAGGCGATCACGAGGTTCTCGCCGAGATCCTTCAGGATCACCTCGTAGGCGAGCAGCTTGGCCGGCTGATCGTCGACGAGCAGGATGTTGACCTTTTCCTGATCCATACGCGGGTCCAACTCAGCGATGCAGCCACATGCGGATCGCAAGCAGCAATTGGTCGGTGTTGACCGGTTTGGCGAGGTAGTCGGACGCGCCGGCTTCGAGGCATTTCTCCCGGTCGCCCTTCATCGCCTTCGCGGTCAACGCGATGATCGGCAGACGGGCGAAGGCCGGGTTCTCGCGGATCACGCCGATGGTCTGATAGCCATCCATCTGCGGCATCATGATGTCCATCAGCACGATCGCGATCTCCGGATTGGATTCGACCAGTGTCACCGCCTCGCTGCCGGTCGTGGCCGTCAGCACCTTCATGCCGCGTCGTTCCAGCACGCTCGAGAGCGCGAAGATATTGCGGGCATCGTCGTCGACGAGCAGGGCGGTCTTGCCGATCAGGTCCTCGTCGGAACTGTTCAGCTTCTCCAGCATGCGCTGCTTCTCGATCGGCAGCTCCGTGATCACGCGGTGCAGGAACAACGCGGTCTCGTCGAGCAGGCGCTCGGGCGATTCCACGCCCTTGACCACGATGCTGCGTGCCATGGTGTGAAGCTCGGCATCCTCCTCGGCGGAAAGCTCGCGGCCGGTGAACACCACGACGGGGATGTTCGACAACGCCTCGTCGTTGCGGATCTGATCGAGCACCTCGAAGCCGCTCATGTCGGGCAGCCTGAGGTCGAGCACCACGCAATCGCAGGGTTGCTCGCGCAACGTCGTGAGCGCACCGGCCCCGGTATCCGTGGCCAGGATCTCGATGTCGTCGTGGTGCAGCAGCTCGCGGATCGAGAGCCGCTCGGCCTCGTTGTCCTCGACGATCAAGAGTCGCTTGCGCCGCGGCCGCGCATATTCCTTGATCTGCGTCAGCGCGGCCGAGACGCCCTCGGTCGTCGTCGGCTTGTTGACGAAGGAGAAGGCGCCGCGCGCCAGCGCATGCTGGCGGTCCTCGTCGAGCGTGATGATCTGAACCGGGATGTGGCGGGTGAGCGGATTGTGCTTGAGCTGGCTCAACACGGTCCAGCCCAGCATGTCGGGCAGGAACACGTCGAGGGAGACGGCCGTCGGCTGGTATTGCTTGGCGAGCTCGAGGGCCTCGGCGCCGCGCGCGGCGACCAGGACCTTGAAGCCCTTGTCGCGGGCCAGATCGACCAGCACGCGGGCATAATGCGGGTCGTCCTCGACGATCAGGAGAATGGTGTCGCCGGGCTCGAGGTTGAGGCGGTCGTCGGGCAGCTGCTCGATAACGCGCTGCTGGTCAGGCGCGGCAGGCTGCAGCGCCGGCGGCTGGCCGTATTGCTGTGACGCCGGCGCCCGCGGCGCGAGGGTCGGGCCGGAATATTTCAAGGGCAGATAAAGCGTGAAGGTCGAGCCCTTGCCCGGCGCGCTGCGCAGGTGGATCTCGCCGCCGAGCAGGCTGGCAAGCTCGCGGCTGATCGCAAGGCCGAGACCGGTGCCGCCATATTTGCGGCTGGTGCCGGCATCGGCCTGCTGGAACGCCTCGAAGATCAGCTTCTGCTTCTCCAGGGGAATGCCGATGCCGGTGTCGGACACTTCGAAGGCGATCACGGCCGGCGCCGAGTTCAGCACCGGATGATCCGACCCCCAGCCGCCGATTGCGCCGGCGACTTTCAGGCGCACTTCGCCGTCGGCGGTGAACTTGAAGGCGTTGGAGAGCAGATTCTTCAGAACCTGTTGCAGCCGCTTGGAGTCGGTCACGATGCTGCGCGGCAGGTTCGGATCGACGTCGATCTTGAACGACAGGTTGCGGTTGTCCGCCTCGTGCCGGAACGGCCGGCCGACGGTCTCGAGCAGGTTCGCGGTCAGGATTTCCTCGGCGTCGACCGTCACGGTGCCGGACTCGATCTTGGAGAGATCGAGAATGTCGCTGATGAGGTTGAGCAGGTCGGTGCCGGCACCATGGATGGTGCGGGCGAACTCGACCTGCTTGGCCGAGAGGTTGCCATCGGGATTGTCGCTGAGCTGCTGTCCGAGGATCAGGATCGAGTTCAGCGGCGTACGCAGCTCGTGGCTCATATTGGCGAGGAATTCGGACTTGTACTTCGACGTCAGCGCGAGCTCGGTCGCCTTCTCCTCGAGCGCGCGGCGGGCCTGCTCGATTTCCTGGTTCTTGCGTTCGACCTCGACGTTGCGCTCGGCGAGCTGCTGCGCCTTCTGCTCGAGCTGGTCGTTGGTCTGCTGCAATTCGCGCTGCTGGGTCTGCAGCTCGCCGGCGAGCTGCTGCGACTGCTTGAGCAGGCCTTCGGTCTGCATCGTGGCTTCGATCGAATTGAGCACGATGCCGATGGAGTCGGTGAGCTGCTCCAGGAACGTCATCTGCGAGGTCGTGAAGGAGACCAGCGAGGCGAGCTCGATCACGGCCTTGACCTGGCCTTCGAACAGGACCGGGAGCACGACGAGGTTCTTCGGGGCGACGCGGAACAGCGCCGAGTTGATCGGCACCACGTCCGAGGGAATGTCGGAGACGACGCGCGGCCGCTTGTCGAAGGCGCATTGGCCGATCAGGCCTTCGCCGAACTGCAGCACCGGCTGATAGGGGTAGACGCCGTCGCTGGCGTAGGAGGCGAGCAGCAGGAGCTGGGGATCGTTCTCGTTCTCGACCTGGTAGATCACGCCCGTATGGGCGTTCACCAGCGGCGACAATTCGGTGAGCAGCAATCGGCCGACCGTGGTGAGATCGCGCTGTCCCTGGAGCATGTTGGTGAACTTGGCGAGGTTGGTCTTGAGCCAGTCCTGCTCGGTATTCACGTCCGTCGTGAGACGGAGGTTGGTGATCATCGTGTTGATGTTGTCCTTCAGCTCCGCCACTTCGCCGCGGGCGTCGACCTGGATCGACCGCGTCAGGTCGCCCTTGGTCACCGCAGTTGCGACTTCCGCGATCGCGCGCACCTGCGAGGTCAGGTTGGCCGCGAGCAGGTTGACGTTGCCGGTGAGATCCTTCCAGGTGCCGGCAGCGCCGGGCACGTTGGCCTGGCCGCCGAGCCGGCCTTCGACGCCGACCTCGCGCGCCACCGACGTCACCTGATCGGCGAAGGTCGCGAGCGTCTCGGTCATGTTGTTGATGGTGTCGGCGAGCGCCGCGACCTCGCCCTTCGACTTCACCGTGAGGTTCTGCTTCAGATCGCCGTTGGCGACCGCGGTCACCACCTTGACGATGCCGCGCACCTGCTCGGTCAGGTTCGCCGCCATGAAGTTGACGGTGTCGGTGAGATCCTTCCAGGTGCCGGCGACGCCGGGCACCTGGGCCTGGCCGCCCAGCTTTCCTTCCGTGCCCACCTCGCGTGCGACGCGCGTCACTTCGCCGGCGAAGGCGTTGAGCTGGTCCACCATGGTGTTGATGGTGTTCTTCAGCTCCAGGATTTCGCCCTTCACATCCACGGTGATCTTGCGCGAGAGGTCGCCGCGCGCGACCGCCGTGGTGACTTCGGCGATGTTGCGGACCTGGGTGGTGAGGTTCGCAGCCAACAGGTTGACGTTGTCCGTGAGATCCTTCCAGGTGCCGCCGACGCCGGGCACCACGGCCTGACCGCCGAGCCGGCCCTCGGTGCCGACCTCGCGCGCCACGCGCGTGACTTCGGCGGCGAAGGAGCGGAGCTGCTCGACCATGGTGTTCAGCGTGTCCTTCAGGAGAAGGATCTCGCCGCGTACGTCCACCGTGATCTTCTTCGACAGGTCGCCGCCGGCGATCGCGGTTGCGACCTCGGCGATGTTGCGGACCTGCGCCGTCAGGTTGGAGGCCATGAAGTTGACGTTGTCGGTGAGGTCCTTCCAGGTGCCGGCGACGCCGGGCACCTCGGCCTGGCCGCCGAGCTTGCCTTCGGTGCCGACCTCTCGCGCCACGCGCGTGACTTCGCCGGCAAAGCCGTTGAGCTGGTCCACCATGGTGTTGATGGTGTTCTTCAGCTCGAGGATTTCGCCCTTCACGTCGACGGTGATCTTGCGCGAGAGGTCGCCGCGCGCCACCGCGGTCGTCACCTCGGCGATGTTGCGGACCTGGGCGGTGAGGTTACCCGCCATCGAGTTGACGCTGTCGGTGAGATCCTTCCAGGTGCCGGCGACGCCGGGCACGTTGGCCTGACCGCCGAGGCGGCCTTCGGTGCCGACCTCGCGCGCCACGCGCGTCACCTCGCCCGCGAAGCGGTTGAGCTGGTCGACCATGGTGTTCAGCGTGTCCTTGAGCTGAAGGATCTCGCCGCGCACGTCCACGGTGATCTTGCGCGACAGGTCGCCGCCGGCGATGGCGGTGGCAACTTCCGCGATGTTGCGGACCTGCGCGGTGAGGTTGCCCGCCATCGAGTTCACGGAGTCGGTCAGGTCCTTCCACGTGCCGGCGACGCCGGGCACGTCGGCCTGGCCGCCGAGCTTGCCGTCGGTGCCGACCTCGCGCGCCACGCGCGTGACTTCGCCGGCGAAGGCGTTGAGCTGGTCGACCATGGTGTTGAGCGTTTCCTTCAGCTGAAGGATTTCGCCCGAGACGTTCACCGTGATCTTCTTGGACAAGTCGCCCTTCGCCACCGCGGTTGCGACCTCGGCGATGTTGCGGACCTGGCCGGTGAGGTTCGAGGCCATCGAGTTGACGCTGTCGGTGAGGTCCTTCCACGTGCCGCCGACGCCGCGCACCACCGCCTGACCGCCGAGCTTGCCTTCGGTGCCGACCTCGCGCGCCACGCGCGTGACTTCGCCGGCGAAGGCGTTGAGCTGGTCCACCATCGTGTTGATGGTGTCCTTCAACTCGAGGATCTCGCCGCGCACGTCCACGGTGATCTTCTTCGAGAGGTCGCCGCCGGCGACCGCGGTGGTCACCTCGGCGATGTTGCGGACCTGCGCGGTCAGGTTCGAGGCCATCGAGTTGACGCTCTCGGTGAGGTCCTTCCAGGTGCCGGCGACGCCGAGCACGTTGGCCTGGCCGCCGAGCCGGCCCTCGGTGCCGACCTCGCGGGCGACGCGCGTCACTTCGCCGGCGAAGGCGTTGAGCTGGTCGACCATGGTGTTGAGCGTTTCCTTCAGCTGAAGGATCTCGCCCGAGACGTTCACCGTGATCTTCTTCGACAAGTCACCGCTCGCGATGGCGGTCGCGACGTCGGCGATGTTGCGGACCTGCGCGGTCAGGTTGGAGGCCATGAAGTTGACGTTGTCGGTGAGGTCCTTCCAGGTGCCGGCGACGCCCGGCACCTGGGCCTGGCCGCCGAGCTTGCCCTCGGTGCCCACCTCGCGCGCGACGCGCGTGACTTCCGAGGCGAACGAGTTGAGCTGGTCCACCATGGTGTTGATGGTGTCCTTCAGCTCCAGGATCTCGCCGCGCACGTCCACGGTGATCTTGCGCGAGAGGTCGCCGCGCGCCACGGCGGTGGTGACGTTGGCGATGTTGCGGACCTGTGCGGTCAGGTTGCCGCACATCGCGTTGACGGAGTCGGTCAGGTCCTTCCAGGTGCCGGCGACGCCGGGCACGATGGCCTGGCCGCCGAGCTTGCCGTCGGTGCCGACCTCGCGCGCCACGCGCGTCACTTCGGAGGCGAAGGAGCGCAGCTGGTCCACCATCGTATTGATGGCTTCCTTGAGCTGGAGGATCTCGCCGCGGACGTCGACCGTGATCTTCTTGGAGAGGTCGCCGTTGGCGACCGCGATCGTCACCTCGGCGATGTTGCGAACCTGGTTGGTCAGGTTGTTCGCCATCGAGTTGACGCTCTCGGTGAGGTCCTTCCAGACGCCGGTCACCTCCGGCACCTGGGCCTGGCCGCCGAGCTTGCCTTCGGTGCCGACCTCGCGCGCCACGCGCGTCACCTCCGAGGTGAACACGCCGAGCTGCTTGATCATGGTGTTGACGATCGTCGCCGACTGCAAGAACTCGCCGCGGAGCGGACGGCCATCGACGTCGAGCTTGACGGTCTGAAGCAGGTCGCCTTGCGCCACAGCGGCGACCGCACGCGTCACCTCGCGGGTCGGCCACAACAGGTCGTCGATCAGCGTGTTGACGGAGCCTTCCATGTCGGCCCAGGAGCCGGAGGCGAGGCCGAATTTCACGCGCTGGCGGGTCTTGCCTTCGCGTCCCACCACCTGGCCCACCAGCTCGAGCTGCTGTGCCATGCGCTGGTTCGCGGCGATAATTTCGTTAAAAGTGTCGGCGATCTTGCCGTCGATACCGAGATAGTCGCCGCTCATGCGCACCGAAAAGTCACCGCTGCGCATCGCTTGGAGGGCGAGCAGCAGTTCCGCTCGGGAATCTGACTCGGACGTACCGTTGATTTTTGGCTTTGGGACGCGACGACCGGAGCGTGATGCAGTTCCGGAATCGAGGTCGCTCATACTGTTTCCCCCGCAGGCGTCGGCCGAATCTGAGGCAAGACGCGTTCGACGAAATAAGAGCGTCAGCCAAATTCGAAATCAAGCGCCAACGTACGGCGCCAGGAATTGGAACCCGCTTTGCTCAGCCCAAGCACACTAACGGCGGTCCGGCCGGTTTGGTTCCATGGCCTCAGAAGGAAAAAGGCCCGCAAGTGCGGGTTGTCCACGCGTCCGTCGTCCGCAGCCCTCCTTCGGAACGGAGCGCCGAGCCTGACGGTTAGCCAGCGCAGACAGGGAGAACGGACATGAAGGCAGCAATTTTCGCCATCGCCATCACGGCGCTTGCCGCGGGGTCGGCTCTGGCGCAGGGCGGTGCGCCAAGTGGGCGCGGCTCGGTGACGGGCGACCCCGCCGCAAGCTCCGCCAACCCGCAGGCGGACACGCCGACCACCGGAGCGGCCACCCGCTCGAATCCAAGCGGAAGCGGCACGTCCTCGTCCGGCGGCAAGGACGACAACGGCGATGCGGGTCGCGACAAGATGCCGGAGAGCGACCGCACCGTGCGGCCGCAGAGCCAGCAACGTCCGAGCGACAAGTAGAGGTTATTTGTCCGCCATGGTGCGCTCGGCGTCCCTGACCTGCGCGCGCAGCAGCGGCAGTTGTTCGCGCGCGAACGCTGCGAGCGCCGCATTGTCGGGTGCCGTCAGATAGCGTTCGAGCAGGCTGATGATCGACTCATACTCGGGAATCTGCGCGGCATAGAAGCTTCTGACATAGGCCGGACCATCCGACATTTCGGGCTCGACGAGGCTCGCGCTCGAGGATGTTGCCCTGCCGAGCTGCAGTTCGGCGCCGATCGCCTGCTGGACCTCTTTCAGCCGCTTGTCGCGCTTAGCCGCTTCCTCGGCGCGCAGGGCGGCGAGGTTCTTGACCTCGGCGTTGCCCTTGAGGTCGGTGTTCTCGAGCAGCCCCTGTTGAAACCGGCTGAAATTGTAGGCACCGCTGATCACCTCGATCGCGGAGGGCGCCCGTGCGCCGGGCTTTCGTTCGCCAAGGCTGTCGGCAAGCGCCGAGGCGCTGATCAATGCCAGAATGATTGCGGCGACAACTCGCATCGATCTTCAATGACGAACCGCATGCGAAAGTTCCCCGACCATTACGATCCGGTAAGCGGGTTGCGGCGCAAGAGTTCCGTCCCCACGTCCTCTAGATGAAACAGTCTGACGTCTTCAGAGACAACGCCGACAATTGTCTTCAGCTTGCCGAGCGCGCTGACGGACAGCCCGCCCATAAGCGCTATTCGCGCATGGCCGACGCCTGGACGGCACTCGCCAACGAGCAGGATTGGCTCGACGGCGAAATTTCGCCCGTTCCCGTCCATGCAGCTCCAAAGCGGAACGGGTGAGCTCGTCTTCAAGAATCTGCATGTGAGACCGCTCACGGAAGGCGCACAACTGATTTGGGATCATCCGGGAACGTCGATCGCGGAGATTTCCAATTGCAGAAGGAGGTTTGGCGATGGCTCCGCGTCTGGCTCTTCTCTCCCTCATTCTCGCCTTTGGCGTCTCCGTCGCGTTCGCGACGGTGACCACGGTGCGACAGGTGCATCTCGAGAGCGCATCTCCCGTCCACGCCGTGCGCAGCTGATTGCCGCAGCGGAACATTTGACGCCGCTATGCGTAAGCGCTCCGACACATCAGCAGAAGCGAGAGCGCATCATGGCCCATTCCGACCAAGGCATCGTCAAGGACAAGCGGGGGGAGGTGCAGCCCCGCGACAAGGAACGTGCGCAATCCGTGCACAAGGCGGATCCGAAAGGCTCCCCCTCGCGTGAAGCGACGCGCGATCCCAAGCTGAACGACAACATCAAGACGCCGGGTTCCGGCGCCATGCCGGACGGCTCGAGCGACGCCACGGGCTAGCTCTCACCAGGAACGAATTTCCGCGGGAAGTGTCGACGGATTGCTTCCGGCAGTCATGCCCCCGGTGCGCCGGAAGCAATCTCCAAGGACGGCCCTGGCACCCACCGTGCCGGGGTCGTTTGCTTTTGGTGGGGGCTTTCCGTGCGTCATTCGGCGCCGCTCTCCGGATCCCCCTGAGTATGTCCTTCAGGCCCGCGGCCGAATACGCCGAAGCTGCTTGACTTCACGCCCGCAGCGGCATCGACGCCCACAGCGGCCAGTCCGAACTTCAGGAGTTCGCGGACTGCTGCTGCCCGCGTCGGCATGCGGTGCTTGAACCGGAAATCGTCAATGGCGGCCAACTCTTCCGGCGAGAGCATGACCTGAAGGCGCTCGGCGCGAAGGTCGTTCATGGCGATCACGCAAATTGAGTAGGTTGAGTAGCTTACTCAACGAACCAACTTGATGAGAGTTCCGTGAAAGCCGACGAAGTCTGCAAGTGAATAGGAAATCCAATAAAATCAATAATTTATTGAAACGCATGCCGCCGTAAGGCATTGTTCCCGTAAGGGAGAGAGACCATGACCGACGAAGTCAGGTTACCTCGCAAGCTTTCCGAAGAACGTGCAGCGCCCGAGCCGGTGCGGCCAAGCCAGCAGAAGATCATCGACGAGGTCGAGCGCTGGGCCAACAGCCCGGGCCTCCAGCCGCCGCAATCGCAGCCTTCGACGGGAGCGAAAGCGAGCTAGGGCATGATCCGGAAAAGTGTGAAGCGGTTTTCCGCAAAGATCATGCGTAAACAACAATCTAAAGCGCGATGACGTCCAAATCTCATCGCGCTTTAAGGCTTTGCGAAGCGAGAGCCCGTTGCCGACGGCGAATGGCCTGATCGGCGCGATTTGTGGGAGACATTGCGAAGCTTGCGCCTGAGCCACCAGGCCGACACGGACACGATGGCCCAGACCGTCAGCGCGGCGAAAAAAGCGAGCGCGACGCTTGCCCCGACGATCAAATGGAAGATAGCGGCGAACGCGGCGAGGCCGATGCTGCCGAGCGCGGCGCCGGCAGCATCGAGCGCCGCGGCCTTCTGTCCGCGACGCCGCCCGCTCAGGCCGGCCTTCTCCTTGGCGTGACGCTCGTGGCTTTCGATCAGCGTCGCGCTGGCGCAGAAGATGGCCGGAAGAGCAAGAAAGAGCCCGCCGACGGACGGGCCGAACTTCGAGCCGATAACGCCCGCCAGCACCGTCGCACCGCCGCCGAGCACGAAGCGAATGGCGTACTCGTACCACCGCGTCTGTTTCAGCGCCGATGTCGATAGCTTCACCAGCATCAGGCGGCACCTCCCAGGCCGGCGAGCAGGCCGAAGGCGACAACGAGCCATGCGGCAAAGGCGAGGATCGTGGCTGGAAGCGCGCCGAAACGGAACCTCATCAGGAGGTGGCAGACGACGACGCTGTAGCAGGCGAGCGCGACGGCGCCATAGATCATCGTCCAGCTCTGGGCCGCAGCATATTGCGGGCCGTGCTGGACCACTGCGATGGCGAGGGTGGCAAGCGCCACCGACGGTGCGGCGCCGAGCAGCCCGGCAAAGCTCTTCGGCCGCAGCATGTCACCGAGGATCGCGAAGACGGATACGATCAGGCCGCCGGCGACGAAGCGCACGAGATATTCAGTCATGGCTGTCCCCCGGCCTTGCGCTGCCGCTGCCGTGACTTCGCCATCGTGAACGGCCGGAACAGGCGCTCGACAACGATGCCCAGCATGAAACCTGCCACGACATCGCTGGCCCAGTGCGCGAGCAGCGCGACGCGCGTCAGGGACAGCGCCACCGCAAAGGAGCGCGCCAGGTTGCGCGGGACCGGCGGCAACAGGCCTGCGGCCGAGGCAAGGGCGCCCATATGCACGGCGTGACCTGAGGGAAATGCATCGTGCGCGCGTCCCGAAAAGGGAACACCGCGCCCATGGCCGCTCACCGTCAGCCGGTCGGGCCTCGTCTGATCGAACACGGATTTCAAGACATGCGGTAACACGGCCGTCGCCAGCGAACACGATCAGGACATGATCAGCAACGGGGCGCTGCTGCGGGTGCCGGAAGCGGGTGTAGAGCCATCCTGCTGCCGCGAGCGCAACCAGGACATGCTCGTCGGCGCCCCAGGTCATGGCCTGGGCGGCATGCTCGAGCCCCGAGTTGGTATTGTGCGCGATCTCGTTGGCGATCGCCGTATCGATCCGGGTGGGTTTGACTGTTACAAGGGCCATCGGTCCGTCGGCGACTGTTCCTCCGTGACAGTTTTGTAAAGCCTGGAAACAAAGAAGGTTCCTGGCTCAACCGGCAGGCACCGCCCAGCGGCAGCGCGATGACGTTCTCATCGCGCGCGAGAAGGGACGCCGGCAGGGCCGGCATCCCTCAGCAATGCGTTACTTGTTGGATTGGCCGACGCTCGGCGCCCGGCCGAGGTTCTTGGCCATCTCGAGGTGGTGCTTCAACGCCGGGAGCGTCTTGCCGGCCCAATCCTTGAGCTCGGCATTGTCGCCGCCCTTGGCGTAGCGCTCGAACAGCGACACGGCATCTTCATGCGCGCTGACCTGATAGGAATTGTAGTCCGAGCTGAAATCCCTGCCGCTCGCATTCTTGAGCTTGTCGATCTTGCTCTGATGCGAGCTGTCGAGCGCCGTCGGCAGCTTGGCCTGCACCTTGCCATTGCCGACCAGTCCCTTGAGCTCGTTGCTCGTCTGGGTGTGATCGGTGATCATCTGCTGCGCGAAGGCTTTCTCTTCCGCGTTGCCCTTCTGCTGGGCGAGCTTGCTCGATTCGATCTCAAACATGTCGCTGATCGCGACCTGCGTCACGAAGTCCGCGGTCGCAGGCGCAACGCCGAGCGCCGAATTCACGCCGGTCTTTTCGCCCAGCGACTGGGCGAGGGCAGGGCCTGCGAGAATCATGCAGGCAAGAGCGATGATTGTGCGTTTCATGGTCAAATCCTTCCGAAAAGGTCGCGTGGCCGCTTGCCGGCGACGTGCGGCGACCAACACGCCGCCGGGGCCGAGGTTCCTAACGGCTAATCCGCGCGATTCCGTCCGGTGCGCGGATTGATGGGATCTGTCGGCTTGCGTCGAAGCCGTTCGGGCAGGAACGGTTCGGCCGCCGTGGCGGTCGCGTCGGCCCGTACGTCCGCGTGGTGCTGCGCCTGCTCGTGGGAGGTGGGGTTGTCACTGATCCGGCGCTTGACGTCGAGACCGTCGACCGGATCGTTGACGCCGTGCCGGATGTCGCGGAAATCACTCATGGCTCGCCTCATTGCTTTCCTGGCAGGATCGATTCCAGCACCTGCCGCGCTGCTCCCTTGATCATCCCGCTCTCGTTCGGGTCGCCCTTCATCAGGGCGAGCGAGAAGTTCTTCGCCTGCTGCAAGGTGATGTGCGGCGGCAGCGGCGGCACCTCGGGATCGGTTTTCACTTCCAGCACGACGGGCATCTCGCTTGTTAGCCCCTGTTCCCAGGCCGAGCCGAGCAGCTGTGGGCTGTCGACGAAGATGCCGCGCAGGCCGACGAGCTCGGCGAAGCGCGAATAGGAGACGTCGGGAATGCGCTGTGACGCCTCGAACTTGGGATCACCGTTGATGATGCGTTGCTCCCAGGTGACCTGGTTGAGGTCCTCGTTGTTGAAGACGCAGACGATGAAGCGCGGGTCGTTCCAGTCGCGCCAGTACTTCGCCGCGGTGATCAGCTCGGCCATGTTGTTCATCTGCATGGCGCCGTCGCCGACGAGTGCAATCACGGGGCGGTCTGGATGGGCGTATTTGGCCGCGAGCGCGTAAGGCACCGCAGCGCCCATCGAGGCGAGCCCGCCGGAGAGCGAGGCCGTCATGCCGCGCCGCATCTTCAGGTCGCGGGCGAACCAGTTGGCGCAGGAGCCGGAATCGCTGGTGATGATGGCGCGGTCGGGCAGGCGCGGCGACAATTCCCAGGCGACGAGCTGCGGATTGACTGGCGCGGCGGGCTGATGCGCGCGGCCATCCAAAGTCTTCCACCACGTCGTAACGTCGTCCTGAATGCCCTGGCGCCAGGCGCCGTCGCTCTTGGGCTTCAGCCGCGGCAGCAATGCGCGCAGCGTCTCGGCGGCATCTCCGATGAGGCCGACTTCCATGGGAAAGCGGATCGACATCATGCCGGCGTCGATGTCGATCTGCACGCCACGCGCGCTGCCTTCCTTCGGCAGGAATTCGGCGTAAGGAAAGGCCGAGCCCACCATCAGCAGCGTGTCGCATTCCATCATCATGTTGTAGCTGGGCTCGGTGCCGAGCAGGCCGATCGAGCCGGTGACCCATGGCAGGTCGTCGGGCAGCGCGGCCTTGCCGAGCAGCGCCTTGGCGCAGCCGGCCGACAATCGGTCGGCGACCGCGATGACTTCGTCGGTTGCACCGAGCGCTCCGGCGCCGACGAGCATTGCGACCTTCTTGCCGGCATTGAGGATCTCCGCGGCGCGGTCGAGATCGGCATCACGAGGGACGACTTTAGGTGGGCTGTACCCGACGCCGGAATGCAGCGTGCCGTGCGCACGGGGCGGGTCCTCGTAATTCTCCTCCTGCAAGTCGTTGGGCAAGATGATGACGGTGGGAGTCCGCCGCGCCAGTGCGATCCGCACCGACCGATCAATCAGGTGCCGCACCTGCGCAGGCGAGGAGGCCTGCATGACATAGGCGCCGGCGACGTCCTTGAACATCGAGAGGAGGTCGAGTTCCTGCTGATTTTGACCGCCGAGGGCGTTGCGCGACTGCTGGCCGACGATCGCCAGCACCGGCTGGTGATCGAGCAGCGCATCGTACAGCCCGGTGACGAGATGCGAGGCGCCGGGACCGGAGGTCGCAATGCAGACGCCGAGCTGACCTGAGAATTTTGCGTAGGCGGTTGCCATGAATGCCGCCATTTCCTCGTGCCGCGCCTGCACGAAGCCGATGTTGCCGCCCGCCCGGTTCATCGCACCGAACACGCCGTTGATGCCGTCGCCCGGATAGCCAAAGATGTGGCGCACGCCCCATTGGTGCAGGCGCTGAATGATGAAGTCGGAGACGGTCTGGGACATTGCGGGCGGCTTTCTCTGTTGCGGCCTCGATAGCCTCAGAGAACCGGTTCTTTGTGGCGATGTTCCCAAGCATTTCCGGAACACGCGCCGGAACGATCACGCACCCCGTTCGGTTGATTCACAAATAGCCGAGTGGAGAATAACGATGCTCAATCAGAGCGAACTGGACCGTAACGAGATGGGCCGGCTGATCGGAAGCGACAAGGTCGAGGGAACCGCGGTCTACGGTGCTGATCGCAACAAGATCGGTTCAATCGAACGGGTCATGATCGACAAGATCAGCGGCAAGGTCTCATATGCGGTGCTTGGTTTCGGCGGCTTTCTCGGCCTCGGCAATGATCACTATCCGTTGCCCTGGCAGTCGCTGAAGTACGACACCGAGCTCGGCGGTTACGTGACTGCGATCACCGCCAAGGATCTCGAAGGCGCGCCGAAATACGGTGAGAAGACCGACTGGAACTGGAGCGACGACGCCGCCGTGCGCGGCATCAACTCCTATTACGGTGTTCCCTTCGCTTGAGCTTTGAGAGGCGCGGCGCCTCACTCACTCCGCCGCTTCTCTCCGCCCCGGGCCCGCATGCACATGCACCTGCTTGGCATGCAGCACCTCGCCGCATTCCGAGCACACCATTACGGGATCGAACAGCTTGCCGCAGCTCTTGTGCTCGTGCAGCAGCGGGCGGCCGCGCTCGTCGCCCATATGGGCGTCGCCCCAATGCACCATCGCCATGATGATCGGGTAGAGGTCGAGCCCCTTCTGGGTGAGGATGTATTCGTAACGCTTCGGTGCTTCGGAATAGGGGACGCGGCGCAGGATGCCGAAGCGGACCAGCTTCTTCAGCCGCTCCGAGAGCAGATGGCGTGTGATCTGCAGCGAGGACTGAAACGCCTCGAACCGCCGTACCCGCAGGAAGCACTCGCGCAGGATCAGCAGCGTCCAGCGGTCGCCAATCGCGGCGACGGTGCGCGCGAGCGAGCAGGGCTCTTCCTCCAGCGTGTCCCATTTCATGATGCGGTTCCTGCAAGTCGTCAGTCTGAAAAAGGAACTAAGTTGATCGATCAGAGAGATTTTCACTAGAAGCTAACATTCAGCCGCTCAGTTTGACAGTTCTATTTTTGAACTATAGCCTCCGGCACATAAATGCCGCGCGCTCGCAGCGCGGCCCATGGGAGGAGGCGGTCTTGTCCAAGCGAAACGCCACTGCGGCCGTCATCGGAGCCGGCGATTTCATCGGCGCCGAGATCGCCAAGAAGTTTGCCGCCGAAGGGTTCTCGATTTTCGCCGGCCGCCGCAATGGCGATAAGCTGGCGCCGCTGGTGCAAGAGATCGAAGCCGCCGGCGGCGAGATCCACGCCCGCTCACTCGACGCGCGGAAGGAAGACGAGGTCATCGCCTTCCTCAACGACGCCGACAAGCATGCACCGCTCGAAGTCTGCATCTTCAACGTCGGCGCCAACGTCAATTTCCCGATCCTCGACACCACCGAGCGCGTGTTTCGGAAAGTGTGGGAGATGGCCTGCTATTCCGGCTTCCTCGCGGGCCGTGAGGCGGCGCGGCTGATGCTGCCGCGCGGCGGCGGCAACATCTTTTTCACGGGTGCGACTGCAAGCCTGCGCGGCGGCAGCGGGTATGCCGCCTTCGCCAGCGCCAAGTTCGGCCTGCGCGCGGTCGCGCAGGCGATGGCGCGCGAGCTCGGGCCGAAGAACATCCACGTCGCCCATCTCATCATCGATTCCGGCGTGGACACCGAATGGGTGCGCCAGCGCCGGCTCGAGGCGCTCGGGCCGAATGCGCTCGATAATCCCGATCTCCTGATGCCGCCGTCATCGGTCGCGAGCGCCTATTGGCAGCTCTACCAGCAGCCGAAGAGCGCCTGGACCTTCGAGATGGAGATCCGCCCCTTCGGAGAGAAATGGTGACCGCCGCGAGAAAGTCCGGCTAGACTGAGCTCAACATCAAGCAAAACCGGGAGGACCTTCAGTGAAGACCGCGATCACCGAACTGTTCGGCATCGAGCACCCGATCATCCAGGGCGGCATGCATTTCGTCGGCTTCGCCGAGCTGGCCGCTGCCGTCTCCAATGCCGGCGGGCTCGGCATCATCACCGGTCTCACGCAGAAGACACCCGAGCTGCTCGCCAAGGAGATCGCGCGCTGCCGCGACATGACGGACAAGCCGTTCGGCGTCAACCTCACCTTCCTGCCGGCCTTCTCGGCGCCGCCTTATCCGGAATATATCGCGGCCATCGTCGAGGGCGGCATCAAGGCGGTGGAGACCGCGGGCCGCAGCCCGGAAGCCTACATGCCGGCGCTGAAGGCCGCCGGCATCAAGGTGATTCACAAATGCACATCGGTGCGCCACTCGCTGAAGGCCGAGCGCATCGGCTGCGACGCCGTCAGCGTCGACGGCTTTGAGTGCGGCGGCCATCCCGGCGAGGACGACATTCCCAACATGATCCTGCTGCCGCGTGCGGCGGAAGAGCTGAAGATCCCGTTCGTCGCCTCCGGCGGCATGGCCGATGGGCGCAGCCTGGTCGCGGCGCTCTCGCTGGGCGCGGCCGGTATGAACATGGGCACGCGCTTCATCGCCACCAAGGAAGCGCCGGTGCACCAGAACGTCAAGAACGCGCTGGTCGCAGCCACCGAGCTCGACACCCGCCTGATCATGCGGGCGTTGCGCAATACCGAGCGCGTCCTGAAGAACGCCAATGTCGACCGCCTGCTCGAGATCGAGCGCGAAAAGGGCGCCAAGCTCACGATCGACGACATCCACGACCAGGTCGCGGGCGTCTATCCCAAGATCATGCTGGACGGCCAGATGGATGC
Source organism: Bradyrhizobium sp. NBAIM03 (assembly GCF_020194055.1). NCBI lineage: Bacteria > Pseudomonadati > Pseudomonadota > Alphaproteobacteria > Hyphomicrobiales > Nitrobacteraceae > Bradyrhizobium > Bradyrhizobium sp. NBAIM03. The sequence continues at coordinate 300,475 of NZ_JADYVS010000004.1, read as the reverse complement.
CGGCGCCTGGAGCTGCGGCATGGTCGCGGGCCTGATCCACGACATCCCGTCCTGCAAGGAGCTGATCGATCGCATCATGGGCGAGGCTGAAACCATCATCCGCAGCCGCCTGCTGGGGTTCCTGGACGGGACGGACGCTGCGCGAAAGGTCGCCTGACACCGTCAAACTTCTTAACCACGGCGGCATCTGACCGCTGGAATTACGCGCGGCGCCTCCTAGATAGGGGTAAATTGCCCCTTTCATAAATCGATTTCAGGAGGCGTCCGTGGTCCTGAAAAGCGTTCCCTTCGCAATTGCCTTCGCCCTCGTGGTCGCAGGGGCCGGTGTTGCGCGCGCCGACGACTACAAGCCCGGCGAATATCTTGGTCTCGATCTCTCCAAGGCGGTGCTGTCGCCGAAACGTCTCGGGCCGGAGACGCACTTCGCGCCGGTCGCGCTCGAAGCGCGTGGCGCGAACGAAGCGCAGGCGCGTGCTGAGCCGGTCGATGTGCCGAAGAAGGTTGCCGCCGAACGTGTTCGTGTGGCCGAGCCGAAGAGCGCGCATGCCAGAAGCGCACCGTCGCGCGGGGCGGCCCGCGCCAAGCTAGCACGCCGCGGCAACCCGCTCGATGCGCAGGCGATGGACACCCGCATCCAGACCTGGCCATGCCGCTCTGGCGGCATTTGCAACTGGAAGCGGTGATCACAGCCGTCATCCCCGCGTCGCAAAACCGTAGGCGCGGAGTCAAGAAACCGTAAGCTGGCAGTCAAGGAGCGCAGGCACCTTCCGTCGCGATTCGACGAAGGTCTCCTGAATGGCAACGCTCCGCGCCTCGCGCGCCTGGACCCGGCGGCAGTTCCTGGTCCGCTCCGCCTCCGGTCTCGCCATCGCCTCGCTCGCGAAGCCTCATGTGAGCCGCGCCGCCGATCGACCGCAGATCACAGGCGGCATCCAGTCCGGCGACGTCTCCGGCGGCTCCGCGGTGATCTGGGCGCGCGCCGACCGTCCCGCGCGGATGCAGGTGGAATGCTCCACGGTCGAGAGCTTCAAGACCGTCATCGCCTCGGCCTCGGGCGATGCGCTGCCCGCTGCCGATCTCACTGCAAAACTCCTGCTGGCGGATCTGCCGCCCGGGCAGGACATCTTCTACCGCGTCCGCTTCGACGACATCGCCACCGGACTCGTCGGCGAAAGCCGCGTCGGCCATTTCCGCACCGCGCCGGCAGCGCGCCAGTCGATCTCGTTTCTGTGGTCCGGTGACACCGCGGGCCAGGGCTGGGGCATCGACGTCTCCCGCGGCGGCTATCGCAGCTATCGCACCATGCTCGATAACAAATCGGATTTCTTCATCCACTGTGGCGATCACATCTATGCGGACTGCACGATCCCTTCCGAACAGAAGCTGCCGAACGGCGAGACCTGGCGCAACCTCGTCACCGAAGAGAAGTCGGAGGTGGCGCACACCCTGGCGCAGTTCCGCGGCAACTACAAATACAACCATCTCGACGAACACTTTCGCGCCTTCCATGCGCAGGTGCCCATGTTCGCGCAATGGGACGATCACGAGGTGACCAACGACTGGTCGCCGATCGGGACCTATGACGAGTCCGGACACGAGGACGACGGCACCCCGCGCCTGGTCGCGCGAGCCCGCCGGGCCTTCTTCGACTTCATGCCAATCCGCGACATCGGCGCGCGGCACGGCCGCGTCTATCGCAAGATCGCCTATGGCCCGCTGCTCGACGTCTTCATGATCGACATGCGCAGCTACCGCGACGAGAGCTGGAACAAGGGCGATGATCACCGCGGCTGGATCCTGGGCGCCGAGCAGCTCGCCTGGCTCAAGCGCGAGCTCGCCGCTTCGCGCGCGACCTGGAAGGTGATCGCGGCCGACTTGCCGATTGGCCTGATCAGCCTGGATGCCGTTGCGCTCGGCGATGGGCCGCCCGACCGGCGTGAGCACGAGATCGCCGATCTGCTCGCATTCATCACGCGCGCCGGTATCCGCAACATCGTCTGGCTCACCGCCGACATGCATTACACCGCCGCGCACTACTACGATCCGAACAAGGCGCAATTTAAGGATTTCGAGCCGTTCTGGGAGTTCGTCTCCGGCCCGCTGCATGCCGGCAGCTGGGGACCGGGCGAGCTCGACGACACCTTCGGCCCGGTCGCGATGTACCAGCATGGCTGCAGCGCTGCGCAAGGCGAGAATCTCGCGCCCTGCTTCGGCTTGCAGTTCTTCGGGCGGGTCGACATCGATGGCCACAGCGGCGTGATGACGGTGACCCTGAAGGACGTCGACAATCGCGACCTCTGGTCGGTCGACATCGTGCCGCAGCCGCAGGTGCAACCCGCGGTCGTGGCGCAGCATTGGTGAGGTTGCGGCGCGCCAGTCGTCATGCCCGGGCTTGTCCGGGGCATCCACGTTCTTCGTGCCGCGTGGCAATGCGTGGATGACCGGGACAAGCCGGCCATGACGATGGAGAGGCATTGCTAACCCGATCTTGATTGGCCGCTGTGCTCCTCCCGCGCTAGGGTGAGGGGTCCCGCCACTTCTTTTCCATCACCGAAAAGTCTGCTCACGCGGCATCGCCGCGCGATCCGGTGGGCTGAATTGCTCAGGAGCCTGTTGCATGGATCATCTGAAAACCCAGGGCATCAGCATGCCCAAGCTCGGCCTCGGCACCTTCCGCATGCAGGGCGATGCCTGCCGTGCCGCGGTCGAGAGCGCGATTTCGATCGGCTATCGCCACATCGACACGGCCGAGATGTACGCCAACGAGGAGGCGATCGGTGCGGCCATCGCCGCGTCCGGCGTGCCGCGCGGCGAGCTGCACGTCACCACGAAAGTCTGGCACGAGAACCTCAACCGCGATGCAATCCGCCGCGCTTTCGACGCCAGCCTTAGGAAGCTCCAGCTCCACCATGTTGACCTCTATCTCGTGCATTGGCCGTCGAAGGCCGCGAACTGGGGGGCGGTGTTCGAAACGCTGATGACGCTCAAGGAGGAGGGGCGCACGCGCGCCATCGGCGTTGCCAATTTCACCACCGCGCTGCTCAAGATCGCGGTGGAGGAGATCAGGGCGCCGATCGCCTGCAACCAGGTCGAATATCACGCCATGCTCGATCAATCGAAGGTGCTGGCCTATCTCCAGCCGCTGTCGATTCCGCTGGTTGCCTATTGTCCGCTGGCGCAAGGGCGTTTCGCGAGCGATCCGGTGCTGGCCGACATCGGCGCCCGGCACAATGCCACCGCCGCGCAGGTCGCGTTGAAATGGCTGCTCGACCAGGACGGCGTCGCCGCGATCCCCAAGGCCTCGCGTCGCGAGAGCCAGCAGGCCAATCTCGACGCGCTGAAGATCACGCTCGACGATGTCGACCGCGAGAAGATCGCGGCGCTGGCGAAGGACAGACGCTGCGTCAGTCCGGGCTTTGCGCCGGCTTGGGATTAGGCGCTCTTAACCCTCTCCCCCTGTGGGAGAGGGTGGCTCGCCGCAAAGCGGCGAGACGGGTGAGGGGTCCTCTCCGCGCATGAGTCTTTCACTTTCGGACTTGCTGACGCAACCCCGCATCCGGCGCAATAGCCGATGCGCATTATCGGCGTTCTCAAGAACGGCGGCCGAAGGCCGCCTATGCCACCTTCTCCCACAAGGGAAGAAGGAAAAGAACACAATAGAAATAGCCCCGTGAGGGGCCATTTCCTTGTCGCGTTGCGCATTAGTCCCAGTGGTGATGGCGATGGCTGCGCTTGATCACAACGACCTTGTCGCCGCGATGGTGGCGATGCCAGCCATGATGACGATGTCCGCGGAATTCGGCGCGGGCGCCGTACGGGCCGTGGTGATGATGATGATGATAACCGCCGCTGCGCTTGATCACCACCGTCTCCGCACTTGCGAGCGTTGGCGCCGCGATCACGAGCGCACCGAGAGCCGCAACCACATAACCAAGCTTCTTCATGATGTCCTCCTCCAAACGAATGCACATCTAAACCGCAGATTTGCGCGAACGTTCCGGAGGAGCGGGAAGAGAATTCTGAACGGATGTTCAGACGAAGGCGTGCTAGTCGCAGCGCTGCTGCGCGGGCGTCGGCGCACCGCTGGCGACGTATTTGCCGTTCCTGATCGTGTACTCGCCGCGCTCGCTGCGATTGTAGATCGCGCGCAGGCTGCCGTCCTTCTGCAACAGCAACCCGAACTCGCGGGCCTGATGCAGCGAGGGGAAGTACACCATGACATTGAGCAGGCCCTCGGCATTGACCGTGGCGGACACCACCTCGTTCTCGTCCCTGGCCTCGCCGAAATCGCGCCGGTACATCACACGGCCGTCTTTCCGGATTTCGTAAGTCAAGCGCGCGCCCTGGTCGCGGTCGGGCCTACCCGAGCAATCGACCGCCCAGGAGCCGAGCAGGCCCCATTGCTCCACGGTCACGGCCAGCGTCTCGGCACCAGCCGTGGGGGTGAACGCGACCCACAGCACCGCAGCCGCGATCCAGCGGCCCGAACAACGCATCATGTCCTGAAAAACCCCGCCTCGAACAATTCCAAAGTTTAGCATCCCGCGCGCGGCCCTGCCACGGCGGCTGCCGATCGCCCGCGAATTTGATCCGCGTCAATGAGGCGGGGCGGTTCGAAGATAAGATGGCGTTTCCCGAAGGCGAACGTGGATAGAGCAATGCTGAATCAAGTCATGGATTTTGCGGGCGAAGTACTGCCGGGGAGCTGTGCCGTACCGCCTTATTCCGAGGCCGCGTTTCTGAGCGAGCTGGGCGATCGGTTGCGGTCCTCACGCATGCGCTGCGATCTGTCGCGCCGGGAGCTCGCCCGGCGCTCGGGGATTTCCGAGCGCTACATCGCCCAGATCGAGGCCGGCAAAGGCAACGTCTCCATCGTCCTGTTGCTGCGGCTGGCTTCCGCGATTCACGGCAGTCAGCCACAGGCGGCGTGAGGAGACGTCCGGACTGGGCCTCAGGCTCGCTTCTCCACATTGGCGCTGCGGGCGGGCACGCCAAACTCCTTGCGGCAGACTTCGGCTAGCACGGCGACGCCATCGCGGATCTGCTGGTGCGTGGGGCTGGCAAAGCACAGCCGCAGCCGCGAGGTGGAATGGCCCTTGCTGGTCGACCATTCCGGCCCCGGATTGATCGAGACGCCGGCGGCGAGCGCGGCCTGATACAGCTTCAGCGTATCGACCTGGTCGGGCAGCTTCACCCAGAGGAAGATGCCGCCCTTGGGCTCCTCGAACTCAGCGGCGGTCCCGAACTGCTCGTTGAGCGCTTCCATGAGCGTGTCGAGCTTGGTGCGCAGCGCCTTGGTCAGGGCCGGCACGTGAGTTGAAAAATGCGGCTTGCAATAGGTGGCGAGCACCATCTGCTCCAGCGCACCGGAGCCAGCATCCGTCTTCAGCGACAGCATCCGCGACATCACCTCCCAGGGCGCCACGACGAAGCCGACGCGCAGCGCCGGCGCGATCGACTTGGAGAACGAGCCGATATGGATCACGCCGCCGCTCTCGCTCATCGCGTAGATCGCGGGCGGCCGCTGCCCCGACCAGATGAGGTCGGCATAGCAATCGTCCTCGAAGATCGGCACGCCATATTCGGTCGCGAGCCGCACCAGCTCGGTGCGGCGGCTCTCGGGCATGATACTGCCGGTCGGATTCTGCACCGTCGGGATCGTGTAGATGTATTTCGGCCGGATGCCGCGGCGCTTCAGGTCGGCCAGCGCGGAGGCCAGCAGATCCATGCGCATGCCGTCCTGGTCGAGGGGAATGCCGACGACGTTGACGCCGAGCCGCGCCAGCCGTGTCAGGGAGCCCTGATAGCTCTCCTGCTCGAAAATCACGGTGTCGCCGCGCGTCAGTAGGGTGGCGTTGACGAGGTCGAGCGCCTGCAGCGAGCCGGAGACGATCAGGAGGTCGTCGACCGTGCAGCTGATGCCGGCGTCGCGCTTGAGTTTCGTCACCAGGAATTCGCGCAACGGCAGGTAGCCCTGCGGACCATGCGCCAGACCGTAGGTGGCGAGCGAGCGGCCCTCGCGCCGCAGCACCGTGTCGGCCGCTTCGATCAGCTCGTCGAGCGGCACCTGTTCGGAATCGTTGTTGCCGCCGACGAAGCTGTATTTGGCAAGGCCCGTCCAACGCGCAGACGGGGCCGGCAGCCCTGCTGGAAACAGGGGCGCGAAATCGAAGCTGGACGTCATGGGAGCGTTCCTCGTTTTGTTCTTGTTGAGCGTCGGCTTTGCACCGGCCGCCTTACTTCTTGCCGGCCGTCCTGGTCGGACGGCCCTGACTGATGAAAGCGTAATGCGCGTTGGCGATGCCGCCAACCATTAAGGCTTCGACCACGGGTTCTGCGATCTCGCCCGTGGCGGCCCAGTCGACCAGAAAATTGGCGCCGGTCCCGCCGCGCACGTCGTCGGTCGGAATGAAGATCGAGACGGTGGCGAGCGGCCTCAACGCCACCGGCGTCTTCAGATAGCTCTCGACCTGCTTGCCTGCGGTGTCGAAATAGGCGATGCGTTTGATGACCAGCGGCTGGGTCTCGGAGGCGTTGTGTACGCTCAGCGTCACCGAGAAGTCGACACGCAGCTTGCCCTGGCTCATCGCGACGCTGGAATAGGCGGGCACGTAGAAACCGCCGGATACGGCGAGGTCCTCCTTCAGCGGCGTGGTGAGCGAATCGGCAAAGTTTTGTTCGATACTGACCTTGGATTGCGCGGCGGCGGGCACGGCAAAGGCGAGGGGAGCGAGCAGCATGGCTGCGAAGAGCCCATTCCGCATGTGACGAATTGCTCGCTTGTCGCACCGCAACCCACCTCTAGGGTGCGGCAAAACGGACCAATTTGGCATGCATGAGCTCATTCGCGATATCACACTCTCTATTCTGTTCGCCTGGATGCTGGGGCTTCTCGCCCATTTCTCCCGGCAACCGCTGATCCTGGCCTACCTTATCGCCGGCTTCTGCATAGGTCCATTCGGCGCCGGCTGGGTCCATTCGCAGGAATCGATCAGCGTCATCTCCGAGCTTGGCCTGATCTTCATGCTGTTCATGATCGGGCTCGAGATCGATCTGAAGAAGATCGTTCGGGCCGGGCGGGTGATCCTGTTCGCGGCGGGCAGCCAGCTGCTGGGCGGCTGTCTGCTCGGGCTTCTGTTCTTCGTCGGCATCGGCCTGTCGCTCGGCGGTGGGCATTTCGATGCGGTCTATCTCTGCGTCGCCTGCGCGCTGTCGAGCACGGTCATCATCGTCAAGGTGCTCTACGAGAAGCGCGAGCTCGATACGCTGCCGGGCCGCATCACGCTCGGCGTGCTGGTGCTCCAGGACATCTTTGCCATCCTGTTCCTGGCGGTGCAGCCGAGTCTCGCCAATCTGCAGGTCAGCGTCATCCTGCTCTCGATCGGCCGCGTCGCGGTGCTGGTCACGGCCGCGCTTCTGGTCAGCCGCTACGTGCTGCCGCGCGTCTTCCACCAGATCGCCCGGCGGCCCGAGCTGATCCTGCTCGGTGCGCTCGCCTGGTGCTTTCTCGTCGCCGAGACCGCCTATCAACTGTCGCTGTCGCGCGAGATGGGTGCGCTGATCGCCGGCGTCTCGCTCTCGACCTTCCCCTATGCGCTCGATGTCACCGCCAAGGTCACCACGCTGCGCGACTTCTTCATCACGCTGTTCTTCGTCGCGCTCGGCATGACCATTCCCGTGCCCGGCCTCTCGGTGATCAGCCTCGCCTTGATGATCGCGGCGTTCACGGTGGTGAGCCGCCTCGTCACCACCTTCACCCCGCTCTATCTGATGAAGCAGGGCCTGCGCGCCAGCCTGTTGCCGGCGCTCAACCTCGCGCAAATCTCCGAGTTCTCGCTGGTCGTGATCCAGACCGGCGTCGCGGACCGCCACATCGCAGCCGAGACGGCGAATGCGGCTTCGTTCGCCTTCGTGGTGCTGGCGGTGCTCTCGACCTTCGTGATGACCCGCAGCGACGAGATCACCCGCTGGGCGATCGGCCCCTTGAAGCGGATCGGCCTGCGCGATCTCGACCATGGCAACGGCCATGCCGAGGAGGGCCACGGGGGCGGCCATGGCGAGGCCCGCCGCATCGTCATCCTCGGCTTTTTCCGTGCGGCGAGTGCGCTGCTGGCCGAGATCGAACGGCAGGCACCGGTGCTGCTGGAGCAGATCACCGTGGTCGATTTCAACCCCAATGTGTACCAGACCCTGCTTTCACGTGGTCTGCACGTGATCTATGGCGACATCAGCAGCGCCGACACGCTGCTCCATGCCGGCGTCGGCAAGTCCGAGATGATCATCCTCAGCGTGCCGGATTCGCTGCTGAAGGGCGCCACCAACGAGAAGCTGGTCCGTCACGTCCGCGCGCTCAATCCGACCGCCCTGATCGTCGCCACGGCCGACCTGTTGGCCGACGTCGGCGCGCTCTACGAGGCCGGCGCCAGCTACGTCACCGTGACCCGGCTCAGCGATGCACATGAGCTGTTTACCGTGATCGAAGCCGCCCAGGCCGGCCTGCTCGCGGACAAGCGCGCCGAGCTCGATCAGCGCCTCGGCGAGCGCCGCGAGGTGCTGCCCTGACAGCGTAGGGCCGCCTTCCTTGCCCGCCTTCCTTGCGGGCAATCTGCGCCTATATCGCTGGTATGCCCGGTGCAAGCCTGAAACCCATCCGGCCGGCCCGCCCTCGGGCATATGTGGTTGCGCTGGGGAGACTAGCGCCCCGACCCAAGTCCGGCTAAGCCTCCCGGCCATAACCGATAGAGATTGGGAAATGCCCGATAGCGTTCAGGAAGTCTTGCAGGCCTTTGCTCGGGGTGAGCTCGTGGTCGTCACCGACGACGAGGACCGCGAGGGCGAGGGCGATCTGATCGTCGCCGCCTCGCTGTGCACCGCCGAGAAGATGGCCTTCATCATCCGCCATACCTCCGGCATCGTCTGTGCGCCTGTGACGACCGAGGACGCGCGCCGGCTGCGGCTCGATCCGATGGTCGCCCACAACGATTCCGCGCACACCACCGCGTTCACGGTCTCGATCGACTACAAGCCCGACGGCGGCACCGGCATCTCCGCCGAGGAGCGCGCCTCGTGCTGCCGCGCGCTCGCCAATCCCAATGTCGGCGCCAACGACTTCGCCCGGCCCGGCCACATCTTCCCGCTGATCGCCAAGGACGGCGGCGTGCTGCTTCGCTCCGGCCACACCGAGGCCGCGGTCGACCTCTGCAAGCTTTCCGGCCTGCCGCCGGTCGGCGTCATCAGCGAGCTCATGAACGACGACGGCAGCGTGATGAAGGGCGAGCAGGTCGCGCAATTCGCGGTCAGGCACAAGCTCAAGCACGTCACCATCGCGGACATGATCGCCTACCGCCAGGCGCGCGAGAAGCTGATCGAGCGGGTCTCGACCTTCGTCACCGACAGCCCGATCGGTCCCTTGCAGGGCTATGCCTACCGCTCGCCGTTCGATTCCATCGCCCACGTCGCCTTCGTCTATAACGGGGTCGGCGACGGCAAGAACGTGCTGACGCGCTTTCACAAGCCGAACATCGTCAAGGACACCTTCACCGGCCACAAGCGCATGGCCGCCGTGCTCGAGCATTTCAAGAAGACCGGCCGCGGCGTGCTGGTCTACCTGCGCGACGGCGCGGCCGGCGTGCCCGTTTCGCCGCTGCCGGACGAGACGTCGACGGAGGCCGACCGCAACCGCCAGTGGCGCGAGGTCGGCGTCGGCGCGCAGATCCTGCGCGACCTCGGCGTGACTTCGATCCGGCATCTCACCTCGTCGGTGCACGACTACAAGGGCCTATCGGGCTTCGGCATCGAGATCGTCGCCAACGAGCAGCTCGAAAGCTGACACGCATTGTCTTTCTCCCGGTCGCGCTGAAAGCGCCACCCCGGAACGACCAAGCCAGGATGCAATTGAACTTGTTGCCGCGGCGCTTTACTTTGTCGGGCAATTATCGACGGAACCAGACGCGAAAGGACGTTTCATGAGCGTGCGCCCTCAGGCCAAGGACAAGCCGGCTGCGGCTTCTTTCCAGTGGGACGATCCGTTCCTGCTCGACGAGCAGCTCACCGAAGACGAGCGCATGGTTCGCGACACCGCCCGCGCCTATGCGCAGGACAAGCTGCTGCCGCGCGTCTCCAAGGCCTATCTCGAAGAGAAGACCGACCGCGAGATCTTCAACGAGATGGGCGAGCTCGGCCTGATCGGCATCACGCTGCCGGAAGAATATGGCTGCGCCAATGCGAGCTACGTCGCCTATGGCCTCGTCGCGCGCGAGATCGAGCGGGTCGATTCCGGCTATCGCTCGATGAACTCGGTGCAGTCCTCGCTGGTGATGTACCCGATCTACGCCTATGGCGACGAGAACCAGCGCAAGAAGTACCTGCCCAAGCTCGCCAGCGGCGAGTGGGTCGGCTGCTTCGGCCTGACCGAGCCCGACGCCGGCTCCGATCCGGCCGGGATGAAGACGCGTGCCGAGAAGGTGTCGGACGGCTATCGCCTCACCGGCAGCAAGATGTGGATCTCGAACGCGCCGATCGCCGACGTCTTCGTGGTCTGGGCCAAGTCGGCCGCGCACGACAACCAGATCCGCGGCTTCGTGCTGGAGAAGGGCATGAAGGGCCTGTCCGCGCCGAAGATCGGCGGCAAGCTCTCGCTGCGCGCCTCCATCACCGGCGAGGTCGTGATGGACGGCGTCGTGGTCCCGGAGGACGCCCTGCTGCCCAACGTGTCCGGCCTCAAGGGCCCGTTCGGCTGCCTCAACCGCGCCCGCTACGGCATCTCCTGGGGTGCGCTTGGCGCCGCCGAGGACTGCATGCACCGCGCCCGTCAATACACGCTCGACCGCAAGCAGTTCGGCAAGCCGCTCGCCGCGACCCAGCTGGTGCAGAAGAAGCTCGCCGACATGGAGACCGAGATCGCCCTCGGCCTGCAGGGCTCGCTTCGCGTCGGCCGCCTGATGGACGAGGGCAAGTTCGCGCCCGAGATGATCTCGATCATGAAGCGCAACAATTGCGGCAAGGCCCTCGACATCGCCCGCACCGCCCGCGACATGCACGGCGGCAACGGCATCTCGATCGAGTATCACGTGATGCGCCACGTCCATAACCTCGAGACGGTCAACACCTACGAGGGCACCCACGACGTCCACGCCCTGATCCTGGGCCGCGCGATCACGGGCATTCAGGCGTTTTTCTAGTCACTGTGTTTTTCCGCCGCGGCTAGCTTGCTCAACTGTCATCGCCCGCGCAGGCGGGCGATCCAGTATCCCAGAGACTTCGCTTTTGTCACTGGCGCTGCGGCGTACTGGATACCCCGCCTTCGCGGGGTATGACGGCAGAGAGTGTGGCACAGGAAGTCCCATGTCCGACAACGACGACGTCCCGTTCAACCGCAACTTTCCGCTGAAGCCCGGCATCGTCGAGGAGGTCCGCCCCGGCGTGCGGCGCGTGCTCTGCAACAATCCGAGCCCGTTCACCTTCACGGGCACGGTCAGCTACATCGTCGGCAAGGGCAATGTCGCGATCATCGATCCCGGTCCAGACGATGCGGCGCATGCGGCGGCGCTGCTCGATGCCGTGCGCGGCGAGACCGTGACGCACATCTTCGTCACCCACACCCATCGCGACCATTCGCCGAACACCGCGCGGATCAAGCAGGCGACGGCGGCGCCGGTCTATGCCGAAGGCCCGCATCGCGCCTCGCGGCCGCGATTCGAGAGCGAGAAGCACAATCCGGAATCCGGCGCCGACCGCGATTTTGCCCCGGACGTCAATCTCGCGCACGGCGACGTCGTGGAAGGTGACGGCTGGCGGCTCGAAGCCGTCGCGACGCCCGGCCACACGGCCAACCATCTGGCATTCGCCTGGCCGGAGCGGAAGTTCAACTTCGTCGGCGATCACGTGATGGGCTGGTCGACCTCGATCGTGGCGCCGCCGGACGGCTCGATGATCGACTACATGGATTCGCTCGACCGGCTCGCCACCCGCGAGGAGGATCTCTATTTCTCGGGCCATGGCCCCGAGATTCCCGAGGGCCAGCGCTTCGTGCGCTTCCTGATCCGCCACCGCAAGGCACGCGAGGCCTCGATCCTGCACCGCCTCGCCAAGGGCGAGACCGACATCCCGACCATGGTCCGCGCGATCTATATCGGTATCGATCCGCGCCTGACGACAGCTGCCGGCTATTCCGTGCTGGCGCATTTGGAAGATCTGGTCGCCCGCGGCGTGGTGGCGACGGATGGCGATCCCGTGATCGGCGGGACCTATCGGATGGCCTAGGGGGCGAATAGCGAATGGGGAATAGCGAATGGGCGGCTCCATTCGCTATTCGCTACTCCCCATTCGCCAAGTCACTTCTTCACCGTCTTCGCCGGCGCCTTGGGCGGCGTCACCGGCGTCTTCTTCACCGGCTTGAGTGCATCGGCGTCGGCGGCGGTGTTGAGGTCGTCGATGAATGCCTTGACGCGTGCGGCGTTGCTGCCGAGGTCGCTGTCGAAATTGCGCGACGCAGAGCGGATATCGACGCGGGAATCATCGCCATCCGGCACGACCCTGATCGAAACGTCCTCGCGGAAACCCATGATCGGCGTGCGCGCCACCGCCTCGATGCGGCCGATGCGGCGCGGCGGCTGCGGTGCGCGCTCGTCGATCACGATCCATTTGCGCTTGTGGACGAGCTGAAGCGCGATCGCATAGGCGCGGTCGGCCGAGATCTCGAGCTCGACGGGCTCGATCTCGGGATAGAAATGGCGCTGCTGCTCCGCCGAATAGAGGCCGGCATAGACCGCGGTGTTGGTGCCCTCGCCGGTGCGCAGGCGCGCCAGCGCATCGAAGCGCGGCGGATCAATCGGATTGGTGGTGATGTCGTAGATCGACGGCAGCTTGCGATATTGAAAGGCCAGATAGGCGGGATAGGCGAGGATCGCCCCGTCGATCAGGAAGGCGAGCAGGATGCGCGCCATGCCGCGCGAGCCGTTCTGCCAGATTGCGGCAAAGCCGGCGAGCCCGAACAGGATCGAGAGGCCGGCGATCGCGAGCCCGCCGATGAACGTCGCCAGCGCCGGCTTGGGCTCCAGGAAATCGAAACGGACGACGATGATCGACACCACCACCGCCAGAACCGCGAACACGGCCAGATTGCGCGCCCAGCTCGCGAGGCTGGACACGGGCTCCGACTGGTAGGGAGCGGAAAACCTGCGGGCCATCGGGTGAGCTCTGCCGGGGTTGGCGATGCCGGCCGATTTGGCGCGACGATGCGCAGTTGAGACCACGGCGCGGGAGCAAATTCAAGGGTTCCGGCTACGCCCAAGCCGTCATGCCCGGGCTTGTCCCGGCCATCCACGTTCACTGCACCGTGGGGCAAGGCGTGGATGGCCGGGACAAGCCCGGCCATGACGTCGTGGAGGCTTCAACAAGTCGGACGCTGACGCCCCTCCAAGGAGGGGCGCACCCAGCCCGTCACGCCGCCGCGTTCGGGAACCGGTAATCCTTAAACTGGTCGCGCAGCGCCGTCTTCAGGATCTTGCCGGTGGCGGTGTGCGGAATGCCGTCGACGAAAGCGACGTCGTCGGGCATCCACCATTTGGCGATCTTGCCCTCCATGAACTTCAGGATGTCCTCGCGCGTGGCCTGCTGGCCCTGCTTGAGCTGCACGATCAGCAGCGGCCGCTCGTCCCATTTGGGGTGGAACACGCCGATCACGGCGGCTTCCGCCACGGCGGGGTGGCCGACCGCGAGGTTTTCGAGGTCGATCGAGGAGATCCACTCGCCGCCGGACTTGATCACGTCCTTGGAGCGGTCGGTGATCCGCATATAGCCGTCCTCGTCGATGGTCGAGACGTCGCCGGTGTCGAAGAAGCCGTCCTCGTCGAGGATGTTGCTATCGACGCGGTAATAGGCCTTGGCGACGGCGGGCCCGGAGACCTTGAGGCGGCCAAAGGTCTTGCCGTCCCAGGGCAGCTCCTTGCCGGCATCGTCGGTGATCTTCATCTGCACGGCGAACGGCGCATAACCCTGCATCTGCAGCACGTCGAGCCTGGCATCGCCGGTCGCATTCTGGAACGGCGGCTTCAGCGCCGCGACGGTTCCGATCGGGCTCATCTCGGTCATGCCCCAGGCGTGGCGGACGTTCGAACCCATGTCGAGGAAGGCCTTGATCATCGAGCGCGGCATCGCCGAGCCGCCGCAGATCACCATCTTCAGATCCGGCAGTTTGAGATTGTTGGCCGTCATGTGCTGGAGCAGCATCAGCCACACCGTCGGCACGCCGGCGGTGTGCGTCACCTTCTCGGTCGAGAGCAGTTCGTAGACCGAGGCGCCGTCGAGCTTGGCGCCCGGCATCACCAGCTTGGTGCCCTGCGAGGGCGCGGAGAAGGCGATGCCCCAGCTGTTGGCATGGAACAGCGGAACGACCGGCAGCATTGTCTCGGACGCACTGGTGCCGAGCGCGTCGACGTTATTGGCCATCAGCGCGTGCAGCACGTTGGAGCGATGCGAATACAGCACACCTTTGGGATCGCCGGTCGTGCCGGAGGTGTAGCACATCGCCGCCGCCGTGTTCTCGTCAAAGTCCTTCCATTTGAATTTGCCGTCGGCCTGCGCAATCCAGTCCTCGTAGGCGACCGCGTTCTTCAGCGTGGTCTCCGGCATGTGAGCCTTGTCGGTGAGCACGATGTAGCGCTCCACGCTGGGCAACTTGTCCGCGATCTTCTCCAGGATCGGAATGAAGGTGAGATCGGTCATCACGACGCGATCCTGCGCATGATTGATGATCCAGGCGATCTGTTCGGGGAAAAGGCGCGGATTGACGGTATGGCAGATGGCGCCGATCCCCATGATGCCGTACCAGACCTCCAGATGGCGCCAGGTGTTCCAGGCGATCGTTGCGACACGATCGCCGAGCTTGATGCCGTCGCGCTCCAGCATTTGCGACACTTTGAGCGCGCGCTTGTGGATCTCGGCGTAGTTGGTGCGATGGATCGGTCCCTCGACCGAGCGTGTGACCACCTCCTGCTTGCCATGAATCCTGGCGGCGTGTTCGATGATCCGGTGGCAGAGCAGGGGCCAATCTTGCATCAAACCAAGCATTCCGACGTTCCTCCGAGAAGTCGCTGGGCGCGTTATCGCTCTCAGCGTTGGGCCAAAGAATTGCCATGAGTTTTAGCCTGCCGGACTTTCGTCGCAAATGGTCTTGTCGCGGCTATATGTCCGCCGGGGCGGCAATGGTTACCGCTGCGGCGGGGCTGTTGCTGCTCGCCGAAAGGGCAGAGGCGCGGAAATATCCTGCGCCGCTCGATATCTTCAACCTTGGAGCACCGAAGCCCCGCGCAACCGTTCGCGCCGCCAGGATTCCGCTGCCGAAGCCGCGTCCCGAGGAGGCCCCCAAAGCGTCGGATGAGGGGGCGGCGCAGGCAGACGGCAAGCCGTCCCCCGACAAGCCAGGTGCGGACAAGCCCGCCGAGGCCGCGCCGCCGCCCGAGAAGCAGGCCTCGGCCTGCCGGCTGGCGCTGACCGAGGAGATCGCGATCGCGCCGTCCATTCCGGATATCCGCGGTCCCGGTGCCTGCGGCGGCGAGGATCTGGTGCGACTGGAGGCCATCGTGCTGCCGGACAAGCGCAAGGTGACGGTCAAGCCGGCGGCCATCCTCCGCTGCACCATGGCGTCCGCGCTCGCCGATTGGGTGCGCAAGGACATGGCGCCGCTGGCGACCAGCCTCGGCTCCGCCGTCAGCGAGCTCGACAATTTCGACAGCTTCGAGTGCCGCGGCCGCAACCGCGTGGCCGGCGCGATGCTGTCCGAGCACGGCAAGGCCAATGCCATCGACATCCGCGCCGTCAAGCTCGCCAATGGGCAGTCGATCGGCCTGACCGACCGCACCACCTCGCGCGAGGTGCGCGAGCGCGTGCTGCACTCGGTCTGCACTCGCTTTTCCACCGTGCTCGGCCCGGGTTCGGACTGGTACCACGAGGACCACATCCATCTCGATCTCGCGCAGCGACGCAACGACTACCGGATTTGCCAATGGAACGTGTGGGATCCGCTGCCTCAGGTCGCACCGCTGCTGCCGGCGCCGCGTCCCGAGGAGGCACCGCCGCGCGAGGTCGCGGCCAGGCCCGAGGCAAAGGAGGGCGCCGACGGCGGTGAGGCGGAAAAGCCTGCTGCACCTGCGGACAAGCCGGCGGCGGATGGCAACAAAGCCCGATCGCACCAGCCGGCAACAAAAAAGCGCCGGTGAAACCGGCGCCTTTGAAAGGCCTCGGGCAAGGCCTGCTTAGTAGGGTGAACTGGAACCACCCTGGAGCGCGAGGCGCGGCTTGTAGGGCGAATCGCCGTGCTTGGGCTCGAGCACCACGACGAGGGTGCCGAGCTTGACGCGATCATAGAGATCGATCGCGTCCTCGTTGGTCAGGCGGATGCAGCCTGACGAGATCGAGGCGCCGATATATTCCGGCTGGTTGGTGCCGTGGATGCGGAACAGCGTGTCCTTGCCCCCAGAATGGAGGTACAGCGCGCGGGAGCCCATCGGATTGTCCGGTCCGGGTGCGACATAGGTCGGCACGCCCAAGCGCGAGATTTCGCCGGGGGTGGGGTGCCAGGCCGGCCACTCGGTCTTGCTGGCCACCTTGGCGATGCCCGACCAGGCCATGGCCTCTTCGCCGACAGTGATGCCGTAGCGGATCGCTTTGCCGCCCTCCAGCACGTAATAGAGGTAATGGTTGTCGGAATCGACCACGATCGAGCCCGGCGCTTCCTTGCGGTGGAATTCGACAATGGCGCGGCGGAACGGTTCTGCGACCGCGGTATTCTCGTATTTCACCTTGGCAAGGAGTTCTTTGTCCTTGGGCTTGAACGCCTTGGTGTCCGTCGCCTCGTAACGCGTCGTGGCCTGCATGCAGCCCGACAGCATCAGGCCAGCGGCCAAAATCCCAAACATAATTTTCAGCGACGACATGGTTTGGTTCCAATCAAAACAATACCGTGCGGAAGGGACCTGAGCGTAGCGCCCAAGTTCCTCGACTCCGTTAAGCCCATTATGGTTGAAATCTGCCACAATTCCAGCGCCAAAGCCGTTTTCCAGGGCTGTAAGACCCCAGCTGTGGCTTTTCTGCCGCAAATTTGGGGGTGTCGTGCGGGTTTTTTTGGTAAGACGCGCCAGACTGTTCCTCCGGCGCCACAGTTGAGCCCTAGGGCCGCCGCAGATGCAAACGCTCCGTTAATGTTGTTGTCATCGTGAACCTGTCAGAATCGCGCTAAGGGCTGTCGTTCTGTCGTAGGATCTCTGGAGCTTTTGATGTTTTCGGTGTTCGTTCTCTCCGAGACCTCCCTCAAGAAGGCGGTTGTCGAGGATCTCACAGCGCTGCCGGAGAACGCAGTCTGGATTGACCTCGTCAACCCCTCGGCTGCCGAGGACAAGGCGGTCGAGCGGCTGGCGGGCATCGCCATCCCGACCCGGGAAGACATGCAGGAGATCGAGATCTCCAGTCGCCTCTATATGGAGAACGGCGCGCGCTACATGACCGCGACGCTGATGTGCCACTCCGATACCGACATGCCCCGGACCACCGCGGTGACCTTCATCCTTGGCGACCACCGCCTGGTGACGGTCCGCTACGACCTGCCCAAGCCCTTTGCGCTGGTCGAGGCCAAGCTCGCCCGCTCCTGCACGCCCTCGATCACCGGCGAGATGGTGCTGATGGAGCTCCTGGACGCCGTGATCGACCGCTGCGCCGACATTCTGGAGCGCTGCGGCGCCGAGATCGACCAGGTCTCCCACGAGATCTTCGAGCCGGAGAGCGAGCGCCACGGCCACGCCAAGCGATATTCCCAGATCCTGATCTCGATCGGCCGCAAGGGCGACTTGACCTCGAAGGTTCGCGAGAGCCTGGTGTCGATCGGCCGCGTCGTGACGTTCCTGTCCGCCGTGGTCGAGGGCGTGAAGTGGTCGAAGGACATGCGCGAGCAGCTCAAGACCATGCAGCGCGACGTCGCCTCGCTGACCGATCACGCCTCCTATCTCTCCAGCAAGATCACCTTCGTGCTCGACGCCATGCTCGGCGTCGTCAATCTCGAGCAGAACAACATCATCAAGCTGTTTTCGGTCATGGCCGTTGTCCTGATGCCGCCGACCCTGATCGCCTCGATCTACGGCATGAACTTCAAGGTGATGCCGGAACTCGAATGGGTGCACGGTTACCCGATGGCGCTGGTGATGATGCTGATCGCCGCCATCGTCCCCTACTGGATCTTCAAGTGGAAGAAGTGGCTGTAGGAATCGTGCGCGAGCAAAGATACCTACCGAGACCTTACGCCGCTCGCATAGACACGATCAATCGTGTCGCAGAATCGATCGGGATTGCGGCGACGCGGTGACGCGTGTGTCATGCCGCAATTCCTCCGGTAAAATTTGAGCGGTGGGCTGAACGTTTGCGCGAAACTTGTCTGCGATAAGCAGGGCGTAGCCGCGAGGAACAGCCATGGTTGAGAAACACATAACGTCGCCCCGCAACGTCATCGATCTGGCGAACTACCGTCAGGTTCTGGCGAGCGGCAAGGCGCCGTCGATGTCGGCACGCATGTGCCGGCACTGTGGTGCTCCGCTGCTCGATGGTGAGAACGACGACGACTGCTCGACTGCATTCAGCACGGCCGCTCCGCGGCCGCGCGAGCGCTCACGTCGGATTCGACTCGATTGAGGAACGGAAGGTAAGGGCGATCCAGGTCTTGCGGCGGCGTTGTCTGGATCGCCTTGCTTCCCTGAGCGGCCATTTCCCCTTCCGTCATTGCGAGGAGCCACCCGGTCCCGCCTCCGGCGGGCCGGATGACAGGCTCCGCGACGAAGCAATCCAGACTGTCTTTGCGGAGGCAGTCTGGATTGCTTCGCTTTCGCTCGCAATGACAGTGCCCGCCTACACGTGCTGGCCGCCGTTGATGTGGATCTCGGCGCCGTTGACGTAGGAGCTGGTGTCCGTGCACAGCACGTAGATGATCTTTGCCACTTCGTCGGGCGTGCCGAGGCGGTGCATCGGGATCTGCTGCTCGACGATCTTCTCGGTGCCCGGCGACAGGATCGAGGTGTCGATCTCGCCCGGGGCGATCGCGTTGACGCGGACGCCGATGCGGCCGAAGTCGGAGGCCATCTCGCGCGTCAGCGCTGCGAGCGCGGCCTTCGAGGTGGCGTAGGCCGCGCCTGCGAAGGGGTGCACGCGCGAGCCCGCGATCGAGGTGACGTTCACGACCGACCCCTTGGCGGCCTTCAATTCCTCGATCAGCCCCCGCGCCATCATGATCGGCGCGAAAAAGTTGACATGGAAAACGTGGGTCCAGGTATCGAGGTCGGTGTCGACCGAGCCCAACCGCGAGCCGCCGGCGCCCTTCGGCGAGATCGCGGCGTTGTTGACCAGCGCATGCAGCGTGCCGCCCTCGAGCCGGTTGCGGATCTCCGAGATCGCGCGCGCGGTGTCCTTGGGATCGCCGAGGTCGACCTGGATGTGGTCCTCCGGCCCTGCGTCCCAGGGGCAGTCCTCCGGGAAAGGATGCCGCGAGCAGGTGATGACGCGCCAGCCCGCCGAGGAGAAACGGATCACGGTGGCGTGGCCGATGCCGCGGCTGGCTCCGGTCAGGAGCAGCGTACGGCGCGGCGCATTGGACGAATGCGGCATGGACATCTTTCAGGTCGGCCCAAAGCTTACGGATACATTCGCGTCTTGGACCACGGTTGGCCGGCCGCGTCACGGCGAAATTCAATGCGGTCGTGCAGGCGGAACGGGCGGTCGTGCCAGAACTCGATCCGCACCGGCGTGATGCGCCAGCCGCTCCAGCCCGGCGGCCGCGGCACTTCGCCGATGACGTATTTGGCCGCGACCTTGGCGATGGCCTGCTCGAACGCGAACCGGCTCTCCAGCTCTTGCGATTGCTTGCTCGCCCAGGCGCCGATCTGGGCCTGCTTCGGTCGCGTCGCGAAATAGGCGTCGGCCTCCGCGTCGGTCACCGGCGTCACGTTGCCGCGGATGCGCACCTGACGGCGCAACGACTTCCAGTGAAAAAGTAACGCTGCCTTAGGATTTGCGGCGAGTTCGCGGCCCTTCTGGCTGGCGATATGGCTGTAGAAGACGAAACCCTCGGTATCGAAGCCCTTCATCAGCACCATGCGCACATCAGGCAGCCCGTCGGGATCGACCGTTGCGAGCGCCATGGCGTTCGGATCGTTCGGCTCGCTCTTGACCGCTTCGTTGAGCCAGGCCTCGAACAACGCAAATGGCTCGTCGGCAGCGGTGAAATCACCGGATGTTAAGGGTGTCTGGTGTTTCATCGAGGTCGTGTCGGTCATGTCCGGAGTCCGAGTTGCGTCCCGCGGCCCAAAACGCGTTGTTGTCCGCTACCGCCCTATATAGGGCATGGGGACGCGTTGGCCTATCGGCGATCCGGCCGTCCGGCTTCGTCATGACGATGATTCTGATCGGGCTTGGTGCCGGCGGCTGCAGCTTTTCCCGCAACGACGGCAGCGCCTATGCCAAGGCCGAGGACAGCGACCTCACCGGCTCGATCGCGCGGCCGGCGAAGGACGCTCCCCCGACCGAGACCGATCTCGCCTTCACCCGCAACGCCGCCTCTGACGTCCTCAGCAAGGGCGACAAGGATTCCAGCCAGCACTGGGAGAATCCGGAGACAGGGGCGCGCGGCTCGGTGACGCCCATCGCCCAGTCCTATGCCGCCGAGGACGGGCGCAAATGCCGCGACTTCCTGGCGAGCTACGTCAACGGCAATACCGAAAGCTGGCTCCAGGGCGCCGGCTGCCAAAGCGGTCGTGGCCGTTGGGAGATTCATACGCTAAAGCCGTGGCGGAGCTGAGCATGATCCGGAAACGTGGGAACCGGTTTTCCGATCAGACCATGCTCCAAAGATAGAGCTTCAGCTCGCGTTCCTAGTTGCAAAAATGCCACTCTCTTCCCACATCACCCGCAGGTGGGGCGGGGAGCCCTTTGAACAATTCGATTTCTTGAAGGAGACGTGACGAATGCGCGACCCCTATGAGGTCTTGGGGGTGCCGCGGAGCGCCAGCGCTGCCGCGATCAAAAGCGCCTATCGCAAGCTGGCCAAGAAGCACCATCCTGACAGCAACAAGGGTGATCCGAAGGCTGCCGAACGCTTCGCCGAGATCAACTCGGCCAACGAGATCCTCGGCGACGAGGACAAGCGCAAGCAGTTTGACCGGGGCGAGATCGACGCCGAGGGCAAGCCGCGCTTCCAGGGTTTTCCGGGCGGCGGCGGTCCTCGCGGCCGCGCGGGCCCTGGCGGGTTCGAAAGCTATACGTTCCGAAGCGGCGGTGCGGGCGGCCCGGGCGGCGGTGCGTTCGAGGACATCCTCAACAGCATGTTCGGCGGCGGGATGCGCGGCGCACGGCCCGGAGCCGGCGGCGGCGCCCAGTTCGAGTTCGACACTGGCGGCATCGGGCTCGATCTCGACGTCAACGTCGCCATGAGCGTCTCGCTGGAAGAGGCGGTCAAGGGCGGCGAGAAGCGTGTGCGGCTGCCGACTGGCAAGGAGCTCAACGTCAAGATTCCGGCCGGGGTCACCGAGGGCCAGCAGATCAGGCTGCGGGGGCAGGGAGAAAGTGCGCAGGGCCATCCGCCCGGCGATCTCCTGATCACCATCAACATTGCACCGCACCCGTTCTTCAAGGTCGAGGGCGCAGACCTCAGGATCGACCTGCCGGTCACGCTCTACGAGGCGGTGCTCGGCGGCAGGGTCCGCGTGCCGACCCTCGGCAATGCCGTGGAGCTCTCGGTCCCCAAGAACACGTCCAGCGGCCGGACCTTCCGCCTCAAGGGCAAGGGCCTGCCGAAAGCCGGCGGAACCGGGGATCTCTTCGTCATCATCAGGATTATGCTACCGGACGGGAACGACGCCGAGCTTGAAGCATTGATGGAGAAGTGGCGGGACCAACACCCCTACAATCCACGTAGCGGTGTCGGCTAAAGCATGTCCGGAAAAGTGTGGAGCGGTTTTCCGGAAAGATCATGCGCAAACAAAGAGCTAAAGCGCGAGCCATCGCGCTTTAGGGCGAGAGCGAACTGAAGGGGTTCTCCTAAAGGACCACGGCATCGTCCTGGAGATGATGCCCATCATACGCCTGAGGCGTGGTAGCGCTTCATGGTCTCGACGTGTCGGCTGTCCGGCGGGGCAGCCGATAAAAAGGTGCGGCCTCGAGAGGGGGACCAGCGCGGTACCAAAAACCCCAATCGAGGCCGCCCGCGTCGATCGGCGGATCGAACGCCACTCATAATCGCGTGAGCACCCGGTGCGATAATGAGACGTGTCGATGTCCTGATTCCAAATTTTCGATGACGGAATCTGGGCACTGGCCTTGCGCGGTTGTCTAGGTGCCGTTTTTCTCTGCTTGGTCGTAGACGGCCTGCGCCACCTTGGTCAGCCGTTCGCGATCGCTGCTGCCGCTGACGACGTAGCCGACGCCGCGCTCGGACCAGAACAACGCGCCGTCCTTGTCCGTCTTGGCGTAGCGCATTTGCGTTGCACCATTCTCGGTCTTGGCGCTGTAGATCGTGTACCGCTCGCCCGAGGCGCCCTCGTACATCAGGAACGACGCCGGACCGTTCGGTCCCGGTAGCAGCCGGCCGCCGACCAGCTTCAGCCCGCTCGCCTCCAGGTTCGGCGCGAACACGGTCCAGCCGCAGCGCCGGGTCAGCCAGGCCTGCAAGTGATCGCGCTCGTTGCCGCCGACCTCAACCGGGTGGCGGACCTCGACGACATAGAGGCGGTGGGCGTCGAGTGCGTCCGCCGTAAAGCTCCGGAAGGTCGAAGGCGCGTTGGCGGCGCCATGCGCCACCCAGCCGGCGGTGCCGCCGGCGACGAAGGCGACCAGCACGGCCGCGGCGGCGCCATAAAACCATTGCCGCGGGCGGCGCTCCAGCCTCTCGAGCTCGAGCCGTGCGGGCACCCGTTCATGGGCAATCGAATCGTAACGCGCGTGCAGCATCTCGGCCATGGTCCGCCAGGACTGCACCCGCTCGGCGTCCTCGGGGTGGGCGGCAAGAAAGGCCTCGACGTCGGCGCGTCGCTCGGCCGGCAACTCGCCGTCGACATAGGCGTGCAGTTCGTCCTCGGTTACTGGAATCTTGCGGTCGTTCATATCGGTCGTCTCTGGCTCTGCGGCCCAAAATGCCTTCTGCGAGTTAGCTTCGCGCAGCTCACTATCCGGCTGCGGGCGGAGATCGTTCGATGCATCGACCCGGCCATCATTTCACCCGCCTGAGCGCCGTACGCTCGCCCTCCAGCGAGGCTTTGACGTGGGCTCTTGCGCGCGCCAGGCGCGACATCACGGTGCCGATCGGGACACCCTGGATGTCGGCAACCTCGCGGTAGCTCATGCCTTCTAGCATCACCAGCAGCAGCACCGAACGCTGCTCCTCGACGAGAGTAGCCAGTGCCTTCTCGATGTCGCGTCCTTCGGCCTCGGTCCCGCTGGCATCGGGGTTGTTGTCCGTCAGCGGCATGAATTGCGGCCGCCTTGCCAGCGAGCGCCGCCGGTTCTTGTTGAGGTTGGTCAGGATCGTATAGAGCCAGCTCCTGACGTCGCCTCCGAGAAACAGCCGCTCCGAACGCAGCGCGCGTACCAACGTATCCTGGACCAGATCGTCGGCCGCATCCGCATCGCGTGTGAGCGCGCGGGCGTAGCGGCGCAACGCCGGGATCATGGCTTCCACACTCTGGCGAAACGCACTCATTGCGGTCCTGACATCCCTGGCGTTCGGCGCGCGCCTATAGCGATCATAACACCCAAGCGGAACGGCTATTCCGGCACTCGAAACAGCGTTAATGCTGCGGATTAGGGCTGTACCGCAGGGGAGGGCTGGTGTACCTCCAGACCTCAACGAGAGTTCGACGGGACGTGCAAAAATGGCGCAGAATTCGGGTCTGATGCAAGGAAAGCGCGGGGTCATCCTCGGCGTCGCCAACAACCGCTCGATCGCCTGGGGAATCGCCAAGGCATGCCACGCCGCGGGCGCCGAGCTCGCCTTCACCTATCAGGGCGATGCGCTGAAGAAGCGCGTCGAGCCGCTCGCCGCCGAGATCGGCGGCCTCGTGCTTGGCCATTGCGACGTCACCGATGCCGCAACCATCGATGCCGTCTTCGCGGTGCTGAAGGAGAAATGGGGCAAGATCGACTTCCTGGTGCATGCGATCGCCTATGGCGAGCAACTCGACGGCCGCTACGTCGACACCACGCAGGAGAATTTTTCGAAGTCGATGCTGATCTCCTGCTATTCGTTCACGGCGGTGGCGCAGCGCGCCGAGAAGCTGATGACGGATGGCGGCTCGCTGATCACGCTCTCCTATTACGGCGCCGAGAAGTGGATGCCGCATTACAACGTCATGGGCGTGGCCAAGGCGGCGCTGGAAGCCAGCGTGCGCTATCTCGCTGCCGATCTCGGCGAGAAGAACATTCGCGTCAACGCGATCTCGGCAGGTCCCATCAAGACGCTGGCGGCGTCCGGCATCGGCGACTTCCGCTATATCCTGAAGTGGAACGAGACCAACGCGCCGATGCGGCGCAACGTGTCCACCGAAGACGTCGGCGGCAGCGCGCTGTATTTCCTTTCCGACCTCTCGCGCGGCGTCACCGGCGAGGTGCACCACGTCGATTCCGGCTATCACGTGCTCGGCATGAAGCGGCCGGATGCGCCTGATATCTCGCTTGGCGGGAAGGACTAGCCTCTAACTGAAATGCCCAAGCCTACGATCTACTATCTTCGCCACGGCGAGACCGAGTGGAATGCGCTCGGCAGGCTTCAGGGCACCAGGGACATTCCGCTGAACGCGCGCGGCTGCAGCCAGGCCGTGCAGGCCGGCGGCATTCTCGCCGAACTGTTCAAGCGCGACGGGCGCGACAAGGCCGCGCTGGCTTACGTGTCGAGCCCGCTCGGCCGTGCGCGCCAGACCATGGAGCTCGCGCGCGGCAAGCTCGAATTGCCGCCTGCCGATTACGCGCTCGACGATCGTCTGCGCGAGATCGGCTACGGCACCTGGGAGGGGCTGACGCTGGCCGAGAGTGAGGCGAGGGATCCGGACATCTATGCAAGGCGCCTCGCCGACAAATGGACCGTGGGGCCTGCGGGCGGGGAGACCTACGCCGACGTGCAGATCCGCGTGCGCACCTGGTACGACCAGCTCCTGTCCGACACCGTCGCAGTGGCCCATGGCGGGACCTGCCGAGCTCTGATGGTGGCCTTGGGCCTCGAGACGCCCGCCAGCGCCGCCGAGCTCTATATCGAGCAGGGCGCCGTCTACGTGTTCCGCGACGGGCGGTTGGAGAAGTTTAGTTAGCCCGGAGCGCTGCCTCGCCCCCGCCGTCATGCCCGGGCTTGTCCCGGGCATCCACGGACTTTCGTGCTCGCAGCCACCAAGAACGTGGATGGCCGGGACAAGCCCGGCCATGAAGGCTTCGCCGATATTTGACCCCTATTTCAGGGCGAGTTAAGTCAGCATTGACTTACGAACCCGCGAGCAGCGATGTCCTTCAACACTTTCGGCCACATGTTCCGCGTCACAACCTTCGGCGAGAGCCATGGGGTGGCGATCGGCTGCGTGGTTGACGGCTGCCCGCCGATGATCCCGCTCACCGAGGCCGACATCCAGCGGGATCTCGACCGGCGCCGTCCCGGCCAGTCGCGCTTCACCACCCAGCGCCAGGAGCCGGACCAGGTGAAGATCCTATCCGGCGTGATGGCCCATCCCGAGACCGGCGCTCAGGTGACGACGGGCACGCCAATCGGCCTTCTGATCGAGAACACCGACCAGCGCTCGAAGGATTATTCCGAGATCAAGGACAAGTTTCGTCCCGGTCATGCCGACTTCACCTATGAGGCGAAGTACGGCCTGCGCGATTATCGCGGCGGCGGGCGCTCCTCGGCGCGCGAGACCGCGATGCGCGTTGCCGCAGGCGCCATCGCGCGGAAAGTGCTGCCGGATGTGAAGGTGCGAGGCGCCCTGGTGCAGATCGGCCCGCACAAGATCGACCGCGACAAGTGGGACTGGGACGAGGTCGCCAAGAATCCCTTCTTCTGTCCCGACAAGGACAAGGCCGCGTTCTTCGAGACCTATCTCGATGGCATCCGCAAAAGCGGCTCCTCGATCGGCGCCGTGATCGAGGTCGTCGCCGAGGGCGTGCCGGCAGGTCTCGGCGCGCCGATCTACGCCAAGCTCGATTCCGATCTGGCGGGCGCGATGATGACCATCAACGCGGTGAAGGGCGTCGAGATCGGCGCCGGTTTTGGCGCGGCGGAACTGACGGGCGAACAGAACGCCGACGAGATGCGCTCCGGCAATGACGGCACGCGCTTCCTCTCCAACCACGCCGGCGGCGTGCTGGGCGGTATCTCCACCGGGCAGCCCGTGGTGGTACGTTTCGCGGTGAAGCCGACCTCGTCGATCCTGCAGCCGCGTCTCACCGTCGATCGGCAAGGCACCGAGACCGAGATATTCACCAAGGGCCGCCACGATCCCTGCGTCGGCATCCGCGCCGTCCCCGTCGGCGAGGCCATGATGGCCTGCGTGCTGGCCGATCACTTCCTGCGCGATCGCGGACAGGTCGGGCGTTGAACTCGCGGTACTAGTCCACCGCGCAGCTTGACGGCCCTGCAACTTCGTCCGCAAATGCGGCCATGAACAGCTCCGAGCTTCAGCGCATCTCCAACTGGCTGATCGACGGCACTTGGGCGGCTCAGGAGTCGGCCGTAGGGATTGCCGATTTCTGTGAACGTCTGGTCGCGGCCGGCCTGCCACTGTGGCGGTTCGGCATCTTCATCCGCACGCTGCATCCCGAAGTCTTCGGCCGCAACTTCATCTGGCGGCAGGGCGAGGGAGTTGAAATCGGCAGCGTCGATTTTGAGATCCTGGACACGCCCCAATTCGCCCACAGCCCGCTTCGCGTGGTTTTCGAGCAGGGCATCGAGGTCAGGGGCCGCGCAGGCGACCCCGACAGCAAGCGATTTCCGTTCCTCGAGGACATGCACGCCGAAGGCGCGACCGATTATATCGCGGTGCCGGTGCCTTTTCTCGACGGCTCCATTCACGCGACGAGCTGGATCACGCGGCAGCCCGGCGGCTTCAGCGACGACGACATCGCAGCCATCCGAGCTCTCATAGCGCCTCTCGCACGCATCAGCGAGATCATCACTATGCGCCGCACCGCCGAGATGCTGCTCGACACCTATGTCGGTAATCGCGCCGGCGCGCGCATCCTCGGCGGCCAGATCCGCCGCGGTCACAACGACACCATGCAGGCGGCGATCTGGCTGTCGGACCTGCGCGGCTTCACCGCGCTGTCGGACCGGCTGCCGCCCGAGACGGTTGTCCAGATCCTCAATCATTATTTCGACTGCCAGGTCACGGCGATCCGAGACCATGGCGGCGAGGTGCTGAAGTTCATGGGCGACGGCCTGCTCGCCGTGTTCCCGATCGACGAATATGTCGGCGATGCCGCTCATGTCTGCGCGCAGGTGCTGGCGGCGGCGCGCGACTCGCGCGCCAGCGTCGAGGCGCTCGCCTTTCCGGTCGGCGAGGCCGTCGAGCGCTTCCGCTTCGGCGTCGCGCTGCATGTCGGCAACATCCTTTACGGCAATATCGGCGGCGGCAACCGCCTCGACTTCACCTGCATCGGCCCGGCGGTCAATCTCGCGGCAAGGCTGGAGAAGATCACGGGGCGCCTGGGGCGGACCGTCGTCGCCTCGGAAGGTTTTGCCAATGTCTGCCGCCATGATTGGCACCAGCTCGGCGAGTTTCCGATCGCAGGATTTTCCAAGGCGCAGCGCGTCTACGGGCTGGCGGAGGAGACGCCGGTGGTGATGGCGTGATGTGCACTGAGCTGAAGGACATTCATCGTCGCAGGATGAAGCCTATTCCTCCGGCTCCGTCGTGAACAATAGCGGATAGCCCTTGGCGCGGCCGGCGTCGGTGGCGCGCGTTGCCTTGGTTTCGGCGACGTCCTTGGTGAATACGGCCACCACGCAGGCGCCCAGCTTGTGCGCGGTGATCATCACCTTGTAGGCCTGATCCTCGGTCATGCGGAATTCGGCCTTCAGCACCATGGTAACGAATTCACGCGGCGTGTAGTCGTCGTTGATCAGGATGACCTTGTGGAGCTTCGGCCGCTCGACCTTGGTCCTGGTCCTGGTTTTCGGTTTGGTGACGGTGTCGTTCATCGTGTCCCGAAACGCCCTGGCTCGAATGAGCCACCAGCCAACACATCATACCGCAGGAGCGGGGAGCGCTCCAAGATATGCGGCCGCTCGCCACTATGCCGTCGCGGCTGGGCAGGAATGCACGACTTGCGCCCTGCGTGAGTTACGGAAGTGCGCGAACGAGCTGTAATGCGGCGATCAGAGCGCCCACCGACAGCACGACCGACGCAATCATGTAGGCGGCAGATGCCCATGTCTGGCCGCGCTCGATCAGATACCAGGCATCCAGTGAGAACGTCGAGAACGTCGTGTACCCGCCACAAATTCCGACCGTCAGAAAGATCCGCGCGGCCTGCGGCAGGTTCCATTTGGTCGCGAACAGCGCGGTAAAAATGCCGATCAGGAACGATCCGGTGACGTTGACGATCAGCGTGCCCCACGGAAAATCCGTACCGAACGCGCGGCCCGACCCGATCGCAACGAGATAGCGTATGACCGCGCCGAGCGCTCCGCCGCCGGCAACGGCGAGGATGTATTGAATGTTCAATGTCTCGTTCCCCACTTCGCCATTTGCTTCACTTGCCCTCGGTGGCCAGACCTTTGCCGACGGCGAGCAGCCCCACCAGCGAAACCAGCGCGAATCCAAGCCCGGCAAGAAACGTTCCCGCCGGTCCATAGGCGTCCCACAGCGCACCCGCGATCACGCTCGCAGCCAGCAAGGCAAGCCCGGTGAACAGGTTGAAATAGCCGAAGGCGGTGCCGCGCAGGCTTGGCGGGGCGGCATCGGCGACCATGGCCGAGAGCAGGCCCTGCGTCAGTCCCATATGGAGTCCCCACAGCACGACTCCGAGCGCGAGGCCCGCAAGGCTCGGGAGCAGCGCCAGCGCGAGGTCGGCCGCGGCGACGAAGACCAGGCCGAGCGCGAGCAGGCCGGTCCGGTTGATCCGGTCCGACAGCACGCCGGCCGGATAGGCCGACAGTGCATAGGCGACGTTCATCAGCACCAGTACAGCCGGCACCCACATCACGTCGAGCCCGATGTTCTGTGCGCGCAAGATTAGGAAGGCCTCGCTGAAGCGCGCGAGCGTGAACACGACGCCCACGGCGACGACGCGCCAATAGACCGCTCCGAGCTGGCGCATTGCGGCGAGATTGAGCGGATTTTCCGCACGTTTCCGGCTCGGATCGGGCTCCGGCTCCTTCACCGCGAACGCGATCAGCCCGAAGGACAGGAAGGCCGGCAGCACCGCCACCCAGAACACGAGGGTAAAATTGTCTGCCGTCCACCACATCAGGCCGATTGCCACGAGCGGGCCGAGGAAGGCGCCGATCGTGTCGAGCGATTGCCGCAGGCCAAAGCTCGCGCCGCGCAGGCCGACGGGGGCGATATCTGCGATCAGCGCATCGCGCGGCGCGCCGCGAATTCCCTTGCCGACGCGATCGATGAAGCGCGCCGCTACCAGCCATCCGACGCTGGGCGCGAGCGGGAACAGCGGCTTGGTGAAGGCGGCTAGCCCGTAGCCGAGCGCGGCGAGCAGCTTGCGGCGGCCGAGCCAGTCCGACAGCGCACCGGAGAAGATCTTGGTGATCGAGGCGGTCGCCTCGGCAATGCCCTCGATGAAGCCGACGGTGAGGGTGGAGGCGCCGAGCACGGTGACGAGATAGACCGGCAGCAGCGCGTGGATCATCTCGGAGGAGATGTCCATGAACATCGAGACAAAGCCGAGCACCCAGATCCCTCTGGGCAGTGTGGTACGTACGGCATTCGGTGTCGTCATCGTCACGTCTTCGTGGTCCCCTCGCATTCGCCTGCCGGCCGCCAGCAGGCAACAAAAAACCCGCCATCGGCGGGTGTGTCCATGCTCCCGCCAAAGGCAGAGGCCCAAGATTGCCTCTCCTCGAGCAGGAGTCATCAGCCCATGAGGTCATCGACCGCCGGGCGGTTGTCGGGGGACTCCATCCCCATCTGTGCGACCAACCTAGCATGGAAATCGTGCCGGACAAGTGGGCGGGGTCGCGTGCCTCCGCCGGCAGCTGGATTCCGGGCCCTCGCTTCGCGAGTCCCGGAACGACGGCTCTTGAGATCGCCCGTGTTCCCGACGCAAGCGCGGCAACATGGCGGCAGACTTGCGTAACGTGTGAATTCCTAACTCGAATGTGAAGCACAAGCGATCTTCGGCCTTTGCGGCAAGCCGATTGCATGTCACCATCGCGTCATACGACGGGAGACTGCGATGCGTTTGCTGTTCTCGATCGGGGCTGTGCTGGTGGCCGGCATGTTCGCCGGAGGGGACGTCGCGGGCATCGCGGCACCAGGACCCAAATTCGAATCGCCCAGAACTCAACCGCAGCGGCTTGCGGCCGACAAGGACGCGCAGAGCGTCGATGTCGAGCTGATCCTCGCGGTCGACGTGTCCTACTCGATGGACATGGACGAGCTCGCGATCCAGCGCGAGGGCTATGCACAGGCGATCCAGTCGAAGGAGTTCCTGCAGGCGCTGAAGCTCGGCCCGAACGGCCGCATCGCAGTGACCTATTTCGAGTGGGCCGCCTCCAGCGACCAGAAGATCATCATTCCCTGGCGGCTGATCGATGGTCCGGAGACGGCGGACGCGGTTGCCGCCGAGATCATGAAGACGCCGATCCGGCGCGCTTCGCGCACCTCGATTTCAGGCGCGATCAACTTCGCGATGCCGCTGTTCGACGAGGATCCCTATCGCGGCCTGCGCCGCGTCATCGACATTTCCGGCGACGGTCCGAACAACAATGGCGGCCCGGTCACGATGGCGCGTGACGCCGCGCTGGAGAAAGGCATCGTCATCAACGGCCTGCCGATCATGGTCAAGGAGCCGTCCTATTCGACCATGGATATCGACAATCTCGATCTTTATTACGAGGACTGCGTCATCGGAGGGCCGGGGTCCTTCGTCATCACGATCAAGGAGCGCGACAAGTTCAAGGAAGCGATCCGCACCAAGCTGCTGATGGAAATCGCCGGCCGCACCCCGGAGCGGCCCGTGATGCCGGTTGCCGACAAGGAGCCGCGCGTCAATTGCCTCATCGGCGAGAAGATCTGGTCCGATCGCTGGGGGCGGTGAGGGGGCGGTTTTTTCCGGTGGCATCACGCCAGTTCCGGCTGAGATCTTTTGCCCGCCCGGCCGACGCGCGCGCTTAACGGCTCGTTAACGGGTGCGTGGCCCTAATCGCATCGTTACTGTTCGTTCCCGCCGGCATCCTGACCTGCCCAAGCCAGCGAAAGCGGGTTTGTGAGGCCCGTCCGAGCAATCCAATGGCCATCGTCACATCGAGCACCAGCCAGATTTCGCCCGCCAACGAGCGGCTGTATCGCCAGAGCGCTCTGCTCGGTGACTGGAAGGGCAATTGGGTGGGCAACAACCAGCCCGTCGGTTTCAAGGTCGTCAACATCCGCGGGGCCCGGGCGCAAGTCGAGTACACCCACAACGGACGCACCGAGCGCGGCTTTGGCGAGGTTCAGGGCACGCTCATCACCTTCGGCGGCGTCACGGTCGGCACCAAGGACGGCAAGAACATGGTGATGCTGTTCTCGTTCGGGGGCGTCGGCAAGCAGACTGCAAATCTGCAAAAGCAGGACCCGCCCGCGTCCGACAGCCGCCTGATGGGAAGCTGGGGCGGCTATTCCAGCGAGAACGGCAAGAGCGCGAGCTTCAAGGTGCTGTCCGTCAATGGCAAGGAGGCCGAGGTCAGCGTCACCACCGACGGCGTCACCCGCAAGGGCACCGGCTTCGTCTACAAGAACGTCATCATGTTCGGACAGACGCAGATCGCAAGCGACGACGGGCAGAACGGCAAGATCATCTACCAGGTCGGCACCAAATCCTTCATGGTGCCGGTGACGAAATATCCGCCGGCGGATTCGTCGTCTTCGGTCGACAAGACCGCATAACCCTTTACGGCGCTGTTCCGCCGGGGTGAGCCAGCGCCTTCAATTCTCGGTCGACCTGCCGCAGCATTGCGCAGGCCTGTGCGAAGCCGCCGTCGGCGACGAATTGCCAGATCCGGTCGGACTGCTCCACCAGGTGCGGAATCGTCAGCGGCAAGCTGGCTGCCTCCTGCAGCGCCCCCTTCTCGTTGATCAGATAGCGCTCGTTCAGTGCGAACAGCACCTGCGCGACGCAGGCGAGCGATCTGTAGAGGCAGCCCGCGACATGGGTCCGCTCGTTGCGTGCGGCCGCGAGCTCGGCATTTTCGATACTGAACAGGACTTCCCATTGGAAGCGCCGGATCAGGGCGCTGCGCAGTGGCTCCGGATAGGGAAGCGCGATCGACTTGAGCCGGGCAATCAGGCCGGTCGGATCGTGCAGCGGCTGACAATATGCGATCTCGCCCATCCAGATCGCCGAGCAGAAGCCATGCGGATGGCCGGGCTGGTAGTCCATGGTGACCGCGCCGGCGCCGCAGGATTCCATGACGGCCTCGACCGCGTCGGCGTCGCGGTAGAGCAGGTCGACCTTGCGGCCTTCCACCGAAAGCCAGGCGCCACCGACGATCCTGGGCCCCCATTCTCCGACGGGCGTCACCGTCGTGGCGGCGGGATCGTCCGCGATCGTCTTCGCGGCGGCCAGCAACCGTCCGGTGTCCAGCGCTGACTTGAAATAGAGTCCGATATCGTAGTCCGAGGCCGCGTGCGCGCGGCCCCGCGCGCGAGAGCCGCCGAGCACAACAGCTTGAACGCCAGGTACATCGGCAACAACGGATGCTAGGCGGGTGAGCAGCGGATCGTCCGGCATCAGGTGCGGTTCCCCGAAAGACTTGCGGCCGCGAGGGCCGGCGCGGTCGCTCCGCTGGCATTGAGGATGGTCGAGGAGTATAGTTTTGCAGTGTTTCAGACGGTAGCCAGAATGTTCGACCTTGCACGCTCATGCGCTCTTGCAGCTCTCGCCGTGTTCTGCCTCGACGGAGCGCCGGTTCACGCGCAAGTGGCGCCGCTGCGATATTGGATTCCCGGCGGGCCTTTCGGCCTTGGCGGCGCTGCCGGCCTGAGCTCCGACAGCTATGGCAACTTTGCGGGCTTCAACGCCGGAGAGGCCGATTGGCGTACGAGCTCTGCGAACGGCTTCTTCATCGGTCGCGAACGCGGCAATCTCGGATTGAGCGGCTTCAACCAGGCGGGCTCGCTCGGCAATTTCAGCGCGCTTTCTTATGACAGCACGCAATTCGGCTATCAGATGAAGACCGGCGGCGGCATGCCCGTCACCTTTTTCGCCGGCTTCGACACGCTGAAATACGGCAACGGCATCGGCAGCTCGCTGGCGCCGCTCACCTCCACCGCCGCGCCCGGCTATGGCGGGTTTGCGGGTGTCGAATTCAAGCCGACCTCAAATCTCAGCCTGTCGTTCGGCGTCGGCTACACCCAGCAGGATTCGGGCCGCATGGACAGCGATATCAGATCGAACATGCTGCCCGGCGAATCGCCGGCGCTGAGCGGCCTGCGACGCTAAGATCGCATCACCAGCTCCGGTGGACGCCGCAGCGATTTCGGCAGGCTTGGGCCGGTGCCGAAGCGCATCACGATGTCGGGGCGTCGTTCGCCGAGGCCGAGCCGGGTCGCGAATTGCTGCCTCAGTGCTGCGACCTCGACCGGCTGGTTGACGAAGGAATATTTCAGTCCCAGTGCGGTCGCCTGCAAGCCGAAGCGCTGGCAGGCGCGGCCGACCGCGATCCAGTGCGAGGTGTCGCTGCGATCGGCAGCAAGCACGACGACACCGGCCGAGCTGTCGAGCTGCTCGCGGTATTTCTTGTTTTCTCCGCTTTCGGTGAAGAACAGCTTCAGAAGCGGCCGGGCTATCCAGGACGGCAGCGCAGGATTTCCCGATGCGGGCGCGAACAACCCGTCCATGGTCGCGACCGCCTCTGCCTCGTTGAAGCGGATCCAGTCGACGAGCTCGCGCATGAAGGCCTTGTCGCGCATCTGCGCCGAATTGCCTTCGAGCACATAGTCGGCGACCTCAGCCATCCCGGCACGCTCGGTGATCAGGATCGCAGCGACGCCGGGTTGCCGGCAGGCGTTCTCGAGCTGGCGCAGCATCTCGGGCGCGGCAGGCTTGCCGGCGAAGGCCGCGCGGGTGCATTGCCTGACGGGAATTGCATCGGCCAGGGCCGATGCGGCAGGAGCGGCCTCGTCGAGCGTGATCACGATGCGATCGCCGTCGACGACCGGATCGGCGCGCCAGCCCAGCGTGGCCGCGGCGAGGATGAGGTTTTCGGCGGCACAGCCGAGACTGACGAAGAGATGATGATCGTCGGGATCGACGGCCGGACAGCGCCGCGCGACGTCAGGCGCAATCGTGATGACATTGCCGCGGACGGCGAAGATCCACGGCTGGGTGTTGTGGCTGTTGGCCGCAAGCGTCGCAAACCGGACGAGCTCGCGATCCCTTAGGCCTGCTCGCAGCGGAGCCCGTGACGCGTTGATGGCCTCATCATAGGTCATCGCCGCCAGCGCGGCGGAAGGGCTGCCGATCGCTGCCGCAGAAAGCCCGAGCGCGGTCGTGATGAATTGTCGCCGGTTGGCCACCCCTGTCCGCTCCGCTTCGATTGCGCGGGGCATTCTTAGCGCCGGCCGAGGGCGGAGCGATTGACCAACATCAAGGCTGCCGGCGACGAGTTTGCAGCCTACCGCACGAACCGCGCCACCAGCTCGACATGCGGCGTGTGGCGGAACTGGTCGACCGGTACCACGGACTCCAGCCGATAGCCGCCGTCGATCAAGAGCCGTGCGTCGCGGGCAAACGTCGCGGCGTTGCAGGACACGGCAATCACGACCGGCACCTTGCTCGCCGCAAGCTTCAGCGCCTGCGCCTGCGCGCCCTGGCGCGGCGGGTCGAATACCACGGCGTCGAAGTCCCGCAGCTCCTGCGGCACCAGCGGGCGGCGGAACAGATCGCGGGGCTCGCACTTGATCGGCTTCAGGCCAGGTGTTCGCGCAGCTTTCGCCAGCGCCGCGATGGCGCCGGCGTCGCTGTCATAGGCTGCAACGCGCGCCTTCTCCGCGAGCCTGAGCGCAAACGGACCGACGCCGCAGAAGAGGTCGAGCACCTCCTTGGCCTTGCCGATGCGCTCTGCGACGAGTGCCGCAAGCGTCTCTTCGCCCGCCACCGTCGCCTGCAGGAACGAGCCCGGCGGCAGCGTCACCTCGGCGCGGCCCATCCTCACCGTCGGCGGCAGGCGTTGCAGCACCAGCTCGCCATGCCGGGTCAGCCGCGCCAGGCGGTGCTGCTCGGCGACGCGCGACAGCGCCGTGACCAGCGCCGTCGGCAGCGGGCCCGAGCCGCGCACGTCGACATCGAGCCCGTTGGCGGTCGCGGTGACCTGGATGTCCAATGGCTTGGTCACCGGCATCTTGGACGTCAGCGGCTCGGCGAGTGCCCAGGCGGCATCGAGTGCGCCCTCGAGCGCGGGATCGAGGATCGGACAACGATGGATCGGGATGACGTCGTGCGAGCTCGCAGCCGAAAAGCCGACCTTGAGGATGTCGTGCGTGCCGAACCGGCCGTGCAGCGTGATGCGTCGACGCCCGGCGCCGTGGGCGTCGACCAGCGGCGCCACCTCGCAATCGATGCCGGCCTGCGCCAGCGTTTCGATCACCATGTTGCGCTTCCAGGCCCGATACGGCTCGTTCGCCCAATGCTGGATCGCGCAGCCGCCACACACGCCGAAATGCGGACAGAATGCTTCGACGCGTTCCGGGCTTGCGACCTCCACCGCCAGCAGCTTGCGGCGGTCGGGATGATGGCCCACGACGTGATCGACCTCGACGGTCTCGCCGCCGAGCGTATAGGGCACATAGATTGCTTCGCCGGCGTCGAGGCAGACGCCGTCGCCGCGATGGCCGACATGATCGATCGTGATGCGCTCAACCACGGCGCGCGCCCAGGAAGAATTCGATGTTGCCGTCGCCGCCCGTGATCGGCGAGGGGAATATGTCGATCTCGGTGCAGCCGAGCGAAGCCGCGAAGGCTGCGATGTCGTCGCAGATCTCCCGGTGCACGGCGGCATCGCGGATGATGCCCTTCTTGTTGTGCTTCCTGTCAGCCTCGAATTGCGGCTTGATCAGCGCCAGCAGGCTCATCGGTGCGGCTGCCAGCGACAGAGCTACCGGCAGCACTGATTTCAGCGAGATGAAGCTGACGTCGATGACGACGACATCGGGCCGCGCCGGCAGGCGCTTGCCCTCATAGCTGCGGATGTCGGTCTCCTCCATCGACACGATCTTGGGATGATCGCGCAGCGAGGGATGCAGCTGGCTTGTGCCGACATCGATGGCGAACACCAGGCTCGCGCCGTTCGCCAGCAGCACCTCGCTGAAGCCGCCGGTTGAGGCGCCGACGTCGAGGCAGACATGGTCCTCGATCTCGATCGGGTACCGCTCCAGAGCCCCGGCGAGCTTGACGCCGCCGCGGGAGACGTAAGGGTGCGCCGGCTCGGCCTGGATCACCGCGTCCTCGGCAATCGTCTCCGACGGCTTTGCGATTTGCTTGTCGTCGGCCGTGACGAGGCCGGCCTCGATCGCCGCGCGGGCCCGCGCCCGGCTCTCGAACAGGCCGCGCTCGACCAGC
This sequence comes from Bradyrhizobium sp. NBAIM03, assembly GCF_020194055.1. Classification (NCBI taxonomy): domain Bacteria; kingdom Pseudomonadati; phylum Pseudomonadota; class Alphaproteobacteria; order Hyphomicrobiales; family Nitrobacteraceae; genus Bradyrhizobium; species Bradyrhizobium sp. NBAIM03. The sequence goes on along the minus strand of NZ_JADYVS010000004.1, from coordinate 263,698 downwards.
AATACATCCGCGCGCTTGCGGGCAGGGGGCATCGGATCTCCGACGGACGACTAAAAAGCTTATGTAGCGATCAATCGCGCGGCCGCCATCCGGACGCAAGTCTCGAACGCGGTGAGATCGTGCCAGACGTCGGTCGGCATAGTGGCCGGCGTCACCAGCGGGCAGCCGTGCAGCTCCAGCGCATGGATCATCATGAGGTTGTCGACGAGGCCGAAATCTTCGACCGTCAGCCCTTGGGCATCGACCAGCCGCCCGTTCTCGGAGGTGACCTCCATGAAGCGACTGAGGCGGTCGGCATAGGCGGCGCCATCGTTGGAATAAGCCAGGCAGAATTTGCGGCGGCCGGCCATGTAGCCGAGCTCGTAGACGGTGCCGGGATCGGCGCCGGCGCCGCGGAACGGCGTGAGGTTGGCGATGATGGCATCGGCCGCGTCCATCATCGCCTCGTTGCCGCAGAAAATCTGCCGCGAAGCGTCGCGCGCGGTGAGGTCGATCGCGTTGTCGAGGGGGTAGAGCCCGGTAAGCCCGTGCGCGGCGCAGATTTCGACCTTGCGCCGGCCGATCTCGACGGCATCCGGCAGGAACACGTCGGGGCCTGCCAGATAGATTTTCATGGAGTGAAGCCGAAGAATTTTGAATCGAGGTGCATGCCACGGTGCGAGCTATGCTCCCTCCCCCGCCTGCGGGGGAGGGTTGGGGAGAGGGTGTCTCCGCAAGTGAGAACCCCCAAGAGGCGAAAGCCCTCACCCGGATCGCTTCGCGAACCGACCTCTCCCGCAAGCGGGAGAGGTGAACCAGCTCAAGCCAGCTTGACCGTCTCGGTCTTCACATCCTTGCCGAGCGCCTCGAACACCTTGGCGACGATGCCCTTGGCGTCGAGGCCGGCGCGGGCGTACATGGCGGCCGGGGTGTCGTGATCCTGGAACACGTCGGGCAGCACCATCGAGCGGAACTTGACCATGCCGCTGTCGAGCACGCCCTGGTCGGTCAGGAACTGCGCGACATGCGAGCCGAAACCGCCGATCGAGCCTTCCTCGATCGTGATCAGGATCTCGTGGTCGCGCGCGAGCTTGAGCACCAGCTCGGTGTCGAGCGGCTTCATGAAGCGCGCATCGGCGATCGTGGTCGACAGGCCGTGGGCGGCGAGCTCGTCGGCCGCCTTCTCGCATTCGGCGAGGCGGGTGCCGAAGGAGAGCAGGGCGATCTTGCTGCCCTGGCGGATCATGCGACCCTTGCCGATCTCGAGCGGAATGCCGACCTCGGGCATCTCGATGCCGCGGCCTTCGCCGCGCGGATAGCGCAGCGAGCTCGGACGGTCGTCGATCGCAACCTGGGTCGCCACCATGTGCACCAGCTCGGCTTCATCCGCCGCCGCCATGATCACCATGTTGGGCAGGCAGCCGAGATAGGCGTTGTCGAACGAGCCGGCATGGGTCGCACCGTCGGCGCCGACGAGGCCGGCGCGATCGATGGCGAAGCGGACGGGCAGGCTCTGGATCGCGACGTCGTGGACGATCTGGTCGTAGCCGCGCTGCAGGAAGGTCGAGTAGATCGCGCAGAACGGCTTGTAGCCTTCGGTCGCAAGGCCCGCGGCAAAGGTCACCGCGTGCTGCTCGGCGATGCCGACGTCGAAGGTGCGGTCGGGGAAGGCCTTGTTGAAGATGTCGACGCCGGTGCCCGAGGGCATCGCCGCGGTGATGGCGACGATCTTGTCGTCCTTCTGGGCTTCCTTGACGAGGCTCTGGCCGAACACGTTCTGATAAGCCGGCGCGTTCGGCTTGGCCTTGGCCTGCGTGCCGGTCGCGACGTCGAACTTGACGACGGCGTGATACTTGTCGGCGGAGGCTTCCGCCGGGCCGTAGCCCTTGCCCTTCTGCGTCACGACGTGGACCAGGATCGGACCGGTCTCCATGTCGCGGACGTTCTTCAGCACGGGCAGGAGATGGTCGAGGTTGTGGCCGTCGATCGGGCCGACATAGTAGAAGCCGAGCTCCTCGAACAGCGTGCCGCCGTCCATCATGAAGCCGCGGGAATATTCCTCGACGCGATTGGCGCGGTTGGCGAGGATCTTGGGCAGGCGCTTGTTGATCTGCTTGGCCGCATCGCGCAGCGTGCGATAGGTCTTGCCGGAATAGAGGCGCGACAGATAAGCGCTCATGGCGCCGACCGGCGGCGCGATCGACATGTCGTTGTCGTTGAGAATGACGATCAGGCGCGAGTTCATCGCCCCCGCATTGTTCATGGCCTCATAGGCCATGCCGGCCGACATCGCGCCGTCACCGATCACGGCGATAACGTTGTTCTTGCCGCCGGAGAGGTCGCGCGCCACGGCCATGCCGAGGCCGGCGGAGATCGAGGTCGAGGAATGCGCCGCGCCGAACGGATCGTAGTCGCTCTCGCTGCGCTTGGTGAAGCCGGACAGGCCGCCGCCGGTGCGCAGCGTGCGGATGCGGTCGCGCCGGCCGGTGAGGATCTTGTGCGGATAGGCCTGGTGGCCGACGTCCCAGATCAGCCGGTCGCGCGGCGTATCGAAGACGTAATGGATCGCGGTGGTGAGTTCGACCACGCCGAGGCCCGCGCCGAAGTGACCGCCGGTCACCGAGACGGCATCGATGGTCTCCTGCCGCAGCTCGTCGGCAACCTGGCGAACCTGCTCGACCTTGAGCTTGCGCAGATCTTCCGGCGTCCGGATGGTGTCGAGAAGCGGCGTCTTACTGTATGCGTTCACGGCGATTTCCAATTTGTCAGCACCGGAAGGTCATTCCGGTGCGCGATGGGTTTGCACAATATCGGCGCAGCGCGAGTCCTATAACCGTCGGAGCCACCTGCACGGGGCAAGGCCCCGCCTTCAAGCTTAGGTAAGCTTAAGTGTGCTCCGGTTCAGTCTCTGTGATCCCTGTCACTTAGATCGGCTTCGTCCGTCCCAAGCCAATTTCATTAGCAGTTTGAAGCGCTTGTCGTCGGTAATCGGTGCCCACGCAAGGCTTACAAAAAGCCACACTCCGCGCAGCTTTACACCAAAGCTTAGGCCAAAGCCAACCCGCTGGGCCGATTAGGGGTATGCAGGTGCAACTCGCGGACCAGAAGTGGTTAACCTCGGTGCGGGGTAAGGGGTTCCGGCCTTGCTCGGTTCTTGGCAGGCTTTTTGGCCCGAGTATGGGCTTTTCTAGCTCTCAACGACCCGATTCGAAGGCAGGGGCGTATCCACCGCCAGGGAATCGCATGCCGGCCGGGAGCTGCGCACTGCGATAAGGACGCAGCGGCCACGCTTACCGCGAACACATTCTACGCGGACCTGCGTCGCGGTCTTGCGCCGCCCTGCGGGGGCAAAAGACTGAGCGGGAGAGCACTCTTATTACTGGACGTCGAGCGGGGCCGTGCCGGTGGCCTGGCCGCTGGCATCGGTGGTGATCTTGTCGACGCGCGCCTCGGCCTGGCGCAACAATTCCTCGCAGCGCCGCTTCAGGGCCTCGCCGCGCTCGTAGATCGTCACGGATTCCTCGAGCGGCACCTTGCCGTCCTCGAGCCGCTTCACGATCGTTTCGAGTTCCTCGATCGCGCGCTCGAAGGTGAGCCTGGAGACGTCGACTTGAGTGTTTTCGGCCATATCCGTTTCCGATTGCCCGATTCGCTTCACCTTTGAGAAAGCAGAGTTTTACGGGCGTAATGTGGCGGGTGGGTCAAGCGCCCATCAGGGCGCCGACATGCGCCGTAACAGATTCTTTCAGTCCCTGCAGGTCATAGCCGCCCTCGAGCACCGAAACAACGCGGCCGCCGGCGGTCTTGTCGGCGAGGTCCATCAGCTTGCGCGTCACCCAGGCATAGTCCTCCGCGCGCAGGTTGAGCGAAGCCAGGGGATCGCGATAATGCGCGTCGAAGCCGGCCGAGATGATCAAGAGCTCCGGGCTGAATTTCTCGAGCTGCGGCAGGATCAGATTCTCGAACGCGACGCGGAATTCCGGGCCGCCGTCCTCGGAGGCGAGCGGCGCATTGACGATGGTGTCGTGATCGCCGCGCTCGCTTTTGGCGCCGGTGCCCGGAAACAGCGGCATCTGGTGCGTCGAGCAGTACATCACGGTCGGGTCCGACCAGAAGATGTCCTGCGTGCCGTTGCCGTGATGCACGTCGAAGTCGACGATGGCCGCGCGCTTGATGCCGTATTTGCGCTGGGCGTGGCGCGCGGCGATCGCGACGTTGTCGAAGAAGCAGAAGCCCATCGGCTTGCCGATCTCGGCGTGATGTCCGGGCGGGCGGACCGCGACGAAGGCGTTGCGATGCTCGCCGGCCATCACCGCTTCGGTCGCCGCAACCGCGCCGCCGACGCCGCGCATCACCGCCTCCCACGTGCCGGGGGACATCGAGGTGTCGCCGTCGATGTAGACCTGACCGCTGGTGGGCGCGATGTGGCGCAGCTCGGTGACGTAATGCTCGTTGTGGCAGAGCGTGACGAGATCGAGATCGCCCTCAGGCGCCTCCTCGCGGGCCAGGAACTGGAAGCGCTCATGCGACAACGCTTCCTCCACCGCGCGCAGGCGATCCGGCCTCTCAGGGTGTCCCGGCGGCGTGACATGGTCGAGGCAGGCCTTGTGGGAAAGGAGAAGCGTGCTCATCAGGTCGGCCTCACGGAAAACGGGCTTTTGCCGTCGTTGGCGCATCCGGCGCCAAAACGCAATGCAAAATCCAATCTAAGCGCTTGGCCGGGAATGGCAAAGGGCTGCCCGCTTGATCCGGATCAATTCACCCGCAGGATGCGCCTGGGCGGCAGCGGACCGACCGGCCCGTGCGCCCGGAAGAACGCGAACAGCGCGTCCGCATCGTAACCGCCGTATTGTGGCGCGGTGCCCTGCTTGGCGACGGTAAACCCGTCTCCGCCGACGGCGAGGTAATCGTTGAGCGTGACGCGGTAGCCGCTTCCTGGCTCGATCGGCCTGCCGTTGAGTGTCATCTTCTCCAGGCTGACGCGCTCGCCGAACGGTTTTGAAGCATCCCAGGTATAGCTGAAGCCGTTCGACACCTGGAGAATCCGCGGCCGCTTCGGGTCCAGCCATTGCTGCTCGAGCAAGTCCTTGAGCTGGCTGCCCGTCAGGGTCATGGTGACGAGGCGGTTGCGGAACGGCTGGCTGGCGAAGACGTCGCCGAACGTGATCGCGCCGTTCTCCTTTGGAACGATGTCGGTGCGGATGCCGCCGGGATTGGTGAGCGCGATGACAGCGCTGCCATCCTTCGCATCGCGCGTTGCGAGCAATTGCGCGTCGGCGATGATATCGCCGAGCGCGCTTTCGCCGGCCTCGTTCGGCACGCGCGACAATGTCTGCGTCACCGAGCCGGCGGGCCGGTTGGCGATCGGCGCGGAGAGCTTGTCGTAGGCGTCGATCAACGCGGTCTGCTCGGGATCCCTGGCCAGCGAAGCATTGGCGACGATGACGTTCTCGGCCTTGGCGGCGACGATATCGCGAGTCACAGGATCGAGCTTGAGGTCGATCGCGGTGACGAGTGTGCCGTATTTGTCGCCGCTAGTGACGAGCCGCCCGTCGATATTGCAGATGTAGGCGCGGTGGGTGTGGCCGCTGACGACGACGTCGACGGCACGGTCGAATCTCCTGACGATGTCGACGATCGGCCCGGTGATGGCAGGGCATTCATTGTAGTCGCCGGCGGGCTCGCCGCCCTGGTGGATCAGCACCACGATCGCTTCGACGCCGCGCGCCTTCAGCTGCGGCACCAGCGCGTTCACCGTCTCGGCCTCGTCGCGGAATTCGAGCCCGGCGATGCCCGCTGGCGAGACGATGCCGGCGGTCTCCTTCAACGTCAGGCCGATGAAGCCGACGGGGATGCCGTCGAACTCCCTGATCTCGTAGGGCGGCAGCACGCTCTTGCCGGTCGCGGTCTCGACGGTGGAGGCCGCGAGATAACGGAATTTGGCGCCCGTGAAGGGATGCGGCCCCTGGCAGCCGTCGACGGGATGACAGCCGCCGTTCTGCATGCGCAGAAGCTCGGTGTTGCCCTCGTCGAATTCGTGATTGCCGACCGAGCTGATCGCAAGGCCCATCATCGAGAGCGCCTCGATCGAGGGCTCGTCGTGAAACATCGCCGACAGAAACGGGCTCGCGCCGATCAGGTCGCCTGCGGCGACGAAGATGGCGTTCTTGTGTCCTTCGCGCAGCTGCTTCAGCAGCGTCGCCATGTACTCGGCGCCGCCGGCCGCCACCGTCACCTTCTTGGACTTGTCCTCGGGGTCGTTGATGCGGATGCCGCCCGGCGGCGGCCGCAGATGGCCATGGAAATCGTTGATCGCGAGAATGCGCAGCTCGACGGGGGCTGCGCTCTGGGCCGCAGCGGGGAGGGTGCCGGTGAGAGCGAGGACGAAGCAAGCCAGGCGGAGAAGATGTCGCATGGAGTTAGACTATTCGTTCGGCGCGAAGATTTCACGAAGGTTGTTGTCGTCATTTTTGGGGCACGCGCAGCCCATCATCGCACGAGCCATGCCGCTCGATGAATGCCAGGTCCGCTACGTGCCGCAACAATTAGCTACAATGTTTCATTTGAAAAACCGCTGGTTGTGGGGCACGATCCGGCCCCGTTCCCTTCAGACAGACCGTCAGATTCATGATTGCCGCCCCCCGGATCGACGAATCCTCACCGTATTATCGCGGCTGGCGGGTCGTGCTGGCGTGCTTCCTGATGGCCTTCTTCATGTTCGGCTTCGGCCTCTACGGCCAAGGCGTCTATCTCGCCGAGTTGCAGCGCGCTCACGGCTGGCCGGGCACGCTGATCTCCGCGGCCAGCACCTTCTCGTTTCTCCTGACCTCCGTGCTCGTCATCTTCACCGATGACCTGCTCGAGCGCATCGGGCTGCGCGCGCTGATCCTGTGCGGCCTGTCGGCGCTCGGCGCTTCGACTGTGCTGCTGGCGCTGGTGCAGACGCCCTGGCAGCTCTATCTCGCCTATGCGCTGATGTCGGTTGGCTGGACCGGCATGGGCACGGTGGTGATCGCGACCGTGCTGAATTCCTGGTTCGAGCAGCGGCGCGGCCTCGCGCTCAGCCTTGCCTTCAACGGCGCGACTTGCGGCGGCATCATTCTCGTTCCGCTGTTGCTATCGCTGACCGGCAGCATCGGCTTCCGGTCTGCGATGCTGACGGCGACCCTCGCGATGATGGTGCTGGTGCTGCCGGCGGTCGTGACCTTCATCGGATGGCCCGCAGGGATGTCGCCTGCAGCCGGCGGACGTTCCTCCGGCTCCTCAGCGCCGGTTCGCTCGCGCAAGGCGGTGCTCGCCAACGCGGCGTTCTGGACCATGGTGCTGCCGATCGCGCTCGCGCTGCTGGCGCAGATGGGTTTCATCGTCCACCAGGTGACGTTTCTCGAGCCGCTGATCGGCCGCTCCGCCGCAGGGCTTGCCGTCACGATCATGGCGGCGATGGCGATCGTCGGGCGCCTCTCGCTCGGCCTGTTCGTCGACCGGCTCGATGCCCGGCTCGCCTGTGCGGTTTCGATGACGAGCCAGGCGGCTGCGCTGTTCGTGGCTCTGCAAAGCACGAGCCCGACCGTGCTGCTGGCCTGCTGCGCCGTCTACGGCTTCTCGATGGGGAACATGATCACGTTCCCGCCCTTGATCATCCAGCGCGAGATCGGTGCTTCGGCCTTCGCGACCGCGGTGGGCTTGGGCACCTCGATCAGCGGCATCGTCAGCGCCTTCGGCCCCGGTGTCGTCGGTCTCGTGCGGAGCGTTACGGGCAATTACACGACGGCGTTTGCGATCTGCGTGGTGCTCGATCTCGCCGCGGCGGGCGTGGTGCTGTGGCGGCCGGGGAGAAGGGCTCAGGTCGCAGCTTTGTAGCCCGGATGGAGCGCAGCGCAATCCGGGACCGCTGTATCCGCGGTGAGACTTTCCCGGATTTCGCTACGCTCCATCCGGGCTACGATGTCGCGTTTGCGGCGCTCACCTTACCCCAGCAGCGCCGCATCCGCCGCTGCGACCGATTCCGCGCTCTCGGTCACGGTGCGCTCGAGCGCGCCCGCCTGCACCGCGATGTTCTCGGCGAAGAAGCGCGCCAGCGCGACGTAGCGTGGCGCGTCGCCAAGGCCTTCGGCCTTGGCGGCGAGCGCCTCGGAGGCGAGCAGGCAGCCGCCGAGCGTGGAGCCGAATTGCTGCAGATAGGGCGTCGCCCCCGCAAGCGCGTCGTTCGGCGCGGAGGCAACGCGCTCCAGCAGCCATTTGCTGGTGCGCGTGAGCGCCTCCAGCGCCTCGCGCAGCTTGGTGCCGGTGGTGCCGAAGGCGGGATCGTTGGAGGCCTCCACCTGCTTGACGGTCGCCGAGAGCTCGTCGAGCAGCGCCCACACCGACGCGCCGCCATTGGCAGCTAACTTGCGCGTGACGAGATCGATCGCCTGGATGCCGTTGGTGCCCTCGTAGATCGCGGTGATGCGGGCATCGCGGTAGTGCTGGGCCGCGCCGGTCTCCTCGATGAAGCCCATGCCGCCATGCACCTGCACGCCGAGATAGGCGACCTCGTTGCCGATATCGGTGGAATAGGCCTTGGCCATCGGCGTCAGCAACGCCGCGCGTGCGGCGGCTTCAGCGCGCACCGTCGGATCCTTGGCGCGGGTCGAGACGTCGATCGCGACAGCCGTCGCATAGCAGATGGTGCGGGCGGCCGCGGTCTGGGCCCGCATCCGCATCAGCATGCGCTTGACGTCGGGATGCACGAAGATCGCATCCGAGCCGTCGCCTTTCTTGCCTACCGCGCGGCCTTGGCGGCGCTCCTGCGCATACGACAGGGCCTGCTGGTAGGCCCGGTCGGCAACGCCGACGCCCTCCAGGCCGACGCCGAGGCGGGCCTGGTTCATCATCGTGAACATGCAGCGCATGCCCTGGTTCTCTTCGCCGATCAGATAGCCGATGGCGCCGCCATGATCGCCCATGGTCATGGTGCACGTCGGCGAGGCATGCATGCCGAGCTTGTGCTCGACGCCGCTCGCATAGATGTCGTTGCGCGGCCCCAGCGAGCCGTCCGCGTTGACCATGAACTTCGGCACCAGGAACAGCGAGATCCCCTTGGTGCCGGCGGGTGCATCGGGCAGACGCGCGAGCACGAAATGCACGATGTTGTCGGTCATGTCGTGCTCGCCATACGTGATGAAGATCTTCGTCCCCTTGATGCGATAGGTGCCGTCCGCCTGCTTTTCGGCGCGGGTGCGCAGCGCGCCGACGTCGGAGCCGGCCTGCGGCTCGGTCAGCTGCATCGTCCCGGTCCATTCGCCGGAGACGAGCTTTTTGAGATAGATCTGCTTCAGCTCGTCGCTGCCGTGGGCGTCCAGCGCCTCGATCGCCGACGCCGTCAGCAGCGGGCAAAGGCCGAAGGCGACGTTGGCCGCGCTCCAGATCTCGGTGCAGGCGGCGTTGATGGCGAGCGGCAGGCCCTGGCCGCCGAAATCTTCCGGGCCGGACACCGCATTCCAGCCGCCCTCGGTCCAGCGCTTGTAGGCGTCAGGCCAGCCCGGCGCGGTCGTGACCTTGGCGCCCTCGAGCTTGATGCCGTGCTCGTCGCCGACCTTGTTGAGCGGCGCCAGCACGTCGGATGCGAACTTGCCGGCTTCCTCCAGCACGGCCGCGGCAATGTCGGCGTCGAAATCGCCGTAATGGCCGGCCTCCAGGGCGGCCTTGAGGCCCGCGCCATGGTTGAGCGACAGCAGCATGTCAGAAATCGGCGCGCGGTAGGTCATGGCTCACTCCCCGAGAACAAATATTGGCGCCGTATTCCCATGAAACGGGAGCGGTCTCAACTGCCGGGACGCCGGATGGGCTGGCCGGAACGGGCAGGGCCGTCGGAGCCCAGAATAGAGTGTCGGCCGCCGGGCCCTTTTTGCCCCTCCAGGCGGTTGAAATGCCGCGCCGCTCCCTATAGACCGGCTGCGACCGACGGGAATCTGCGGGTGCCGGTTCTGCCCGTTCCGTTCGTCGTCTGTTGGGGCGTAGCCAAGCGGTAAGGCAGCGGATTTTGATTCCGCCATTCGGAGGTTCGATCCCTCCCGCCCCAGCCAGATCTTCCGCCCAGCCTGAAATCACCCACGGACCCGGCCCGGCTGGGGAGCTGCTGCACAGCTCTGCGCTGCACAGGGCGTTTCTCGGCAAAGTTCCGCCGACCGGGCCTTCCCCATGCGAACCATGACCCGCCGCGACAAAGATGGCGACGTTGAGGGGCGAACGGTCTACGACGGTGAGGTCATCTCATGAGCGCCACCTAAAACGAGAACAACGTCATGCCGCACTTGGTGATCGAATATTCGGAAGGGGCGCTCGCTCGCGACGACGTAACAGGCTTGATGGAAGCGCTCTTTGAAGCCGCTTGGCGAACGGGTATCATGAAGGCGGAGGACGTCAAGGTGCGCGCGTGCGTCTACAACGATTTCCTGGTTGCCGGGAAGCGTGACAGCTTCGTGCATCTGTCTGTCTATTTGCTCGAAGGTCGATCGCCCGACCAGAAGGTCGAGCTGAGTACGAGCCTTCGACGGACGATGACAGAGCGATGCCCGGATGTGGCCAGCATAAGCGTGGATGTCCGTGACATGGACCCGGTCGCCTACAAGAAACGGCTAAAATGACGGGTGCTCGCCAAAAGACGGCAGCTTCTCAGACGAGCAGGGGCTGCGCGGCGAGGGACATCTCCTTGAGGAGAGGCAGGAAGCGATCGATCATCTCACCGGTCGTGATGCGATCGACATGAGCGCCGATATTTGCGGCCGCGATGACGGCGCCATCGTAGCGGCGAATTGGCACCGATATCGACCGAAAGCCCTCTTCGGCTTCCTGATCGACAAGGCTATACCCTTTGGTGCGGTCGGCAATGATCGTCGCAATCACTGCCGATTTGTCGACCAGCGTCGACTGGGTCAGAGCCGCCAGCTTCATGCCGTCGACCGTTCTCGTCAGCTCGTCGTTTGCCAATCTGCCCAGCAGAACGCGTCCCACCGACGTGCAGAAAGCCGGCAGCCGATATCCTATGTCCAGTCCGGTCGAAAATACCCGCGCCGGACTCGAGCGGGCGATGAAAACGACCTCTTCGCCATCCAGGACCGCAAGGGAGCAGACCTCCCTGGCCTTGCCGGCGACCTCGTCCATCAACGGCTGCATCACGGTGCTGATTTGGTTCGACGCCAAATAGGCCGAAGCCAAAAGCAGCACTCTGGGCGTTAGCGAAAACAACCGCTCGTTGCCCGCGACGAATCCGGATTTTACGAGGGTCATCAGAATCCGGCGCACCGTCGCCCGCGGAAGATTCGCGCTCTTGGAGAGGTCGCTGAGGGTCATTGGACGGCGATCGATACCGAACGACTGTATCACGCGAAGACCCCGATCCAGGGTCTCGATGAACTCGCTGCCCTCCCGCGCCTTTTCCTCTTCTTCCGTACGCTTCAGCCTCGGCATTCTATTGGGCGGTCCCTCTCAGTGGCCTCTCGAAAGCGAGAACCATCACAAATCCGCGCGCTAGGCGCCAGCCTTGTCTCCGGCTGTCACCAGGGATTTGAGGTCAAAGGAAGAGTCTGCGGCTTGCTCCGGTGCAGGGGAGATTCCCGCCGCAATCAGGCGTCGGGCTGCCATTTGCTCGCCTGGCCGGTTGACGCTGTCCACCGCGACCAATCGGCCCTGGCGATAGTAGAAGACCGAGAATCTTCCGTCGTCGACCGAACCTCGGACCGCCTGCCGATCATATCGTCCGGCCAGCCCGACGATCTGCAGCTTGACGTCATATTGGTCGGACCAGAACCTCGGCACATTCTCATAGGGCGCTCGAGCGCCGGCGATCGCCAGTCCAGCGGCCTTCGCTTGATCCTGGGCGTTTTGCACCGATTCCAATCTCACCCAGCTTTCGCAAAAGCGGTTGAAGTGGTTGGCGCAGTCACCGGCCGCGAAAATGTCCGATGTTTCGCATTGTCCGTGCGCGTCAACGACAATTCCATTCGTGCATCTAAGCCCCGCCGAGCGCGCGATCTCGTCATTGGCGACACCACCAATCCCCACCAGCACCAGGTCGGCGTGGACAACGGCACCGTTGCCCAGCACGACAGCGGAAACTTTTCGATCGTTTCCTTTGAAGGAAGCAACCGTTTCGTCGAGCATCACGTCGACGCCAGCCCGCAAATGCGTATCAAGAAGAAAGGTCGACAAGACCGGCGAGACGGCACGTTCAAGCAGGCGGCTGCTCGCTTCCACGACGGTGACCTTCTTGCCCAGCTTTGCCGCGGAGGCCGCAACTTCCAGCCCTATGAAGCCGCCGCCGACGATGACAATCTCCGCAGCATTGGCCAGACCTGCCTTCAGGTCGATCGCATCGGTCACCGAACGCAGATAGAAAATTCCATCGAAGTCCGCGCCCTCAACCGCGATGCGCCGCGCGCGCGAGCCTGTGGCGAAGAGGAGTTTTTCAAACTTCAAAGCGTTGCCGCCGGCCAGAGTGACCTGTCGCGCGTGCAAATCGAGCAGCGTGGCGCGCTGCCCAAGAACGAGATTGATCTGCTTGCCTTCGAAGAAAGTCTCGTCGCGCAAGATCAGATTTTGCTCGCTGATGCGCCCGAGAAGGAAGTCTTTGGATAGCGGCGGCCTCTGATAGGGCAGCCACTCTTCGTCGCACACAATGGTGATGGGCTGAGAATAGCCGGCGTCACGAGCCGTGAGAGCGGCTTGAACCCCGGCATATGATGCGCCGATGATGACCAGCCCTGTCATGATTGCCTCGCCGGCACATGGACCACCAGCTCGTCGAGAGGGGCGGGCACCTTCAACTGGCAACTCAGCCGACTGTTCGGCTTTCGCTCTCCCGAGACGGCGGACAGCAACTCGAGCTCTTCTTCGCTCGGCTGAGGGAGAGAGCTTGCTTGTTCTTCATCGACGTAGACGTGACAGGTCGCGCAATCGAGGCAGCCGCCGCATTCGCCGTCGATGCCGTGAATACCGTTGCGGACGGCCGCGAGCATCACGCTCACGTCGGGTCCGACCTCGATGGATTTTCCGCTGCCGTCCTGCTGGACAAATCTCACTCGCGGCATCCGACCTCCGTTTCCTAAGTTTGTTCGATCTGAGAACATAAGTTCGTTAAACGGTTACAGCAGTTCTGGCGGACCCTCAATCCCGACCTGTTGGCCGCCGCTGCGGTTCCATTAGGCAAGTTATGCGGAAATATTTTGCTTGCTTGCGCGTCACATTGGAGTCATTCTGAACGATATCGGACTAATGTTCGACTACCGAACGACAGGGCAGGATGCAATGAAGCTGACGACAGCGATCGTGGGAGTGGTGCTGACATCAGGCGCGGCGTTTGCCCAGCAGCAGGAGGCCAATGCTCCCTCGCTTGCCTTGATCAACGGCAAGATTCTCACCATGGACGGTCAGTCAAAGGTTGCGGAAGCGCTTGCCGTTCGCGACGGAAGAATCTTGGCCGTAGGAGACGCGGCGACGATCAAGGCGTTGGCCGGAAATCGCACCCGCACGATCGACTTGCAGGGCAAGACTGTCGTTCCCGGGCTGATCGACACGCACGCGCATTTCAAGGCTGCCGGTCTGTCCGACTACGTCGTCAACATGAGCGGCGCCAAGACTGTTGCGGATGCCCTCGCAAGCATCAAGCAGTTCGTGGCGAAGAAAAAGCCCGGCGAGTGGATCATCGGAAGCGCCTGGCATCCCCCGTCACAGCTCGCGGAAAAGCGTTACCTGACACGCCAGGAAATCGACGGCGTCGCGCCGAACAATCCGGTCTATCTCCGGACCGTTGGCCACTTCTCGATGGCCAATTCGATGGCGCTCGAGAAGGCTGGCGTAACCAAGGCCACGCCAAACCCAAGCGGCGGATCGTTTGAGCGCGACAGTGCCGGTGACCTGACCGGCGTTCTGGTCGAGACGGCGATCGATCAGGTCGAAAAGACCGTTCCGGAGTGGACGGCGGACGACGAGTTTCGCCAATTCAAGCTCGCGGAAGGTGTGCTGAACTCGTTCGGGATCACCAGCGCCGTAGAAGGGGCCACCTCGCCCAGGGACATCGCGGCCCTGCAGCGCGTGGCGCAGGCCGGTGAAGCAACGCTACGGGTCGGTCTCATGTGGCGCCCGGAACCCCCCGCCGAGAACGCGGCCTGGGAGGCCATCATGCGAGGCAACGGCGCCTCCTCCGGCTTTGGCGATGACTGGCTGAAGTTCGCCGGAATCAAGATCCTTTACGACGGCGGCATGACGCTCAAGACGGCGCTCATGCGCGAGGCCTATCCAGACTCGCATGATGGCTACCACGGCATTGCCCAGCAATCGCCGCAACGCCTCAAGGATCTGGTGTCCATTTGCAATCGCCACAATTGGCGCGTGGGTGTCCATGCCGTCGGCGACAAGGGCATCGACCACGTCCTTGATGCATTCGAAGCGGCCGACAAGGAGAAATCGATCAAGGATCGGCGTTTCGTCCTGATCCATGGAAGCTTGATAGTGCCCGAGCAAATGGAGCGCGCGAAACGCCTCGGTGTCAGAGTCGACCTCCAGAACGTTTTCATGTGGGACAAGGCGGCCACCGTCGAGCGCTTCCTGGGTGCGGCGGTCGCCAATCGGGCCGTGCCCACGAAAACTCTCATCGAGAAGGTGGGGCTGAACAGCCTCGGCGCAGGCACCGACTTCCCGGTGAACACGATCAATCCCTTCATCAACATCTACGTCATGGTAACCCGCAAGGATCTCGCCGGACGCGTTTATGGAGCGAACGAAGCCGTCAGCCGCGAGCAGGCGCTGCGCCTCTACACCAGCGCGGCATCGCACTATATGTTCGAAGAGAACGAGAAGGGGACGATCGAGGCCGGAAAACTCGCGGACCTGACCGTGTTGTCGGCGGACCTCATGACGGTCCCCGAGGAGCAGATCAAAGACATCAAAGCCGACCTGACGATCGTCGGCGGCAAGATCGTGTTTCAGCGTTAGTCCGCGTCCCGATAGCATGAGGACGCATCTCGAAGCCGAGAGAGGAGATCCAAGTCATGATGAGCCAAGAGCAGAACGACCTCATTACCCGCATCGGACCGAAGGCGCCTGCGGGAAAGCTGATGCGGATGTATTGGCAGCCTGCTGCGCTCGTCGACGAACTCGCGGAGGGGCGCCCCATCAAGGCCGTCAAGCTTCTCGGCGAGAACTTCGTTCTGTTCAAGGACGAAACGGGGCGCTATGGCCTGCTCGATCGCGACTGCCCGCATCGGGGCGCCGACCTTGCCTTCGGCCGGCTCGAGAACGGTGGCCTGCGCTGCGCCTTCCACGGGTGGCTGTTCGACGTCACGGGACAGTGTCTCGAGACGCCCGCCGAGCCTGCAAACTCCTCGCTCTGCAAAAATATCAAGCAGCGGTCCTACCCCGTCGTGGAGAAGGGTGGAATCCTGTGGGCGTATTTGGGTGAAGGCGAGCCGCCCGCGTTTCCGGAGATCGACTGCTTCGCGGCGCCGGACGAATACACCTTCGCCTTCAAGGGCCTGATCGAATGCAATTGGCTGCAAGCGCTGGAAGTCGGCATCGACCCGGCTCACGCATCGTTCCTTCACCGGTTCTTCGAGGATGAGGATACATCGGCGGCCTATGGCAAGCAGTTTCGCGGTGCGTCGGCCGACTCGGAGATGCCCATGACGAAGGTCCTGCGCGAGTACGACCGGCCGATCATCAACGTCGAGCACACCGAATACGGCCTGCGGCTCATCGCCTTGCGAGAAATCGACGAGCAGCGCACCCACGTTCGCGTCACCAACCAGCTATTCCCGCATGCGTTCGTCATTCCGATGAGCACGGAGATGACGATTACCCAGTGGCATGTGCCCGTCGACGACGTGAATTGCTATTGGTATGCGATTTTCACCAGCTACGCCGCGCCCGTCGACAAGGCGAAAATGCGCGCGCAGCGCCTCGAGCTTTACGAGTTGCCGGAATACCGCTCGCGGAAGAACAAGTCGAACGATTACGGCTTCGACCCGCACGAGCAGGCGACCGAGACTTACACCGGCATGGGCGCGGACATCAACGTCCACGACCAGTGGGCCGTCGAGTCGATGGGCGCTATTCAGGACCGGACGCGTGAGCATCTCGGGCAATCCGACAAGGCGATCATTCAGTACCGCCGGCTGCTTCGCCAGGAGATCGAGAAGGTGGCCTCCGGGGGCAAGCCGCTGTTGTTCCTCGACGCTGCCAGCGCGCGCAGCATCCAGGGGCCGGCCACAATGGACGGCATCGGTCCGACGAAGGGCTGGGAAACCTACTGGATGGAAGTGGACGTCAAGCGTCGTCGGGGCGCTCCCTGGGCCGCGCCGGTGCCCGCCGAGCTCGCCAAGAAGGTGCCTCACCTGACCGCCGCCGAATAAGCCAGGCCGCCCAGCTCAGCAAAGGAGATGTCGTTGAGTTTCGTCGAAAAGCACGGTCTCTGGTCGGCCGAACAGAAGGAGGCTGCCATCCGCATGCGGCGGATGGCGGAGGAGCAGGAGTTGCATACGATCCGGCTCTCCTTTCCGGACCAGCACGGCATCTTGCGCGGCAAGGCGCTGGTCGCTTCCGAGGCGCTCTCGTCGATCGAGAGCGGCTGCTCGATAACGACGACATTGCTCGCGAAAGATACCTCTCACCGCACGGTGTTTCCCGTCTTCACCGCCGGCGGCGGGTTCGGGATGCACGAGATGCAGGGGGGAGGCGACATCTTGATGGTCGCCGATCCCACCACCTTCAAGCTTCTCCCCTGGGCACCAAAAACCGGGTGGGTGCTTTGCGACCTCTACTTCTCCGACGGACGACCCGTGCCCTTCGCCTCCAGGGGCCTGTACCAATCCGTGCTGGGGCAGCTCAAGGACCGGGGCTATGATTTCAAAGCGGGCCTCGAGGTCGAATGCCACATCTTCAGAGTCGAGAATCCCCGACTGGCGCCTTGGGACGCCGGCAGTCCCGGCCAACCGGGTGAGCCTCCGGAGGTCAGCCTGCTTTCGCAGGGCTATCAGTACCTGACGGAGCAACGTTACGACCAGATGGAGCCTGCGCTCGAGCTGATCAGGCAAAACATCGTGGCGCTGGGCTTGCCGCTTCGGTCGATCGAGTTGGAATACGGGCCGAGCCAGTGCGAGTTCGTGTTCCAGCCCACCGTCGGCATTGAGCCGGCGGACACCATGGTGCTGTTTCGTACGGCAGTGAAGCAGATCTGCAACCGCCACGGCTATCACGCGACCTTCATGTGCCGGCCGCGGATACCGAACGTGATGTCATCGGGGTGGCACCTTCACCAATCGCTGGTCTCCCGAACAGACGGCGTCAACGCGTTCATGACCAGCGAACCGGCCGGCCTGTCGAACCTTGGCAAGCACTATATGGCCGGGCTGCTGGAGCATGCCAGGGCATCCGCGGTCTTCTCGACGCCGACGATCAATGGCTACAAGCGCTACCGTTCCTATTCGCTGGCTCCGGATCGGGCGATCTGGGGACGCGACAACAGGGGCGTCATGATCCGCGTGCTGGGCGGTCCCGACGATAAAGCCACCCGGCTCGAGAACAGGATCGGCGAGCCGGCTGCAAACCCCTATCT
The DNA here is from genome assembly GCF_020194055.1 of Bradyrhizobium sp. NBAIM03. NCBI lineage: Bacteria > Pseudomonadati > Pseudomonadota > Alphaproteobacteria > Hyphomicrobiales > Nitrobacteraceae > Bradyrhizobium > Bradyrhizobium sp. NBAIM03. The sequence continues at coordinate 246,132 of NZ_JADYVS010000004.1, read as the reverse complement.
TTACATGGCGTCGCAGATTCTGGCCGGCCTCAACGGCATTGATCGCCAGCTCGATCCCGGTCCGTCGGCGGACACTCCCTACGAGACCAAGGCGAACCTCCTGCCGACCTCCTTGCGCGAGGCGGTGTTCGCGTTGCGCGATGACCCCTTCTTCCGCGAGGCTCTGGGAGAGAAATTCGTCGACTACTACGTTTTCATCAAGAACGCGGAAATCGAGCGCTTCCAATCGACGGTCACCGAGTGGGAGCAGCGAGAATATTTCGAAATGTTCTGAAACGGCATCACCGAAGCGGGAGAAAAGAGATATGAGCTTGAGGTTTGGACTTGTTGGGGCCGTCGCGATTGCCACTGCCTGGATGTCGCCGGCGCAGTGCGACACCATCAAGGTGGGTATCATCGGCACCATGTCCGGTCCGTATGCCTTGTTCGGCCAGAACTTCAAGTACGGCATTGACGCCTGGGTGGCCAAGCATGGATCGAAAGTGGGCGATCATCAGATCGAGTTTGTCTATCGCGACGAAGAATCGCCGAACCCCGCCAAGTCGAAATCATTGGCTCAGGAGTTGATCGTCAAGGAGAAGGTTCAGTACATCGCGGGACTGTACTTCACTCCGGACGCCCTGGCCGTCGCTCCGCTTCTCGAGGAAGCGAAGGTGCCTATGATCGTCATGAACGCCGCGACGTCCGCGATCGTGGAGAAGAGCCCCTACATCGTGCGGACGTCCTTTACGATGTGGCAGAACACGGTCCCCGCGGCAAAGGTGGCGAAGGCCAGAGCGGCCAAGAAGGTGGCGATCGCCGTCAGCGATTACGGCCCCGGCATCGATGCCGAAGCAGCCTTCAAAAAGACGTTCGAGGCAGATGGAGGCACCATCGTCCAATCGATCAGGATGCCGCTCAATACCACCGATTTCGGCCCGATCATGCAAAGGATCAAGGATTCCGGCGCTGACATGATCTTCACGTTCTTGCCGGCCGGTCCGCCGACCCTGGGGTTCGTCAAGGCCTATATCGACAACGGGCTGAAAGCGTCTGGCGTGAAGTTGTTGTCCACGGGTGATGTCGTGACCGAGCCCGATCTTCCGACTATCGGTGACAGCGGCGTAGGCATCCTGTCGACCTACCACTACGCGGTCTCGCACGACTCTCCAGAGAACAAAACCTTCCTGGCCGATCTGATCAAGGCCGGCGCCAAGCCTGACGACATCACCATGGCGTCGGTCGCGGCCTATGACGGTGCTCGGCTCATCTACAAGATGGTTGAGGCCACGAACGGTCAAAAGGATCCGGACAAAGCCCTTGCGGCCGTGAAGGGCATGAAATGGGTCAGTCCGCGCGGCCCCGTGTCGATCGACCCGGATACCCGGCATATTCGTCAGAACGTTTATCTGCGCGAAGTCGTGAAGCAGGACGGCAAGCTCCTCAACAAGGAACTGCAAACGTTCGATGCGCAGCCGGACTGGGGCCTGGCGAAGAACTAGGGCGGATCGCTCGCGATGTAAATCTCGCGAGCAATCTCTTCATCGTGTCGGATAAGGGCCCGGAATGAGTGGTCGGTCGCAGTCTATTCGCTTCGTCAACGGTCGCATCTATGGCGATGCCAGCGACCGGATGATACCCGGCTTGACGGACGCGCACATCCACCTGTTCGGGCTGGCTGCCGAGCGGCTCCAGATCCGAAAAGCCGCGGAAGCATTCAACTAATGGCGTGGACGGGTCTCAGCATCGGGCTAGATGCCCTCTCGTACGGCATGGTGCTTTTCATCATCTCCATCGGCCTATCCATCATGATGGGCCTGATGAGGGTAGTGAACCTCGCTCATGGCGCATTTGCGATGATCGGGGGATATCTCGCGTCTTTTGCGCTCAAGAACGCGGGAGTTGGATATCCACTCGCGATTGTCCTGGCGGTCCTCGGCACCATCGCGATCGCCTTTCCGCTCGAGTTTCTTCTCTACCGCCGGATTTATCGCAAGTCCGATGAGCTGACCCAGATATTGCTCACGATCGGCATCGCGTTCGTCATCATTGGCGTTGCCAACTACATTCTTGGCCCGACGACCAAATCCATTCCGCTGCCTCCGCTGCTGAGCGGTCCCGTCGATCTCGGCTTCCGAATGATCCCGGCTCATCGGATTTTCGTGACGATTTGCGGAGTGTGCACCGCGGGCTTGCTCTGGCTACTGATCGACCGCACCGAGTTCGGGATCCGGCTGCGTGCCGCGGTCGACAACGGTGACATGGCCGAGTCGCTCGGAATCAAAACGCAGATCCTTTTTTCCGCGACCTTCGCGCTTGCGGTCGGCCTGGCGGCGTTCGGGGGCGTGGTGGGCGCCGAACTGCTGCCCGTCGAACCTTTTTACGCGCTCAGATATATGGTGACGTTCCTTGTCGTTGTCTCGGTCGGCGGGGCAGGATCGATCCCGGGCGCCGTGGCGGCATCGATACTGCTTGGCCTTGCGGACACGACCGGCAAGTACCTTGCGCCCGAATATGGTGAGTTCTTCTTCTATCTTGCGGTCATCCTGGTCGTGTTTCTGTTCCCGAACGGCCTTTTGGGCAGGAGGCACTGACGTGACCGATCGAGCCATCGTCGATGGCGTGAGCCCGCCGCGTTTTTCCGTGCCGCTTGAGCTGCGCGCTGTCGCAATCACGCTGGCGCTCGGAGCGCTCGGTTACGCGCTTTTTCCGGATGACCTCGCGTTTCTGACGCGACTGATCAGCATCACGCTTCTGGTGCTGTCGCTCGATCTGGTCACGGGGTATTGCGGTGTCGCCACCCTGGGGCATGCGGCGATCTATGGTGTGAGCGCCTACGTCGTGGGTAACGCCTGCCTTGCCGGACATTCCGACCCCCTGCTGTTGTTGCTCGTGGGGGCGGTGGCCGGTGCCGTGATGGGGCTGGTCTCAGGCGTCCTTGTCACGAGGTTCAAGGGTCTCCCCCAGCTCGTGCTATCCATTGCCGTCGGACAGCTCGTCGCGGCGCTGGCCAACAAACTGTCCAGCCTGACGGGCGGAAGCGACGGATTGTCCGGCATTTCGCCTGGACGAATCTTCGGGGTCTATGCGTTCGACATGTATGGTCGCACCGGCTATGTGTTCTCCGTTGCGGTGCTTATGGTCGTGTTCGTGGTGCTGCTTCGAATCGTGCACTCTCCGTTCGGCCTGCTTTGTCAGGCAATCAAGGATGACAGCCTGCGAGCTCGGATGATCGGTGCCCGCGTGTATCCCCGGCTCGTGCTGATGTATGGCGTGTCGGGGGTTGTTGGCGGAATTGGTGGTGCTCTCAATGCCATCAATACGGGCGTCGTGGGACTGGATAGCATCGGATTTGAGCGGTCGGCTGAAGCTCTCGTCATGCTGGTCCTGGGTGGCGCAGGCAGTCTCTGGGGCGCGCTGATCGGATCCATCGTCTTCCAAGTGTTCGAGCACTACGTCTCGGCTGCGAATCCATTCCATTGGATGACCATGGTCGGTGCGTTGCTGATCGGGGTCGTTTTGTTCGCCCCGAAAGGCCTGGTGTCCCTTGGAGGCTTGCTTGCTGGTCTCACCGCCTCGGTGATGAGGAGGCGCCCGTGAGCCGGCCGCTGCTCGAACTGCGAAACGTTTCGATGTCCTTCGGCGGGATGCGGGTCAACGATGATATTTCCTTCAGTATCGGGAAGGGAGAAAGGGTCGCGTTGATTGGCCCGAACGGCGCGGGCAAAACCACGCTCGTCAACGTCATCTCCGGCGACTTGACCCCTTCACAGGGTGCCGTCCACCTCGCTGGTGTTGATGTCACCGCGCTACCGATTTCCGATCGCGTCGACGCCGGCTTGATCCGGACATTTCAGATCACGAGGCTCTTCAAGAGCCTGACGGTCGCACAAAACGTCGCGCTCGCCGTGATGCAACGAAAGGGGCTCACGAGAAGCATGTTTTCCTGCCCGATGGATCGGCCGGACGTTCGTCGGGAGTGGGAGCGGGCCCTTGGAACGCTCGGTATCGCCCATCTGGCCGACAGGCAGGTCTCGCAACTGGCGTACGGTCAGCAGCGCCTTCTTGACCTGGCAATCGGGCTTGCTCTCGAGCCGAAGGTCCTGCTCCTGGACGAGCCCGCGGCAGGGGTTCCGTCGGAGGAGTCCTCCAAGATCATCGAGGCGATCGACAGATTGCCATCTGATATCGCGGTCTTGATGATCGAGCATGACATGGACCTGGTGTTCAAATTTGCCCGCTGTGTGCTCGTTCTCGCCAACGGAAAGCTGATCTTCCAGGGCGATCCGGCAGAAGTCACGCACCATCAGGAAGTCCGTCGAGCTTATCTAGGTAGCTACGCAGATGCCCGCCACGCGTCTTGAAGTCAAAGGTCTCAGTGCCGGGTATGGTCCCACCCGTATCATCGATCAGATGTCTTTCGAGGTGTTGCCCGGAGGTCGTCTCAGCATCCTTGGTCGAAACGGAGTCGGCAAGACGACTTTGCTCGCATCGCTGATGGGTCTGACGACCCATCATGGGGGAAAAGTATTCCTGGGCGAGGCTGATCTCACGGATACCAAGGCATCGATACGCGCTCAACGAGGTCTCGGTTACGTACCGCAGACACGCGACATATTTCGGTCGCTGACGGTGGAGGAAAACCTGGTCGCGGGTCTCAAGGATCGAGGTCGAGAGGCACTTGAAGAGGTCTACGTGATGTTTCCGAGGTTGGCCGAACGTCGACGCCATTTCGGAACGCAATTATCGGGCGGCGAGCAGCAGATGCTCTCGCTCGCCAGGACGCTGCTGGGAAGGCCTTCAGTTCTCCTCTTGGATGAGCCGCTCGAGGGGCTCGCGCCGGTGATCTGCGATCAGATCATGGAAATCATCACCGCGCTGGCGAGTTCTGGTGAGATGACCATCGTTTTGGTCGAGCAGCAGATCGAACGAGCGCTGCGCTTTGCCGATCATGTCATGGTGGTTGAACGCGGCAAAGCGGTCTGGAGTGGTGAATGCTCGCACTTGCGCGACGACCCCAAAATGGTCGAGCGCCTGCTCGGTGTTAGGGTGCACTGAGGCATGCGGCTTCCTTGTCATCGAGACAATGGGCAAGCTCGTATCACCCTTGCCCCGTCGGGGCGGCGGGGTTTGGCCGTAGCGCTCGCCCGGAAAGGCGAACCGGCAGCACGATCGCACGCCAAAGGGCCGGACAAGTTGATCCCTTGCCGCAAAGCGCTCAAGGACGACCGCAAGCGCTGTCAGTTCAGCCTTCCAAGCAGTCTTCGGATGATCTTCCGCAAGTTTTCGGCGTACTCATCGACGACCTGACGCCTCTCGGCCGATGGCGGCAGCTGACATTCGTCGTTCCCGTCCGGCGACGGAGGATCCGTCTTGGAACTCCCGCGCATGATCGAGGCGATCGGCTTTGTCACTTTCACGGGAAGTCTGACCTCTGATGCACGACGCGCGTCGTTCAGGCTAGGTGCCAATTCCATCTGCGGCCTTCACACAAGTTAAGTCGCCGGAGCGGGTCGATCTGCATGGCTCGTCGCCGACGCGTGGCGCCGCAACATTTTGCAAATCGCGGCGCGCTAGGTGCACGAGGCGGTCGGATCGCACTTCGGGCAGCGGCCGTCGGCGGCTGCGCCGAGCTGGCGGCCGAGCTCGGCCCTGAGAGCCTCCTTGTTCCATTCGGCGCCGTCGCATCTGACGATTCGCTTGGCGCGCTCGAAGGCGTGACTCTCGGCGGCGTCATCGCCGATGCGGACGATCACGTCCCGATGGAACGGGCAGGCCGTCGTCGCGCGGGTCGTCTCCAGGGCGTAGCGCACGACCTCGGTGAGATCGTCGGTGTCAATGTCGGCAAGCATGTCGGTTCTCCTGATCGGCATCCTCCCTTGTCCAGACCATGCACTGGCTTCGACGAAAATCGGCCTCGGGCTCGATGGGAGCGCCGAGGCCGATTGTTCGCGTGGCTCTTCCATCCAGGGTCTGAACTCGTCCAGCAAACCCGCGCTGCCGATCTTCGTTCCATCGAACTCTCCGGCGGAGCCGCTCTCCGGCCGACTCCATGTTCGCGGTCTTCTGCACTCTCCGTGAAAGCGGCGCCGGGAAGGCCTCGAAATCCAAACGTCGCTCGCTCCGGCAAAGGGGACCTCGAAAAAGCGTTCCCGATGCCGACACAAGACTATCGCCGGCGTCGCAAACATGTCTTGATCCAGCTCAAAGGAGGCGGCGGTATTCGACCGAACGCTTCTCGATCGGCAACCTGCTTACAAGCGCTGCGCGATGTCTTCACCGCTGCTCGCGTCAATCCGTTCAGGACATCTGCGTAAGTATTGGCCCGCAATTTCCAGGTCGCCGCGACGGGCGCATATCTCCAGCATGGAGCGCAACGTCATCTTCAAATGCCCCCGCACGGGCGTGAACGTGCAGCACTGGATTTCCGGCACAGGCTCCGACGCCGCGGACACGCACGTCCCGGTCCGGTGTCCCGCTTGCGCCTCGCTGCACTTCGTCAATGTCGCCAGCGGCAAGACCCTGAGCGAGGGCATCGGTCGGCCACGCGCGACCACGGCGCCAGCCGGTCACAACCAGCCTGATCCATTGCGTCCTTGACTTCGTGAGCTTCGCGCAGCCGCGCCCGGGTCAGATTTTCCGACTGGATCCTCAAGGCATCTCAGACCCAGCCACCATCGACGATATAGTGCTGGGCGGTGCAGGCGGACGCCTCGTCGGAGGCGAGGAAGACGGTGAACTTTGCAACCTCGTCCGGCATGAGCCGGCGCTTCAGGCATTGTCGCTGCTGCAACTCGATCTCGCCGGCCGGCGTCATCCATTTCTCGAGCTGCCGCTCGGTCATGATCCAGCCTGGCGCGATCGCATTGACGCGGATGTTGTAGGGGCCGTAGTCGCGCGCCAGCGAGCGCGTCAGCCCGATCACGCCTGACTTGCTCGCGGTGTAGGCGGCCATGCCGCCTTGTCCTGCGATCCACGACACCGAGCCGAAATTGACGATGGCGCCGGCATTGGCCGCCTTCATGTCCGGCAACACGGCCTGAGATGCGAAGAACTGGTGCTTCAGGTTCACCGCGATGCGGTCGTCCCAATAGTCCGGCGTCATCTCCTCGGTGTTGTGCCGCTCGTCATGCGCGGCATTGTTGATCAGGATGTTGATCGGGCCATGAGCCTTGCGTGCCGCGACGACGCCGGCACGCAGCGCAGGGATGTCGGTGAGATCGACATGCTGGAAATGCGCAGCCAATCCCTGCTCGGATAGCTCGCGCGCCAGGCGCTGTCCCTCCTCGACCTTGATGTCGAAGAACACCACCTTGGATTTCTGCTCCGCAAAGCGCCGCACGATCGCAGCGCCGATTCCGGCTGCGCCGCCGGTGACGAGCACGACCTTGCCGGCGAGGTCGGAATAGATCGCAGCCATTGGGCACCTCGGTTTGTTGCGGCCGGCGCGGCGCGCCGCAGCCGACTCTTTTGCGAACCTTAGCCATTCCGTTGGTGAGGTGCATAGATCAGATTTTGTGTTGCGTACCTCAAAAATTGAGGGCAGGATTGCGTTCAAAGAATAAAAGTCGTCGGGAGGATGTGATGAGATTGCTCGGGAAACTGGGACTCGCCGCTGCCGCATGCCTGCTTTGGGCCAGTTCCGCGTCAGCCGACACCACGGTCAAATGGCTGCACATCGAGGTCAACCCGGCCCAGGTGAAGATCTGGGAGGAGGTCGCACGCAGCTATGAGGCGTCGCACCCCGGTGTGAAGGTCGAGATGCAGTTCCTCGAGAACGAGGCCTACAAGGCCAAGCTGCCGACCATCCTGCAATCCAAGGATCGGCCGCACATCATCTATAGCTGGGCAGGCGGAGTGCTGAAGACCCAAATCGAGGCCGGCGTCCTGCAAGACATCACCGATTCCGTAAAGAGCGGCGGCTACAGCGACACGATCGCGCCGGCAGCGCTCGCGGCTTTCACCAGCAACGGCAAGGTCTATGGCCTGCCGACCGCGCTCTCGCAGGTCGGCTTCCTCTACAACAAGGACTTGATGGCCAAGGGCAATGTCGACGCGAGCAAGATCAAGACATGGGACGATCTGCTCGGCGCAGTGAAAACGCTGAGGGCCGCGGGCGTGACGCCGATCGTGGTTGGCGGTGCCGACAAATGGCCGCTGCATTTCTACTGGACGCATCTCGCAGTGCGCATCGGCGGCAAGCCGGGCTTCGATGCAGCACTGAAGGGCGAGAATGGCGGGTTCGCCGGCGAGACCTTCCAGAAATCAGGTGAGCTGTTCAAGCAGCTGGTCGATCTGCAGCCCTTCCAGAACGGCTTCCTCGGCTTCAAGAATCCGCAGGCCGTCGGCTATTTCGGCGACGGCAAGGCCGCGATGATCCTGGCCATCTCGTCCTTCTATCACACCCAGCGCGCGCTTGCCGCCGACAAGGTTGGTCTCAGCGACGACAAGCTCGGCTGGTTCGATTTCCCGGTCGTACCCGGCGGCAAGGGCGAGCCGTCAGACACGCTCGGCGGCATCACCGGCTGGTTGATCACCAAGGGGGCGCCCAAGGAAGCCACCGACTTCCTCAAGTTCTTCATCTCCAAGGACGTGCAGGCGCGGCTTGCCGCCGGCAACTTCATCGTTCCCGTCGTCAAGGGCGGCGAAGCCGGTCTCAACAGCGCCTTCATGAAGCAGATCGCGGCCAATCTGGCGAAGTCCAACTATCACCAGAACTTCTATGACCAGAGCCTTGGCCCGTCGGTCGGCCGCGTCGTCAACGACGTCACGGCTGAGATCGCCGGCGGCAGCATGAGCCCGCAGAACGCAGCGAAAGCCATCGAAGCGGCGTACAAGCAGGGTAACTGACCGGTGGCGCGACGGATCGCGATGTCGTCGCCGATCGGCGTTGCCGGTGAGGCGGCCCCCCAGGTCGGGATTCGTGGCCCAGGCTGGGATGGCCGCTTCACGGTCCTGATCCTGTTCCTGCCGCCCGCGCTGCTGCTGTTCACGCTGTTCGTGGTGCTGCCGATCGGCGAGGCCGCCTGGTACTCGGGCTTCAACTGGAACGGGTTCGGCAGGCCGACGAACTGGATCGGCTTCGACAATTACCGCTTCGTGCTGGAGACGCGGGCCTTCTGGCTCGCGCTGCGCAACAACGGGCTGATCATCGCCGTTTCGCTCGCCGTCCAGCTGCCGCTTGCGCTCACGCTCGCCCTCATGCTGGCCGAACGCTTTCGTGGCGCCGTGGCGCTGCGCATGCTGTTCTTCATGCCCTATATCCTCGCCGAGATCGCAACCGGGCTGATCTTCAGCTTCGTCTATGACGGCGACTACGGCCTCGTCGCCTCGATCTGGCGCACCTTCGGCGCCGAGCCTCCGCATCTGTTGGCCTCGACCGACACGGCGATGCTGGCGGTGCTGATCGTGGTGGTCTGGAAATATTTCGGCTTCCACATGATGCTGTTCATCGCCGCGCTCCAGAGCCTCGACAAAAACCTGGTCGAGGCCGCCCGTATCGACGGCGCGACGCGGACGCAGACGCTGCGCCACGTCGTGATCCCCTTGCTCTATCCGACGATCCGCCTGTCGGTGTTCTTCGCCATCATCGGATCGCTGCAGCTGTTCGATCTCGTCATGCCGCTGACGCGCGGCGGACCGGCCGATTCCTCCAACACGTTGGTGAGCTTTCTCTACAACAATGGCATCTCGCGCATGCGCGTCGGCTATGGCAGCGCCATCGGCGTCATCCTGTTCGCGATCTGCGTGACCTTTGCCTTCACTTACAAGCGATGGTTCATGCGCGATGAATAGTGTCGGGGCTAGAAGCGCATTCGATCCCGCAGCGCTGTTCAAGGCGCTGTTCCTCGGCTTGGTCGCGATCTTCGTCCTGGTGCCGCTGCTCGCGACCTTGCTCGGCGGCTTCAAGTCGCTCGGCGAGCTCCGTGTCAATCCATTCGGCCTGCCCGCACAATGGGAATGGCAGAACTACGCCGACATCCTGTTCTCGGCGCGCTACTGGCAGCTGCTGCGCAATTCGCTTGTCATCTCGACGCTGGCGGTGGCGCTGACCCTTATCACCGCTTCGATGGCCGCGTTCACCTTCGCCCATGTCAGGTTCTTCGGCTCATCGATGCTGCTCAGCTATCTGACGCTGGGCCTGCTGTTTCCCGCCGCGACCGCCGTGCTGCCTCTGTTCATCAAGGTGCGCGATCTCGGCCTGCTCGATACCTATTTCGGCGTCGCGCTGCCGCAGGTGGCGTTCAGCCTCGCCATGAGCGTGCTGCTGCTACGCCGCTTCTTCAAGGACATTCCCTATGAGCTGCTCGAGGCCGCGCTGGTCGACGGCTGCAGCTACATCAAGTTCTTCCGCTATGTGACGCTGCCCTTGTCGCGTCCGATCCTGGCGACGGTCGGCACCATCACCTTCGTCAACAGCTGGAACGCCTACCTGCTGCCACTGGTGATGCTGAACACCGACGCGCTGTATCCCTGGCCGCTCGGCATCATGGTCTACCAGGGCGAATATTCGTCCGAATGGCACCTGATCCTGGCCTTCATCACACTCACCATCCTGCCCACGATCATTCTGTTCCTGCTGGCGCAGAAGCACATCGTGGCCGGCCTCACCGCGGGCGCGGTCAAGGGATGAGCCGTATTCTGAGGAGATAACATGAGAAAAGTCGGCATCGGAATCATCGGCTGCGGGGTGATCAGCACCGCCTATCTCAAGGCGGCCCAGCGCTTTCCGGTCATGGAGGTCAGGGCGCTCGCCGACATGCGCAGCGAGATTGCGGAACGCCAGAGCGCGGCCTTCGGCTTGCCGGGAATGCGGGTCGACCAATTGTTGAAGCGCGACGATGTCGAAATAATCGTCAATCTCACGGTGCCGCTCGCCCACACCGATGTCAGCCTCGCGGTGCTGAATGCCGGCAAGCACGTCCACTCGGAGAAGCCGCTCGGCATCAATGTCGCTGAGGCGCGCAAGGTCATGGAGCTTGCCGCGCAGAAGAACCTGCGCGTCGGCTGCGCGCCCGACACGTTCCTTGGCGGAGGCCATCAGACCGCGCGCAAGCTGATCGACGACGGCGCGATCGGCACGCCAGTCGCGGGCAGCGTTTTCTTCGGCTGCCCCGGCCACGAGCGCTGGCATCCGGCGCCTGGCTTCTATTACCTGCGCGGCGGCGGGCCGATGCTCGACATGGGGCCGTATTACATCACCGATCTCGTGCAATTGCTCGGCCCGGTCGCCAGCGTGATGGGCTCGACCGCGCGCCCCAAGACCGAGCGCCTCGTCACCAGCCAGCCGATGAACGGCGCGCTGATTCCGGTCGAGGTCCCGACCCATGTCGCCGGGACGCTGGAGTTCGAAAGCGGCGCCGTCGTGTCGATCACGATGAGCTTCGACGTGCCGAAACATCGGCATGCGCCGATCGAGATCTACGGCGACAAGGGCAGCATGCTGGTGCCGGATCCAAATCGCTTCGGCGGCGAGGTGCAGGTGGCGAAGACCGGCGGCGAATGGGAGGCGATGCCGCTGACGCACGGCCACGTCGAGGGCGAGTTCCGCTCGATCGGCGTCGCCGACATGGCGTCCGCGATCCTGAACGACCGACCGCATCGCGCCAGCGGCGCGCTCGCCCTCCACGTGCTGGAGGTGATGGAGGCGTTCCAGACTTCCGCCGACGAGGGCCGTCGCGTCAAGATCGAGAGCCGCGTCGAGCGGCCGGCGATGCTGCCCGCGGGGCGTGAAACCGGACAGATCGATTGAGGGAATGACCATGCGCAAGGCAATGATTGTATGGGGTGGGTGGCCGGGACACGATCCCGATCTCTGCGCGTCGATGATCCGTGGCTGGCTGAAGGCCGAAGGCTTCGAGGTGCGGATCGAAACCACGACGGCAGCCTTCGCCGATCCCGCGATCCACGATCTGTCGCTCATCATACCGATCTACACGATGTCCAAGATCGAGAAGGCGGAAGCGCTCAACCTCTGCGATGCGGTGCGCAGCGGCGTCGGGCTCGCCGGCCATCATGGCGGCATGTGCGATGCCTTCCGCGAATCGGTCGATTACCAGTTCCTGTGCGGCGGGCAATGGGTCGCCCATCCCGGCAACATCATCGACTACAAGGTCGACTTGACGAAGCCGGACGATCCGATCATGACGGGTCTGAAGAGCTTCGAGCATCGGTCCGAGCAATATTACATGCATGTCGATCCCGCCATCGAGGTCCTGGCAACGACGACCTTCACCGGTGAGCACGCGCCCTGGATCGAGGGCGTGGTGATGCCCGTGGTGTGGAAGAAGCGCTATGGCGCGGGGAGGGTATTCTATTCCTCGCTGGGCCACCGCGCCTACGAGCTCGACGTGCCGGAGATCCGGACGTTGATGACCCGCGGCATGCTGTGGGCCGCGCGCGAATGACTGAAGGCGCGACCCAGCCGGTGCTTCGGGCCACGCTCGAGGACGTCGCGCGCGCCGCGGGCGTTTCGCTCGCCACCGTCGATCGCGTCGTCAACCGGCGCGAGGGTGTCCGCGCCAAGACCGTCGCGCGTGTCGAGGCCGCGGTGGCAAAGCTCGGCTATCGCGCCGATCTTGCCGCGGCGCGGCTCGCCCGCGGGCAGACCTTCCGTTTCGCTTTCGTGCTGCCGACCGGCAGCAACAGCTTCATGACCAACCTCAGCGAGCAGGTCGTGCGCACCGCGGACTGGCTCGCCGGCCATCGCGGCTTCATCGACATCCACCATGTCGACGTGTTCGACCCCGATGTCCTTGCCCGTGCGCTGGAGAACCTCTCGCCGGCCTATCAGGGCGTTGCCGTCATCGCGCTCGATCATCCCCGGGTTCGCGCCGCGATCGACGAGCTCGTCGCGCGCGGGGTTGCCGTGGTCACCCTGGTGTCGGACGCGCCGAGCTCGTCCCGGGTGCATTATGTCGGGATCGACAATCCGGCCGCGGGCCGCACCGCCGCCACGCTGATGGGACGCTTCCTCGCCGGGCGCGAGGGCACCGTCGCCGTGATTGCGGGATCGTTGTCGCTGCGCGACCACACCGAACGGCAGTTCGGCTTCCACCAGATCCTGTCGAGCGAGTATGCGAATCTGTCCGCACTGCCTGTCATCGAGGGGCGCGACGACAGCGACCGCACGCGGGACCTTACGGCCGCGCTGCTCGCCCGCCATGCCGACCTCCGCGGCATCTATTGCTGCGGCGCCGGAAACCGCGGCATCGCCGATGCGCTCGAGGCCTCGGGCCGCGCGCGCGAGGTGGTCTGGATCACCCATGAGCTGACCGAGCACACCAGGCGGTTCCTGGTGCGCGGCACGCTCGACGCCGTCATCAACCAGGATGCCGGCCACGAGGCGCGGTCTGCGGCGCGAGTCCTGCTCGCGCATTGTTCTGGCGAGCCGATCAGCCCCGACCAGGAGCGCATCCGCATCGACATCTTCCTGCGGGATAATTTGCCGTAGCGTGAAGCGCACGGAAGCGCCGCGCGAGGACTACCCCTCGTACTGATCCGGCCCCATCGCCCAAGCCGACTCGTCGTGGCCGACCGCGTAATTGCGGTTGTTGAGCGCCGGATTGCGATTGACCATCGGACGCATGAACATCGGATGGGTCACTGAGCGCACCTCGTGCTCGACCGTGAACAGCTTCTTGCCGCTGTCGAGGTCGACGATGTCGCAGAACCGGTACTGGTATTGATTGTCCTCGCGCGAGATCAGCTTGCGCGCGAGCAGCTTGCGGTAGGGGCCGGAGAAGTCCGTGATGTACATCTGCACGTGGTGACCGTCATAGTCGGCTTGCGGCCGGTCGGTCTCGCGAAACAGCAGATGCTGGTTGCGGCCCGTCTTCACGGCGGCCACAGTGCCATCGCCGTTCCGCAAGCTCGCGGGCATGCCCATGACTTCAGGGTAGAAGGCGCAGATGCCGGCTGCCGATCCCTTGGGCACGTCGAACTCGACATAGGGAATGCCGAGCGCGATCCGGCCGAACCGCGCCGCGTCGGGCTCGTAGCAGCGCACGCGGTTACCCCAGGGGCAAACCGCCTCGACATGGTCGTTGTGCTCCCTGAACGCGAACGTCGTGCCCTCGAGTTTCTTCCCGACCGATGCAAGCCGCGCCAGCAGCGCCTCGCGGCCTTCGATGACGAGGCCAATATGTCCGCGCAGCACCTGCGGCCGGCCGCTCGGCAGATGAAACTGGCTCCGCCCGGCGTTGATCCACATGTTGGTGTCTGACACCATCAGGTAGGGATCGCGGGTGAGCCCGAGCCCGGCGACGTAGAACAGCGTGGCGAGCCGCTGGTCCGGGACCTGGATGTTGACGTGCTCGAAATGAATAGCGTTGCCGAGATCTTCTGCGGATCGATCGAATTGCTGCGGCATGGGTGTGCACTTCTCGCTGGGGGACGAACCGGTCGCATCTTAACGCATAGTCTCCGGCCGTCGAGTTTCCGTCGGTGACCGCGCCGCTTCCTCCGCACGGGCGGGGTGAAACCTGGCCCACCAGCCCGCCTTTTTGACTTGGCTCAAGATAATTCCGATGACGTTCGGCAAGCTCGTCGGACCGACATCAAGGCCGGAGGAAGCGTCATGCTAGGTCGAACCGTTGCTGCAGCGTTGCTGCTCGCCATCCTGGGCCAGCCAGCTCTGGCTCAATCGCCAGCGGACCATCAAGGTCATCATCCCGGACAGGAGCAGACGCCGGCATCCCCGCAGTCGAGTTCTCCTGCCAACCCATCCGCCGAGCGGCAGAGCCCGATGCGCGGTGGAGACATGATGGGAATGATGGGGCGCGGGATGATGGGACAAGGAATGATGGGACAAGGAATGAAAGGGCATGGCGCGATGGGCGGTGCCGCCATGGAGCCGCCGGTCGTCTTCCGCATCGTCTACGCGCTGATGGATGCTGATGGAGACGGGAACGTCTCGCTGCCCGAGTTTCAGGTCGCCCATGAACGCATTTTCAAGGCAATGGATCGCGACAAGGACGGCAAGCTCACTTTCGAGGAGATGATGGCGTTCATGCACAGGAGCAAGGGCTCCGCCCCACAGCAATAGCGAGCGGGAACCTCAAGGCGGGTACACGAACTGCGGCTTCATCGGGGCGTTCGCGATGTGACGATGAAAATCGCATGCGCGCTTCCCAACTTGCCCTGGCGGCCAGTCCCTGTAATCTGCAAAAAAACAGGGAAGGGTGCGATGGGAGGAGTCTTGGAGGGCGTGCGCGTGCTCGATTTCGGGCGCTATATCGCCGGGCCCTATTGCGCGACATTGCTGGCCGAGTTCGGGGCCGAGGTCATCCGGGTCGAGAAGCGCGACGGCAGCGAGGATCGGTTCGTCGCGCCGGTGGGCGAAGGCGGCGAGGGCGCGCTGTTCCTCCAGATCAACCGCAACAAGAAGGGCATCACACTCGATCCAATGAAGGCGGAAGGCCAGGAGGTGATGCGCCGCCTGATCGCGACCGCGGACGTCGTGGTCGCCAATCTGCCGCCGCAGACCCTGCGCGCGATGAAGCTCGACTACGAATCGCTGAAGGCGATCAAGCCGGACATCATCCTGACCACGGCGACCGCGTTCGGCGGGCCGGGCCCGTGGTCCGACCGCGTCGGCTTCGACGGCGTCGGCCAGGTGATGTCGGGCTCGGTGTACATGACCGGCAGCGGAGATCCCCCGTACCGCGCCGCGGTGAACTGGGTCGATTTCGGCACTGCGCTGCACTGCGCGTTCGGCACGCTCGCCGCCCTGATCGAGCGCGGCAAGTCCGGCCGCGGCCAGATCGTCGAGGGCGCGCTGCTCGCAACAGCTTTGTCCTTTACCAATGCCACGCTGATCGAGCAGGCCGTCATCGACGTCAACCGCGTGCCGACGGGCAATCTCGGCCAGACCGCGGCGCCCGCCGACATCTACCGCACCAAAGACGGCTGGGTGCTGTGCCAGGTCACCGGTCATCCGCTGTTCAAGCGCTGGGCGCGGCTGATGGGCGAGGAGGATGTGTGGCTGAACGATCCGCGCTTTGCCGACGACATCAGCCGCGGCAATAACGGCCGCATCATCAGCGAGCGGATGGCGCGCTGGTGCGCCGAGCGCACCACGCAGGAGGCCGTCGACACGCTGGGCCAGGCGATGATTCCGACCGGTCCCGTGCTCTCGCCGCAACAGGCGTTGGATCATCCGCACATCCGCGCCGGCGGCTTCATGCAGGACGTCGACTATCCGGGCCTGCCGAAGCAGGCGCCGGTCGCCCGCGCCGCGGTGCGGCTGTCGGAAACGCCGGGCGAGATCGCGCACCGTCCGCCGACGCTCGGCGAGCACACCGACCGCGTCCTCGCCGACCTCGGCTACAATGCAGACGAGATCGCGGCGCTCCGGCAAGGCGGCATCATCTAACTCACAGCAGCTGCTTCAGCGCCTTGGCATCGGCCGGTGCTGCGCTCTTCTGGTCGTTGTCGAAATAGACATAGACGTCGCAGCCCTGCCGCTTCCACGACTTGATGCGCCTAGCCCATTGCGCCAGCGTGGGATGGGTATAGTGCCCGTGATAACGCCCGCTTGGCCCGTGTCCGCGCACATAGACGAAATCCGCCGTGCGCTTCCACGGCGCCGGCGCGTCGTGATGATCGGACAGGCACAGCGAGATGTTCTCCTCAGCCAGCATGCGCAGGATGCGCGGCTGATACCAGCTCGGATGGCGGAATTCGAAACTGTAGCGGCGTTTCCGCGACAGCAGCTTGAAGAACGAGGCGAGCCGGTCCGCGTTCGCCTCGAATTGCGGCGGCAGCTGGAACAGGATCGGGCCGGCCTTGCCGCCGAGCCGGGAGATGCGCTCCTCCAGCAGCTCGAGGCTGTTGACGGAGCGCTCCGACAGGCGCTTCCAGTGCGTGATGAATTTCGACGCCTTCCAGGCGAACACGAAATCGCGGCCGGTCTGCTCCCGCCATCCCGTCACCGCCTCCGGCGTTGGCGTGCGGTAGAACACCCCGTTCAGCTCCGTGGTGTCGAACTGCCCGGCATAGTAGCTGAGCTGCTGCTTCAGCGTCACGCCCTCGGGGAAGAACGGGCCGCGCCAGGAAGCGTAGTGCCAGCCCGAAGTTCCGATCAGAACGCGCGCCATGTTTTACGTACCATCCGTTGCCATTTGCCGGAGGGAACGTCCGTGCGGCCGATACGTTTCTCGTGAGCGTGAACGCGAGGACCGGAACCGATGTACGCGCTGTTCGAAGGCAACAAGCAGATCGGCAATCCCTTTCCGACCGAGAAGGAAGTGTGGGAAGCTGCCTTGATCGAGGGCCTCGTCACGGACGTCCCCATTGCGGACGAGGAGGGCGGCCACATTCTGCCGGCCGGCTATCACGTCGAGCGCATCGAAGAGACGGAGGAGACGTTCGCGCCGCGGCCGGACTGGAAGCTGCCGCGCGAGATCTCCTAAGTCAGTTCGTCGCCAGCGCCGCCTTGGCCACTTCCGCCATCCAGCGTGAAGCCACGGGCAGGATCGCGTCGTTGAAATCGTAGCGCGGGCCGTGCAGCTCCGCGCCGTCGCGCAACTCGCCATTGCCGATCCAGACGAAGGCGCCGGGCCGCTGCTGCAGATAATGGGCGAAATCCTCGCCGGCCATGCTGGGCGCGAGATCGCGCCGTACCGGTGCCTGCACCTTCTCCGCGGCGATGCGCGCGAGGTCAGCCTCATCAGGCGTGTTGATCACCACGCCAACGCCCCAGACGATCTCGGGCGTGACCTTGACGCCGAAGCTGGTTGCGATCCCGGCGCAGGTACGCGTGATGCCATCGAGGATGACGTCCTTGACCACTTCGCGGTGGTAGCGCAGCGTGCCGCGGATGGTGACGCGTCCGGCGATCTGGTTCGGCGCGGTGCCGCCTTCGATCGTACACAGCGACAGCACGGCGGTGTCGAGCGGATCGACGCCGCGCGAGGTGACCGATTGCAGCGCGACGATGAGGTGCCCGGCCGCCACCACGGGATCACGCGTCAGATGCGGCATACCGGCGTGCCCGGCATGGCCCTCGATATTGATGGTGATGCGCCCGCCGGAGGCCATCACGACGCCGTCGTGCACGGCGATGGTGCCGGCGGCAAGGCCCGGCCAGTTGTGGAAGCCGAATATCCGCTCCATCGGAAAGCGATCGAACAGTCCGGCCGCGACCATCGCCCGCGAGCCGCCAAAGCCTTCCTCGGCCGGCTGGAAGATGAAATCGACCGTGCCGCTCCAATCGGTATCAGTGGCGAGCAGCGCCGCGGCGCCCAGGAGCGAGGCGGTATGGCCGTCATGGCCGCACGCATGCATCACGCCGGATGACTTTGAAGCATAGGGCAGCCCGGTGTCCTCGGTGATCGGCAGCGCATCCATGTCGGCGCGCAGGCCAACCCGCCTTTGCGCATGGCCGCGCCTCAAGGTCGCGACGATGCCGTGGCCGCCGATTCCAGCCTCGAAGGGAATGCCGAGCTCGGTGAGCTTGTCCTGCACGAAGGCAGAGGTCTCTTTCTCCTGGAGCGACAGCTCCGGGTGGGCGTGGAGATGCCGGCGCCACGCGGTCAGTTTCTGGTGCAGTTCGGGGGACAAGGCAGGGGCCTTTCGCAAGGTGTCGGTTGCCGTCACCATAAAGGATTATCACCGCCATGCACCCTGCGCCTTGGAATGCCTCGCGTGCAGCAATGTGCGCTTTTTCCGTCATTCCGGGGCGCGCCTCTTGGCGCGAACCCGGAATCCATCGTGCAGCGAGCTCCGCGGCCCAATAGATTCCGGGTTCGCGACTTCGTCGCGCCCCGGAATGACGAGCAATAGGTGTTACGCCAGCTTCGCCAGCCCCTTCCAATCGAACCCAATCCCGTGACCCGGCCGATCGGGCGCCAGCGCCAGCCCGTCCTTCAGCACCAGCGGATGCTCGAGATACTTGTCGAGCCCGAAGCCGTGCGCCTCCAGATAGGATCGGTTCGGGCAGGCCGCGAGCAGGTGCACGGTGATGTCATGCGCGCCATGGCTGGTGACGGGCAGGTTGAACGCCTCCGCCAGCCGCGCGATCTTCATGAAGGCGGAAACGCCGCCGCAATTGGTGACGTCGGGCTCCGGGTAGGACACCGCGCCACTGGCGATGTAGTTCTTGAACTCCCACAGCGAGCGCAGATTCTCGCCCGCTGCGATCGGCACGCCGCCCGCCTGCATGATACGCACATGGCCCGCGACGTCGTCGGGGATGATCGGCTCCTCGAGCCAGGTGAGGTCGAAAGGAACGAAAGCACGCGCGGCGCGGATCGCCTCCTCGACCGTCCATTTCATGTTGGCATCCGCCATTAGCGGAAAGCCGTCGCCGAGATGCTGCCGCATCGCGGAGATGCGCGCGACATCGGACTTGAGGTCGGGCCGGCCGACCTTCATCTTGATGGCGCGAAAACCCTTGGCGAGGTTGCCATCGGTCTGCTTGAGCAGCGCATCGACGGAGAGATCGAGGTCGATGCCGCCGGCGTAGCACGGCACGTGCGCATCGAAGCCGCCGAGCAGGCGGTACAGCGGCAGCTTGGCGCGCCGCGCCTTCAGATCCCACAGCGCGATGTCGAGTGCCGAGAGCGCCAGCACCGCCGGCCCGCCGCGCCCGCCATAATGCAGCCCCCACCAGACATGATGCCAGATCGCCTCGGTATCGTCGGCCTCGCGTCCTTCGACCAGCGGCGGGATCTCGCGCTTGAGAATGTCGGCCACAGCCCCGCCGTTGCGCCCGACCGTATAGGTGTAGCCGACGCCCTCGGCGCCATCGGCATCGCGGATGCGGCAGGTGATCAGCTCGAACGCCGTCATGTCGCCATGCGTGGAGTCCGACAGGGTGATGGGGAGGGGGATCCGGTAGAGCCCGGTCTCGATGTTTGCGATGCGTGGCATGGTGCCTCCCTGATTTTTGTTCTTCGTAGGGTGGGTTAGCCGAGCGGATGCGCAAAGCGCATATGCTCGGCGTAACCCACCTCTTCTGTCTCCGCGGATACGAAGATGGTGGGTTACGCCCCGCGGTTTGCGCTTCGCGCAATCCGCGGGGCTAACCCACCTTACGCTAGACTATGAAGTCAGTCGCCTCCAGCGAGGCCGCATGCACTCCGCTCAGGGTGATGGTGTCATTGGCAGTGAGCTGAATCACCGCATTGCCCGAGCTGTCATCGCTGATGAGGCCGGACAGGGTCGCCCAGTCGGCAAAACCGTAGTCGTGCAGGTTGATCACGTCGAGTTCCCCCGCGGCGCTGCCGACCGCCATGTTGCCTTGATTGAAGTCGTTGATGACGTCGTTGCCGGAGCCGGCCGTGAAGACGAAGACATCGTTGTTCGGCCCGCCCCACAGCTGATCATTACCCGCGCCGCCGTTGAGCGTGTCCGTGCCGCCGGTAATGGAGCCAGGGGTAGATGGCGCATAAGTCCGCGCATCGCCGTAGAGATGATCAGTGAACTCTCCGCCATTGAGGATGTCATTGCCGCCACGCGCACTGCCGGACATGTTCATGGCGTCGCCAATCAGCTGGGAGCCGTAGACGGCCGGCGGCGGCTCGCCGCCATTCGTCACGAAGGTCAGGGTATCGTTGCCACCCTGGGCATTGTCGGTCAATGACGTGAGCGAATCGCCGGCCAGCGTTCCACCTCCGATCGCCATGCCGCTGCTGATGCCGAGCGTGAGGTCGTCGTTGCCACCGATTGTATTGCCGGTCATGGCACCGATGGCATCCCCACTGAGGGTCGCCGTGCTTTCGTATGCATATTCGAATACGTTCAGCGTGTCGTTGCCGCCATGCGCGTTGTCGCTCATGGATCCCCCGGCATCGCCACTGAACACGTTCTCGAAGGCCCGCCCACCGGTCACGCCTGTCAGCGTGTCATTGCCGCCTTGCGTGTTGCCCGACATGTCGCCTCCGGCATCTCCGTAAATGGAGATGTTGGAGCGGAAATTGCCGCCGGCGTCGGCGGTGAGCGTGTCGCTGCCGCCTGCAGCATTGCCCAACATGGTCTCGGCGTCGCCCATAATGGTGGCGCCGCTGAAGGGATAATCCACGTTCGCCGTGAGCGTGTCGTTGCCGCCGTGGGAATTGCCCTGCATGACCGTGTCTTCGCCGATCAGCGTAACGAACACGTCCGCGTTGAGGATGGTTGCCGTCACCGTGTCGTTCCCGCCCCAGCCATCGATCGGGAAGTTGGGATCCCCGACGATGGTCGCGGTTTGGCTGAAGTCCGGAAAGGTGAGAATCAGGGTGTCGTTCGGCATCGTGCGCATGGCGCATCACTCCCATTTCATGTCAGTCACGTGACTCTGAAAACAGCGGAGGTCTCGGCGAGACGCACTGCGGTCACGCTTGGATCTGAATCTACTTGGAGTTGATGGCGGAGGTTTGCTCCTGACTCGGTTTGATTGCGGCCGAGGAACCGCGTGACGGTGCTCGCCATCGATGGCAGCACGGGACAGGCGCGGACTTCACGGAAGCCGCGATCGACCCGTTAGATCAGAGCCGTGTTGAAGCGCGATGACGTGCCGTTTGCCATCTCACCGCATCGTCGCCAGCTGCACCGCCAGCGCGCAGGCGCGGTCGTATTCGTCGAGATTGATCCATTCGTCGACCGTGTGTGCCTCGTTCTGGCCGGCACCGAAGGTGACGGTCGGAACGCCGTGGCGGACCATCCAGTTGGCATCCAGGCCGCCATTGGCGGCGCGCACGTTCGGGCTTCCCCCCACCGCAGACACCGCCTCGATCGCGCGTTTGACCACCGGCAGATTCTCCTTCATGCGGAACGGATAATAGTCTGTCTCGGCCTTGAACTTGACCTTGCCGGACTTGCCTTGCGCGTTCGTCACCTTCTTGGCCGCCTTCTCGAACGCGGCCTTGTAGGCCTTGGTGATCTCCTTGAAGAATTTTCCGTCGTGGCTGCGGCTCTCGCCGCGCACATGCACGTAATCGGTGACGACATTGGTGGCATCGCCCGCGGGGCGGCCTTCGCCGCCGGTGACCGGGCCGACATTGCTGGTGCCCTGCCTCTTGCCCTTCACGACCTTGCCGAACCAGCCGCCGGCCTTCACGTCCGCAAGCGCCAGCGCCATGATCATGGTCGAGGAGATGCCGCGCTCGGGTGCGACGCCGGCATGCGAGGCGCGGCCGAAAATCTCGACGGTCCAACGGTCGGCGCCGACGGCCCCGATCACGACGTTGGAGGCCGAGCCGCCGTCATAGTTGAACGCCATCACGGGCTTGCCGAGCTCGTCGAGCTTGACGTGCCGCGCGCCATAGAGCCCGCTCTCCTCGCGCACGCAGAACAACAGCGTGATCGGCGGATGATCGAGCTTCTGCTTTTGGAGCTCGGCGGCCAGCGTCACCAGCACGCCGCAGCCGCAGCGATTGTCGCCGCCGAGCGCGGTCTTGGCGTCGTTGACGATCTTGCGCCCCGTCAACTTTGGCTTGGCACCGGCGCACAGCGGCACCGTGTCCATGTGGGTCATGAACATGATGCGTGGATGGTTGTGCAGCGCGCCGCGGCCGGGCAGGTCGACGATGAGGTTGCCGGTCTCGGTCGGCACCGGAATGCGCGTGTTGGCGTCATCGAGCCGGATCGCCTTCGCCGGCACACCGCTCTCCTTCAGCGCAGCCGTGAGCTCCCGCCCGATCGCCGCCTCCTGCCCGGTGACGCCCTCCACGGCGAGGAAGCGCATGAGACGATCGGTGGCGGCTTTGGTGTCGACAGGCATGGACTCGAATTCCCTTGATGCGGATGGCGGCGCAGCATCTCCTGCGCTTCCGCATTTCGCAAGGGGCTCAGACGCGCTGCGTGTAGATCAAGAAAATCAGCACGCCTACCGCCAGTGCCGCCGCCATGAACAGCAGCACCGCCGGCAGCCCCGCGAGCGCGGCCACCGCGCCGGTGACGGATTGCATCAGCGCAGTGCCGAGAAAGAAGGCGAGATTGACGGCCGCAAGCGCCTTGCCGGCGACCTGCGCATCGACAAGTTGCCTGGACATGCCGAACAGCAGCGGCTGCGCCGAGGTGAAGAGCCCGATGAGCACGAACAATGCCAGATCGTAGGAGGGCGGCATGACGTTCACGCCGAACAGCCATGCAACGGCAAAGTGCGGCGCTCCCAGCGCCATCAGCGCGAGCAGTAGCGCCGCGATCGCATGCGTGCCGGCGACCAGCTCGCGGCGGCGGCCGAGCCTGCGGTCGATCATGCCGACGAGCAGCGGGCCTGCGATCATCGCCAGCGTGAACGCGCCGAG
Organism: Bradyrhizobium sp. NBAIM03; assembly: GCF_020194055.1. NCBI lineage: Bacteria > Pseudomonadati > Pseudomonadota > Alphaproteobacteria > Hyphomicrobiales > Nitrobacteraceae > Bradyrhizobium > Bradyrhizobium sp. NBAIM03. The sequence continues at coordinate 222,922 of NZ_JADYVS010000004.1, read as the reverse complement.
CTGATTGCCGGCCTCGATCCGCGTCAGGCCCTTGATCTCCATCAGCCAGGGTCCTCCCCACAGGCCGCGCAGCACCAGCGTGCTCGCCAGCGACACCATCGCCAGCGCGATCACGCCGCGCAGCGGCCGTGACAGGCCGAGCCTGACCACATCGATCATCTGCGACAGCGGCGAGGACTCGTCCTTGTGCTCGGCCGGCTGGTGCGGCACCAGTACGAACACCGCCAGCGCGACGAGGATGCCGCCGATTGCGGAGATCCAGAACCCGGTGCGCCAGCCGTAAGTATCGATCACGAAAGCGAGCGGGCTCGCCGACAGCAGCATGCCGATATTGCCGATCGAGAGGATGGCGCCCGACCACAATCCGAATCGCGCCGCCGACAATTGCTTGGCTGCGAGCGTCATCGGGCACATCAGCATGCCCGAGGTGGCGACGCCGAGCAGCAGTTGCCCGACGGCGAAGCTCTCGGGCCCCGTCGCAAACCCCGAGGCCATCGCGCCGAACACGGTTCCCGCCAGCAGGGCGAGCGACACCGGCCGCACGCCGAACCGGTCCATCGCCGCGCCGACCGGGATCTGCGAGGCTGCAAAGGCAAAGTGGTAGACCGACGTGAGGCTCGCCAGCGCCTGCGGCTCGATGTGGAAATCCGCCGCCATCAGGTCGAGGCTCACCGCCGGAATGGTGCGCAGAAGGGTCGACAGCATGTGGCCGCAGGCGAGCGCGACCAGCGCGAAGATCAGCGCGCGGGTGGCGGTGCCCGCGTCGTCGTCGGCATTGGTCATGAGCGTCCCGTCCCGAGAAGGTTTTAGGGTGGGTTACAGGATTGAGGGGGCGGGTGCCAATGGCGGCAGCGCGCCCCCCTCATGCCGGAATGTGATCTCGGGCTGGTACTCGACCTCTCGAGCAATGCCATTGCCGAGAGGTTAGCCGCATTGCAACGCACCACCTTTGAGACGGCACGCAGCCTGGTAGGGAGTCATGGCGTTGCGCCGCGGGGATAAAGTGTTGTGGGCGTCTCCGCGGTGCGCGCGACGGTTGCATCATCTTCGCTCTTGGGAGCTTCCGTTGGCGAACGTAGGAACAAAGGAGACATCGTCTCTCTTACCTAGGTTAGGGAGACCTGATCATGCTGTCCTCGAGACCGCCACGGCCCATTCGCACGACGCTCGATCTTTCGAACGCTGAGCAGGTCAAGTCGGTCCGCAGGCGGCTTCGCATCTCCAATGCCGATCTGGTCAGGATCGTCGACAAGATCGGCAACTCTCTGGCGGCCATCGAGAAGGAAGTGGAGCTCGAAAAGCTGGCCGTTCAGCAAGGTAGTGCCAGGGACGCAGCGACGACCCTCGAATGAATCCAACCCATCACGTGGGAAAGGAGAATTGCGATGAACAGTCTGATCTACCTCATAGGGCTCATCGTTGTGATCGCCGTCATTCTTTCGTTCTTCGGCTTGCGATGACCCGCCACGGCCCGGCAGGCGACCGCCGCGCCGGTGAAGTCATTCTTAATGTCGCGTGCAGCAAATGGTTGATGCGCACCAGGTCAATACCATCATAGCGACGACGCTTTGTGCGTTCTTCGAGCGGCTTCCCGACGCTCAAATCGGCACTGAGGAAGCCAAGCTGCTGGCCAAGCAAATCACTGAAGCGCTGAACGCAGCTGGGCTGCAGATTGTCCCTGTGGCTCCGGCGAGCACACGGCCCTAGTTCTATGGCTGCGGCACCGAGCTTTCTGGATTAAGGCTCCATCAGAGCTTCGTTTTCTTGAGGTCATGTCTCGCGCCGGAATGGCGTCATCCGCGTCGCTCCTGGGCCGCAATCTATTTCAACTCGATCAGCAGCTTCCAAGCGTCCTCCAGCAAGGCCTTCATCCGGTGTCGCTCGGCGCGGGCGTCCGGTGAGCACATTCCATGTTGATATGCATTCCGGTTGCCCTTCGGAGCGCCCGATCTTGGCGCGCCGCCATGCATGCGGCAGCGGCGCTTGCCGTGCACGGCTGGCGCGCGGCACGCGAGACCGCGGCGCGTCTGCGCCCCGCAGCGCGGGCTCGACTGCATTGCATCGGTATGACGGATGTGATCGCCGGTCATACGCAGGCGCCACTCGTATGGACCTCGCGGCCTGCGCCCGTTTCTGCATTCGAAGTCGTCTCCATTGCACCAGCCTCCGCAATGATCATGCTGGCATGCTGCGTGACGTTGCCCACGATCGCCCGTCCGCCGTCCTGCACCGACAAATTCTGCACCGTGATCGCGCGCTCGTCGCTGTTGCGGTGGCGGTTCAGCGCTTCGACCTGGGCGGCGAAGGTGCGGGAGAGCCGGGTCAAGGCGCGGGCGATGCCCTCCTGCTGCGTCAGATCGTCGGTGCAGGCGAGACGGCAGGCACAGCGCATCGCCGCCATGTGCACTGACACCATCTGCGACACCAGCAAGGCCTCGACGGAATCCTTCGGCGCAATGCTCCTGATCGTCGAGATCATAAAGGCGAGATTGGCCTCATCCGGCTTCTGCCCGACCACGCTGGCCTTGACCAATTGCCTCAATATGCCGTGCATCGCGTCGCGGTCGGCGGCGCCGAGCGCCTCGGCCAGCAGCCGCTCGCCGGTGTGCGGGTCGGGATGGCGGATCGCAATGCGCCGCTTGTAGAGTTTTACGCGCGGGGTCGCGGCGGGGACGCTGCGATCGGATGCCGCGAGCGGCGAGGGGATGTGGCGTTCGAGAGCTGTCGTCATGGGCATGTGTCCTTTGAGCGCGCAAGCGCGAACGGCCGTTCGCCGCTGCGCGCGAATGCGGATTTCGGAATGTCGATGAAGGGTTTAGACGCAACCGCGTCGGCACGGGTCCGGACCGGCAGGCCGTGACGCTCGCGACTGTTGCGATGATGCCATTATGGCACTGTTTTGCCCGACGCGACAGAATTTATTTCGTAAATCCGAAAAATTTCCTCGGCCCTGCGCAAGCCTTTGTTCTGAAAGGGGCGGTCTACTGTGCATGGGGTTGTTTTCGCACTTTTGTATTGGAAGCGGCACGCACGTGCCGTGCGGCGGAATGCCGGCGCTCAAACGCGATTGCGAAATCGGGCACGGTCGCTATTCATGACTTCTACGGCGTCGCACCAACAAGCATGCACAAGCGACGCCAAGAGGTCTGGGAGAGAACGAATGCAACGAACCGCCCGCCTGCTGGCAGTCATCGCAGCTCTATGCGCCTTGGCGCCGGCGACAGAGGCTCTCGCGCAGAAATATCCGTCGCGGCCGGTCAAGATCATGGTCGGCTTCAGTGCGGGCGGCCCGGTCGACGTCGTCGCGCGCATCATTGGCGATCGGCTCAGCAACAAGCTCGGCCAGCCCTTCGTCGTCGAGAACCGCGCCGGCGCCAACGGCATGATCGCGGCCGAAGGCGTCGCCCGCGCCGATGCGGACGGCTACACCATGCTCGCCTGCAACTCGTCGACGATCACGCTGAACAAGACGCTGTTCAAGGACATCCGCTACGATCCGCAAGTCGATTTTGCGCCGCTCACCACGGTGGTCTCGGCGCCGCTCGTCCTCGTCGTCAATCCCGAGAATCCCAAGACGGCGAACGTCAAGTCGGTGGCCGATCTCGTCGCTGCGGCGAAGGCCGCGCCCGGCGCGCTCGCCTACGGCTCGGGCGGCAACGGCAATCTCGCCCATCTCGCCATGGAGCTGCTCAGCCAGAAGGCCGGCATCAAGCTGATCCATGTGCCCTATCGCGGCGGCTCGGCCGCCGAGGTCGGCATTCTCGCGCAGGAGGTGCTGGCAGTGTTCGATCCGCTCTCCGCCGTGCCGCTGGTCAAGGCCGGCAAGCTGCGCGCGCTGGCGGTGTCCTCGGCCGAGCGGCTGCCGGCGCTGCCCGACGTGCCGACCGTGGCGGAAGCCGGCTATCCCGGATTCGACATCTCGTTCTGGGTCGGCTTCTTCATGCCGAAGGCAACGCCCGCGCCGATCCTGGAAACCCTGCATCGGGAGATCGTCGCCGCCGCCAAGGATCCCTCGGCCGAGGAGAAGCTCGGCGCGCAAGGCGTCGTCAGCGTGCTCAGCCCGGCCGACTACGCCGCGAAGATCGCCAAGGAGACCAAGGAGCTCGCGGAGGTGGTTGCGGCCGCGAACATCAAGGCGGAATAGGGCGCGACGCGCTATCTGCCGATCAGCAGCTTAAGCCGGTCGAGCAGCGGACGCTGTCCTGCATTGATCTTCTCCTGCGCCGCGTCGAGCGTGAACCATTCGGCGCGGTCGACTTCCGGAAAGGCCTGCCGCTTGCCGCTGCGCGGCGGCCATTCCATCTCGAACGTGTTGCTGCGAATGCTGCGCACGTCGAGATCGAGCTCGGCCGCGAACGCGGTGACGAGCTTGCCCCCGCGCTGCCTGACCTGGCCGAGCGGGGTCAGCGGCAGGGAAAGCTCCAGTCCCAGCTCCTCGGCGAACTCACGTCGCGCCGCGATCTCTGGGTCGTCTCCGTCCGCGTATTCCCCCTTCGGAATCGACCATGCGCCGAGATCCCTGTTGCGCCAGAACGGCCCTCCGGGATGGACCAGGAGCACCTCGATGTTCCCACGCTTGCGATAGGCGATGATCCCGGCACTCTTCGATGGCATTGCAGGTTCCGCAGAAAAAGAGCCGCGGCCTTCCCTCGGGAAAAAGTGGAACTGCGCGTCCTAGCGCAGGTTAGTAGCCAATGTTCATTTGATGAAAGGGAGTGAACCATGATCCGCCTGTTGGCAACCACCGCATTGGGGGTGGCGCTGGCGAGCGCCGCGTATGCGCAATCGCCCAGCACGAATCCGCCGTCTCAGCAGACGCCGCAGTCCCAGTCGAACTCCACCGCGCCATCCACGAGCTCGCAGTCGAGCGCGACCGACAAGCAGCAGACCACATCGCAACCGCAGCAATCCCCGTCGTCGGGAACGCCGGCCCAGACCACGCAGGCCAACCCACCATCGTCCGGCTCCGGCACCGCCAATACGGGCTCGACTGCGCAGTCGCAGAGCGGGACGGCGAATTCCAATGCAGCCGGTAACCAGCCTGCAACGCAGCAGAGTGCCAACCCGCCAGCTGCGAACACCAACCAGGCACAGGACCGGTCCAATCCGCCGCCGGCCAGCAATCAAGCCCAGCAGGCACCGGCCGCATCTGGAACCAACCAGGCCCAGCAGGCACCGACTGCGCCGACGAGCAACCAGGCGGCCGCCCAGACCGACGTCAACCTCAACAAGCAGCAGGAGACCAAGATCAGCGCGTCGATCTCGCACCTCAACGTGCGGCCGCTGACCAACGTCAATTTCGCGCTGAACGTCGGCACGGTGGTGCCGCGCGACGTGCACCTCTCGACGCTGCCGCCCGACGTCGTCGAGATCGTGCCGCAATATCGCGGCTACAGCTTTGCGCTGGTGAAAGATCAGATCGTCGTGGTCGATCCGGCGACCTACAAGATCGTGACGGTGCTGCCGTATTCAGGCCAGTCCACGGCGACAACGACGACGACGCGCGAGCGTAGCGCCAGCAAGTTCTCGGATCGCGATCGCGAGGTGATCCGCAAGCATGCGAAAACCCGTACCGAGGGGCGCAAGGAAGTGCGGACCACCGGCAGCACGGCGCGCAGTGAGATCCGCGTCGGTGACCGTCTTCCCGAGAGCGTCGAGGTCGAGGAGTTCCCGACCACGGTCTACCGCGATGCGCCGGGCTTGCGTGAATATCGCTACATCCACCGCGACACCCGGACCTATGTCATCGAGCCGCGCGAGCGGCGGGTGATCGAGGAGATCGACTAGGTCGATTTAGGTCGGAGCCGCCGCAAGCGAGCGGCTCCGATCGTTAGCCTGACGTCCGTTCGCGCGATGCGAGACGAACGGCGCGAGCCTTCGCGCTCTTTCCGGCCGCGCGTGCCGCGATCATGCTGCGGGCCTTGCCGGGAGCCGTGACATTCTTCCGCAACAGTGTGGCGAGCCGCTTGCGGGCGCCCTTCGTCGTCACGCGCGCCGCGACTTGCTCCGCCTTGCGAATGATGTTCGCAACCGAAGGCGTCAGGTTCACCGGAACCCAGGCGACGTCCTTGGCCTTCGAAAGACTGCCAATGCCTTCGCATGGCGCTTCGCGCGGCAGGTCGATGCGGATCGCGAGTGCCTCCGACCGTTCGGTCCAGTCTTCGGCCTTGGTGCCGGTGATGATCCGGACATAGTCACGCGTTTCGCGCGGCAGCTCGCTCTGCCTGGCAAGCCATTTCTGGATGCGGCCGGGACCGGCATTGTAGGCGGCGGCAGCAAGGCCGAGATTGCCGAAATCGTCGCGCAGCTTGCGCAGGAATTTTGCCGACGCCGGCAGCGCCTTCATCGGATCGAAGGGATCGTCGAGCCCGACCTCGGCGGCCGTCCCCGGCATGAACTGCGCGACGCCCTGCGCGCCAGCATGGCTGACCTCGTTGGACTTGAAGCGGCTCTCCTGCCAGATCAGGCGCGCGAAGAACGGCACCGGAATGCCGCTGGATTCGGCGGCCTCGCGCAGCGCGTGACAAAATCGTTCGGTTGGCGAGGGCTCCGCCTGCACCAACGGCTCGACCGCGCGCGGTGGCTCGATCACCTGCTCGTAAGCCGCGTGCGCGTTGGCAAGCTCGATCGCTTGCACGCTGGCGACGAAGAGCTCGACCACCGGAACAAGTGACGAGGCATGATTGTTCTTCAGAACAGTGGTGTCGAAACGTGATGCTTGGCGGGATGCCGACGGATCGAGATCGCACATCAGAAGCAGAAACGCGGCGCAAGCCGCGACGACAAATCGCATTTGCTGGGAGAACCTCGAACTGTGGGATGAACGGCCAGCGATGCGCCGGCGATAGGAAGTTCTTAACCGTCCGATTGCGGCAAAGCTGCGATCTCGTCGGTTCCTTCGGTGTTACTACGGTGTTCCCGAAGAGAAACTCTCCGCGGCTTTGCGGGCTGTTTGCGAATGGGATGCGCGATGACGATGCGATGGATACTAGGCGCGGTGATGTCGCTGTGGCTCGCCGGCCCGGCGCTCGCAGGCAATCTCGATCGGGCTGCGGTGAACGAGGCTGCGCGTCCTGCGAAGCCGCCGGCCACCGACAAGCTGAATGCAGCCGTGGTGAAGCTTCAGGTGCTGCTCGATCGCGCGCAATTTTCGCCCGGCGAGATCGACGGCAAGTTCGGCGAGAACGCGCAGAAGGCGCTCAAGGCGTTCGCGGAGCAGAACGGCATCGCATCCGACAAGGTTGTGGCGCCGGAGCTCTGGGACAAGCTGACCGCGGCGAGCGAGGGCCCGATTCTCGTCGACTACAAGATCACCGACGCCGACGTGAAGGGACCGTTCTTAAAGAAGCTGCCGGCCAAGCTCGATGACATGAAGTCGCTGGACGCGCTGAGCTACACCAGCCCGCTCGAAGGACTTGCCGAGAAATTCCACATGAGCGCGGATCTGCTCAAGGCGCTCAATCCGGGCAAGACCTTCGACAAGGCCGGAGAGACGATCGTCGTCACAAACGTTCCGGCGCGGCGCGAGCTGCCGCGCATTGCCCGGCTCGAAGTCGATAAGACCAACGGGACCTTGAAAGCGTTCGACGCAAGCGGCGCTCTGCTGGCGTTCTATCCGGCGTCAGTCGGCAGTCCGGATCGCCCGACGCCAACCGGAACGCTGAAGGTCGCCGCCAGCCACGAGCTGCCGACCTACCGCTACAATCCCGAGTACAAGTTCAAGAGCGTCAAGTCCAAGAGACCGTTCGACATCAAGCCGGGTCCGAACAATCCGGTGGGCGCATACTGGATCGGCCTGTCGGCGCAGGGCTACGGCATCCACGGAACGGCAGAGCCCGACAAGGTCAGCAAGTCGGCGTCGCACGGCTGCGTTCGGCTCACCAATTGGGACGCGCGTGTGCTCGGCGAGAACGTGAAGCGCGGCATGCCCGTCGTCTTCCTCGATGCGCCGACGGAATCCTCATCGAAGCGGCAGGGCACGCCCGCTGCGAAGCGTGCCGCGAACTAGTCCTTCGGAAAATCCTTCCGCATCGCGATCTCCGCGGCGTCGCCGGGCGACAGCACGTTTTGATCGAAGGCGGCCTGCGGCGTCGTCATGATGTCGTAGAGCGAGATGCCCTTGATCGGCTTGCCCATGAGCTCGCGGACGCATTCGGCGAGCGTGCCGTTGTAGACGAGATAGGGCGGCCCGCGATCCTTCTGCCGCTCGCCCTTCAGCGACGGCCATTTCTTCAGCTCGGCCGGCGCGTCATAGGCGATCGGCGATCCCTCTTTGAACATGCGTTTGGCCCCGGTGGCTTGATGGCCGGGAAGTCTACAGCCGCCGGGTAAACGCCCGTTAAAGAATTGGCTCAAATCAGCCGGCAATGAAGGCGAGCAGGGTGCCGTTGGCCTTGGCCGGCGGCACGCAGATCGCAGCTCCGCTCCGCACCGCGGCTGGCCCCAGCGCCTTCTCGGTCGCCGCGAGGTCGCCGCTGACCAGCACCAGCGCGGCGCCACCGCGCTCTGAGAGGCCATTCAGCGACACGCCGGGATAGCGCTTGGCGAGCTGGTCCAGCGTCAAATAGACGAAGTCGGCGCGATCGCCGCCGGAAGGCACGATGATGGCGCCGTCCGCGTCGGTCTTCGCCTCGCGGTCGATCAGGCGGGCGAGATGCGCGGCCTCCTTGGCGGGCTCTGGCGTTGCGATCAGCGTCTGCTTGATCCGCTTGGCCGCATTGGCGTGGGTCATCAGCTCGGGGATCCACACAGTCTCGCGGGTCTTGTGCTGGCAGGCGAAGATGCGCACGCCGCCCGGCGCTTCAGCCGTCGGCCACATGAAGGTGCGGAATTTCGCCGCCGAGATCGTGCCGTCTGGCAGCGTGACGGGGCGTTCGAAATCGGTCGGGCCGATCGGCTCCAGGCCCCGTGCACGGATCTCCTCGGCGCCGGCGGTGCTATCGACTGCGGTGAAAGCGATGCGCTCGATGCCCTCGCCATGGCGCTCGACGAAGGCGCGGGCCGGCGCATTGTGCTCGGTTGCCACGAGCACGCCGAGCAGCTCCATGTAATCGGGGTCGAACATGATGGTGTAATTGCCGGTGCCCATATGCGCGCTGTGGGTGCCGCGCGGCGAGACCGTGAAGCCGAGTTGCCGATAATTCTCGGCGGCCTTGTCGAGGTCCTTCACCATGACGACGGCGTGGTCGATACCGATGACGTTCTTGAGGGCCACTGTTGCTATTCCCCGATTGCAAGCTGATTTTGCGCCGCGCCGGCGGCTGTCGGCCATGTCTACGCCGGATGGGCCGTCAAGTCATTTTCAATTCGGCGAGAGATGCGGAATTTCATTCCGCGCGATGCATCCTCCGACGCGCTTCAGCGCGCCTGCTCGAGGTAAGCCGCGAGGACGGCGCGCTCCTCGCCGGTCATCTCGGTGATGTTGCCGGGCGGCATGGAATTGGACCAGGCTGCAACCCGCCCGATCAGGCGAATGTTGCGATGGATGTGCTCGGGCGTGTCGAGCACAATGCCCTTCGGTGCGGTGACGATGCCGGCCCAGACCGGCTCGGCCGCGTGGCACATGCTGCAGCGGGACATCACGATCTCCTCGACATTGGCGGCCGTGACGGGCGCCGACAATGCGCCCGTCTTCACCTCGCGCGGTCCGGCGGCGGAGAGGAGGAGGATCGCAATCACGCCGGCCGCGGCCACGCCCCACACCCACCAGGGCGATTTGCGCCCGGCATGACGCTCGTTGAAGAAGTGGCGGATCACCGGCCCGAGCGCCAGGACGATCGCGACGATAATCCAGTTGAAGCGCGTGGCGTAGAGCAGGGGGTAGTGATTGCTGATCATCAGCACGACGACGGGAAGCGTCAGGTAATTGTTGTGGACCGAGCGTTCCTTGCTGGCCTTGCCGAGCTTGGGGTCAGGCGCCTGTCCGGCGATCAGGCTGGCCACGATCTTCTTCTGGTTCGGAATGATCAGCGTGAAGACGTTGGCGACCATGATGGTGCCGATGATCGCGCCGATCTGGTTGAAGGCGCCGCGTCCGCTCAGCACATGGGTGAAGGCGTAAGTGAGTGCGACCAGGAACAGATAGCCGCCGATGGCGAAGGGCAGTTCGCGCTGGGCGAGCCCGGTGCGGCAGGCGGCCTCATAGAGCAGCCACGCCAGCGCCAGGCTGCAGAAGCTGAACAGTCCGGCCTGGAATGATGTGAGGTCGAGGATCGACTTGTCGACCAGGAACAGGTCGGCCTCGAGATAATACACCACCACCATCAGCGCGAAGCCGGACAGCCAGGTCGTGTAGGCCTCCCATTTGAACCAGGTCAGCTCGTCCGGCATCTGGCTGGGCGCGACCAGGTATTTCATGATCCGGTAGAAGCCGCCGCCATGGACCTGCCAGGCCTCGCCCTGCACGCCGCCCGGCAGGTCGGCCTTCGGCTTCAGGCTGAGGTCGAGGGCGATGAAATAGAAGGAACTGCCGATCCAGGCGATTGCGGCCACCACGTGCAGCCAGCGCAGCAGCAGGCTCGCCCATTCCGATATGACGGATCCCCACATGATCTCCTCATCCGGCGCGACCTGGATGCCGCAGCCTCCATGACCGTAACCGGCGATCGCCGCCCTCACAATGTGTCGCACCGTTCAACCGCATTTTCCAGTATGATGGACTGCGGCTGATGCACATCGTGCGGGCATGAACTGACGTGGGATTCGGCAGGCGCCAAACTCGCCGAGAGACCTTTTGCGGGTGATCGGCGTTGACGCACGACACGCCCAAGGCGGAGGACGACGAATTGAGCGACAGGATAAGGTTCGTGGCGATGCTCGCAGCGCTGCTGGCTGCTGCTGCGGCCGGCGCACACGCCGAGCCCGTGTTGCAGGGCAAGGATGCCTATGGCGATTGGCGCGCCGACAAGCCCGGCACGGTCAGGCTGATCCGGCCGCAGGATCTGGTCAGGCCCGGCGCCACGCGATCGGTTGCGAGCTCGTCGCGCGTGGTGCCGCGTCCGCCGGAAGCCCAGCTCCAGGTGCCGGCCGGCTTCAAGATCGAGCTGTTCGCCGAAGGCCTGCGCGCGCCGCGCATCATCCGCGTGGCGCCGAATGGCGACGTGTTCGTCGCGGAAATGCGCGCCGGCACCGTCCGGGTGCTGCGCGCGGGCGAAGGCGGCAAGGTCGCCACCAACGAGGTGTTCGCCAGCGGCCTGCGGCAGCCATTCGGCATCGCCTTCTTTCCGAATGGCGACAATCCGCAATGGGTCTATGTCGCCAACACCGACAGCGTCGTCCGCTTTCCCTACCGGGCCGGCGATCTCAAGGCGCGCGGCAAGGCGGAGACGGTTGTCGCAAGCCTGCCGGATGGGGGCCATTCCACCCGCGATATCGTCTTCACGCCCGACAACAAGCGTATGCTGGTGTCGGTGGGTTCGCTCAGCAACGTCGCCGAAGGCATGGGCACGCCGCCCGGCGGGATGGAGGCGTGGGCGAAGACGCAGCCGCTCGGCGCCACATGGGCCAGCGAGCTCGAGCGCGGCGCGGTGCTGGCCTTCAACCCTGACGGCAAGGAGCGAAAGATCCATGCCACCGGTATCCGCAACTGCGTCGGCCTCGCGATCCAGCCGCAGACCGGTCTGCCCTGGTGCTCGACCAATGAGCGCGACGGTCTCGGCGACGACCTCGTGCCCGATTACGTCACGAGCGTGAAGGAAGGCGCGTTCTACGGCTGGCCGTGGTTCTATATCGGTGGCAATGAAGACCCGCGCCATGCCGGCGCGCGGCCGGATCTCAAGGACAAGGTGACGGTGCCCGATGTGCTGATCCAGCCGCACTCGGCCTCACTCGGCATGACCTTCTACCAGGGCGCGCAGTTTCCGCCCGAATACCAGGGCGACGCCTTCGCCGCCCAGCACGGCTCCTGGAATAGGTCGAAACGCACCGGCTACAAGGTGATCCGCATCCGCATGAAGGACGGCAAGCCGACCGGCGAGTACGAGGATTTCGTGACGGGGTTCGTCGTGAACGATACGGAAGTGTGGGGCAGGCCGGTGGGAGTGGCGGTGGCGAAGGATGGATCGCTGCTGATCTCGGAAGATGGCAACGGCACGATCTGGCGGGTGACAAGCGCGCCGCGGTGACGCTGCACCCTCTCCCCTTGTGGGAGAGGGTGGCTTCGCGAACGCGAAGCCGGGTGAGGGGTATCTATCGTCACGATCAGTCTCAGGTGTAGAGAGAACCCCTCATCCGGCGCTTTGCGCCACCTTCTCCCACAAGGGGAGAAGGAAGAAGAGCACCTCATCCTCGTCTCACGCTCGCACCGCCATCCACCGGCAGCGTCACGCCCGTGATGAAATTCGCCTCGTCGCTCGCCAGGAACAGCGCGGCGTTGGCGACGTCCCAGCCCGTACCCATCTTTCTGCGCAGCGGCACCTTGCTGTCGCGTTCGGCTTCGACCTCGGCGCGGGTCTTGTGCCATTCGCGGGCGCGGGTGTCGACGGCCATCGGCGTGTTCATCAGGCCGGGCAGGATGACGTTGGCGCGGATGCCGTATTCGGCGTTCTGGTAGGCGAGCTGTTCGGTGAAGGCGATCATCGCCGACTTCGTCGCTTTGTAGGCGACGTAAGGATAGGTGGTGATCGCGGCCATCGACGAGATGTTGATAATGGCGCCGCTTCTCTGCGCGCGCATGATCGGGATCACTTCCTTCGCCGCGAGAATGCAGCTCTTCAGATTGATGGCGACGACGCGATCGAATGCCTCCTCGGTTATTTGCAGCAGCTCGGCATCGCCACCGGCGAGGCTGACGCCGACATTGTTGTGCAGCACGTCGATACGTTCCCAGCGCGATTGCGCGTCCGCAACCATCGCCTTGATGTCCGCAGCCTTGGTCACGTCCGCCTTGAAGGCCGCCGCCGTGCCGCCTTTCGCGGTGATCATCGTGACCGTCTCCTGCGCCGATTCCAGATGGTGGTCGACACACAAGACCTTGGCGCCCTCGCGCGCGAAGATGAGCGCGGTCGCGCGGCCGTTGCCCATGCCTTCGCCGGGGCTTTGCCCGGCGCCGACGACGATCGCGACCTTGTCCTTCAAGCGCATCTCGGTTCACTCCCGTCCTTGTCATTATTTTCGTGCAGACTAGCAATCGCGCTCCTGGGAGAGAAGAGCGCGCTTTCCGCGTTCATGTCATTGACATCACACGGAATTGCATGTGGCGGCCGGTCCATCGCGCATGGCTGGCCGTTGCGGTCGAGGAACCGTTCCGGCCTCGCAGCGTTTGTCGCGGAGCCTTTCCCGCGCTAGGCTCAGTCTCGGGGCTTCCCAACCACCAGTGGCTTGCCGATGAATCTGCTCGATCCGCAAGGGCCCGTGGCTGCGGCCAATAGAACTATTTTGGTCGATTCGGTCTTCATCATGCTCGTGATCGTGGTGCCGACCATTTTCGCGATTCTGGCTTTCGCGTTCTGGTTTCGCGCCTCGAATCCGAGGGCGCGCTACCAGCCGGAGTTCGTCTATTCCGGCCGCGTCGAGATGGTGGTGTGGTCTATTCCGGCGCTCACCGTGATCCTGCTCGGCGGCGTCGCCTGGATCGGCTCGCACCAGCTCGATCCCGCCGCGCCCGTTCCGGGCACCGGCAGCCCAGTGCGGATCCAGGCGGTCTCGCTCGACTGGAAATGGCTGTTCATCTACCCGGACCAGCGCATCGCCACCGTCAACACGCTGACGGTGCCGGCCGGCGCCGAGCTGAATTTCCAGCTGACGTCATCGAGCGTGATGAACACGTTCTTCATCCCGCAGCTCGGCAGCATGATCTACACCATGAACGGCATGGTGACGAAGCTGAACCTGCGCGCCGACAACGAAGGCAAGCTTCAGGGTCTGTCCGCGCATTTCTCCGGCGACGGTTTCCCGGACATGATGTTCGACGTCAACGTGATCTCGCCGCTCGCCTTCCCGGACTGGGTGGCGAACACGGCGAAGACGGACGCGGTGCTGAACGAGGACAGCTACAAGAAGCTGATGCAGCAGGGCATTGAGAAGGGCAGGCCGGTCTACCGCCTCGACGATCCGCGCCTGTTCGATTTGATCGCGACCCAGCACATTCCGCCGGGGCCCGGGCCGGCCCTCGCGTCCGAAGCAGGCCGGTCGCACAGTGGAGGCCATGATGCTCGGTAAGCTCGATTGGTCGGCCATCCCGCTCGACCAGCCGATTCCGCTCGTCGCCGGCGCGGTGGTGCTGGTCGCGATCCTCGGCGTGCTGGGCTGGGTCGTGGTGAAGGGACATCTGCCCTATCTCTGGCACGAATGGATCACCAGCGTCGATCACAAGCGCATCGGCGTCATGTACATCCTGCTCGCCTCGGTCATGCTGCTGCGCGGCGGCAGCGACGCCATCATGATGCGGATCCAGCAGGCTGTGGCGTATCAATCGCAGGGCTATCTGCCGCCGGAGCACTACAACCAGATATTCTCCGCGCACGGCACCATCATGATCTTCTTCGTGGCGATGCCGTTCGTGATCGGGCTGATGAACCTCATCGTACCGCTCCAGCTCGGCGTGCGCGACGTCGCCTTCCCGACGCTCAATTCGGTCGGCTTCTGGCTGACGGCGACGGGTGCGCTCTTGGTCAATATCTCGCTCGTGGTCGGCGAATTCGCGCGCACCGGCTGGCTCGCCTTTCCGCCGCTGTCGGAACTGTCCTATTCGCCCGGCGTCGGCGTCGACTATTACGCCTGGTCGCTGCAGATCTCCGGCGTCGGCACGCTGGTGGCCGGCATCAATCTCGTCACCACCGTGCTGAAGCTGCGCACCAAGGGCATGAACTACCTGCGCATGCCGATGTTCTGCTGGACCACGCTCGCCTCGAACCTCCTCATCGTCGCGGCGTTCCCGATCCTCACCGCGACGCTCGCGATGCTGCTGCTCGACCGCTATCTCGGCTTCCACTTCTTCACCAACGAGGCCGGCGGCAACGTCATGATGTTCATGAACCTGATCTGGGCCTGGGGCCATCCCGAGGTCTACATCCTGGTGCTGCCCGCCTTCGGCATCTTCTCCGAGGTGGTCTCGACCTTCTCCGGCAAGGCGCTATTCGGCTACCGCTCCATGGTGCTCGCGACCATGGCGATCTGTGTCGTCTCCTTCATGGTCTGGCTGCACCACTTCTTCACGATGGGCGCAGGTCCCAACGTCAATGCCATCTTCGGCATCGCCAGCATGATCATTGCGATACCGACCGGCGTGAAGATCTACAATTGGCTGTTCACGATGTATGGCGGCCGCATCCGTTTTGCGACACCAATGTTGTGGTCGGTCGGCTTCATGGTGACGTTTCTCATCGGCGGACTGACCGGCGTGCTGCTCGCGGTGCCGCCGGCCGACTTCATGCTCCACAACAGCATGTTCCTGGTGGCGCACTTCCACAACGTGATCATCGGCGGCGTGCTGTTCGGTGTTTTTGCCGGCTTCGAGTACTGGTTCCCGAAGGCGTTCGGGTTCCGTCTCGACGAACGCTGGGGCAAGGCCGCGTTCTGGTTCACCTTCATCGGTTTCTTCATAACCTTCATGCCGCTCTACATTGCCGGCATGCTCGGCATGACCCGGCGCATGCAGCACTACGACGTCGCGGCCTGGCGGCCCTGGATGATCGTTGCGGCGGTCGGCGTGGCGGTGCTGACGATCGGGGTGATCTGCCAGATCGTGCAGCTCGTCGTCAGCATCCGCAATCGCGAGGCGTTGCGCGACCGCACCGGCGATCCCTGGGACGGGCGCTCGCTGGAATGGGCAACCTCGTCGCCGCCGCCGGCGTTCAACTTCGCCTTCAATCCCGATGTGCGCGGCGAGGACGCCTATTGGGATATGAAGGCGCGCGCGAGGCAGCAATCGCTCGCGCATAAGACGCCGGATTATCAGGATATCGAGATGCCCCGGAATTCCCCGACCGGATTCGTCTGTGCCTTCTTCGCCACCATCATGGGATTCGCGCTGATCTGGCACATCTGGTGGATGGTGATCCTGGGCGGCTTGGGCGCTTGGGCGACCTTCGTCGTGTTCGCCTGGCGCGACCATGACGAATACGTCATCCCGGCCGAGGAGGTCGCCCGCATCGACCGCAGCAACATCGAGGAACGGCGCAACCTCGTCAGCATGGCGGGAGCAGTCTGATGGCGATGACCGCGACCGCAAGCCACGCGCACGCCGATCCCCATCATATCGGCCTCGTCATCGAGCATCCCGGCCCCGCGCCGAAGCGGATCGTGACCGCCTACGGCTTCTGGATCTTCCTGCTCTCCGACATCGTGATGTTCTCCTGCTTCTTCGCGGCCTATGCGGTGCTGTCAGGCCAGACCGCCGGCGGCCCCAAGGGCGCGGAGATCTTCGAGCAGAGGAACGTGGCGATCGAGACGGTCTGCCTGCTGTTGTCGAGCTTCACCTGCGGCATGGCCAGCATCGCCGCCGACGTGCGCAACCGGTTCTGGTTTTATCTTAGCATGACCGTGACCTGCGTGCTCGGGCTGATATTCCTCGTTCTCGAGTTTCGCGAATTTGCCGACCTCATCGCGCGCGGCTATGGCCCGTCACGCAGTGCGTTCCTGACCGCGTTCTTCTCGCTGGTCGGCTGCCATGGCCTTCACGTCTCCGCCGGCGTGCTGTGGCTTCTCACCATGATGGCCCAGGTGTTCGCCAAGGGCTTTCGCGCAGACATCTTGCGCCGGATGACGTGCTTTGCGCTGTTCTGGCACGCGCTCGACATCGTCTGGGTCGCAGTGTTCTCCGTCGTTTACCTGCTCGGGAGCGCGCCATGAGTGAGCAGACGCATGGGATGGTCAAACGCGACCTCGCGCCGGGCGAGGAAGAAGAGCATAGCGTCGGCGCAAGGATCCTCGGTTACGTCGTCGGGCTCGTGCTCGCGCTGCTGCTCACGGCGACGTCGTTCTTCATCGCCGGCACGGACCTGGTCTGGCAGCCCTCGATTCCCGTCGCGCTGATCGTGCTCGCGATCGCACAGATGGGCGTGCATCTGGTGTTCTTCCTGCACATCACCACCGGCCCCGATAACACCAACAACGTGCTGGCGCTCGCCTTCGGGCTGCTGGTGGTGTTCCTGGTGGTCGGCGGCACGGTCTGGATCATGGCGAATCTCAACGCCAACATGCCGCCGATGGACCAGATCATGATGCGACAGTAGCGCGCATCGCAGAGAGCAAGTCGTGAGCTTGATGCGTTGATCTCGCCGCATCGTCATGGCCGGGCTTGACCAGGCTTGACCCGGCCATCCACGCCTTGCTTCACGCACGAAGCACGTGAATGCCCGGGACAAGCCCGGGCATGACGGCCTCGGTTTGGAGCGACGCACAAAAAGAAAGAGCCGCTTGCTTGTGACAAGCGGCCCAAGTCTAGGGAGGAAACGCCCAAGCAAAGACAATCGGCCGGAGCCGGATTGCTGCCAAGGAAACGCTCGCGCAAGGGCGCTTGCGTTGGCATACAAATGCAGCAACCGCCGACGAAGTTCAATTCCGGATCAATACGGTCTCGGATTACCACTCAGGGGTGCGTGAGGGAGCTTGCTCACCTTGGCCGGCGGCAATTGTAGGCCTTGCGGAAGCCGGCCGCCTGGGCGTCGTCCTCCGAGCAGAACCAGCGATCCGGTGTCGTGGTCGCGGGATAGCTCGGACATCCGCGCAGATGGTAGATGCCGATATTGCCGGTGACGCGGGCGCGCACCGCGAGCTTGCCCTTGATGCTGCAGTTGGGGGGCATGGTCAGCTCCTCCGGAAACAGCACGGCGCGGATTTCCTTGTCGCGGTCCGGGCGGCAGGCGGTGCCCAGCAGCGCGCCGTCCTTCTTGCCGCTGCGGAAATCTTGCGGTGCAACAAAACAGCCCTTCCAGATCCCCGCCGCCGTCGTCTTGGCCTCGGTGGCTGCCGGCTTGACGTTGGCCTTCATCGGCTCGCGTGCGAGGGCAAAGCCGAGCTTGATCAGCTGCTCGTTCAGGCTGGCCTTGTCGCCTTCGGCCGTGCAGATGGCGCGGTGCCGCTTGCCAAAGCTCTTCTCGGGCCCGACATCGTCGCAGCGCACCGTTCGTTTGTTGATGAGCTTCGCGAGCTGGTCGCGGGCCTCGATGCCGCAGGTCCAGGCATCGGCTTTATTGTCGATGCAGACCTGGTCGAGCTCCGGCGCGTCGACGCCGTCGAGCCGGTAGGTGACGTCGCCGAGCTGGACCGAGTTGCCGTCACGGGCCGTCGCGGCGCCGGTCAGCGCGGAAACTGGTCCGGACGAGGCCAGAAATCCGGACCAGGCGAGAAACGAAACGAGCGCAAAAGCGCGGGTGGCGGCAACGAATTTCTGGAAGGACATACGGTCTCGCTTATCGATGGCTCGTGCGCCCCGTTCCTAGCATCCGGATCTGGCGAGACCAATGGTCTGCGCCTCGCGAAGTGCGACATTCCGGCCCCGCCGCTTTACTCCGCCGGCGCTCTGCCCGTATCGTTTCGCCGGCCTCGCTGACCGCGCAAGGCCGAATCGCCCGGTAAGCGGCGAGGGGGAGGACAAGGTTGCGATGAAAGACCCGGTGGATGTCCTGATCATCGGCGCCGGCGCTTCGGGCGCGGCGGTGGCGTGGTCGCTGGCCGAGACCAAGATGCACATCCTCTGCCTGGAGCAGGGCGGCTGGATGAACCCGGCGGAATATCCCAGCACGGGCCGCGACTGGGAGGCCAAGTTCTACGGCGAGTGGTCGTCGAGCCCCAATGTTCGCGGCCGTCCCGAGGACTACCCGATCAACGACGACAACTCTCCGATCAAGGTCGTGAACTACAACGCGGTCGGCGGCTCGACGGTGATGTACACCGCGCACTGGCCGCGGCTGCATCCCTCCGATTTCAAGGTGAAGACGCTCGACGGCGTCGCCGACGACTGGCCGATCGACTACGAGGCATTGACTCCGTTCTTCGAAGAGCACGACCGCATGATGGGCACGTCGGGGCTATCGGGCGATCCGCTGTCGCCGCTGACGCATCCGCCGATGCCGCAGCAGCCGATGGGCCTGTCCGGCGCCATCATCGCCAAGGCCATGAACAAGCTCGGCTGGCACTGGTGGCCGTCGGACACCACGGTCGCGACGATGGACTACGAGGGCCGGGCGCGCTGCATCAATCTCGGGCATTGCACGCCGGCCTGCGCGCAAGGCGCAAAATCCTCCACCGACATCACCTATTGGCCGCATGCGATCCGTGCCGGCGTCGAGCTGCGCACGCATTGCCGGGTGCGCGAGATCACCACCGACGAGAACGGCATGGCCTCGGGCGTGGTCTATTACGACAAGGACGGCGTCGAGCAGTTTCAGCCCGCGCATGTCGTCGTCATCGCCTGCAACGGCGTCGGCACGCCGCGGCTGCTGCTCAACTCGGCATCGGGCCGCTTCCCCAACGGGCTCGCCAATTCGTCGGGCCTCGTCGGCAAGAACCTGATGTTCCACCCCTATGCGCAGATCTACGGCTATGTGAAGGAGCCGACCGACTCTAACCGCGCGCCGCCGACCTGTCTGTGGAGCAAGCAATGGTACGACACCGACCTGTCGCGCGGCTTCGTGCGCGGCTATGGCGTGCAGTTCGTGCGCGGGGCCGGGCCGGTGTTCGAGGCCGTAGTCAGCGAGCAGAAGGGCATCTTGCCGTGGGGCGAGGATCACCACCGCGTGTTCCGCAAGCTGAACGGCCACCGGCTTGGTTTCTCCGCAATCTGCGAGGATTTGCCGGAGGAGCACAATCGTGTCACGCTCGATCCGGTGCTGAAGGACAGTCACGGCATTCCCGCGCCGAAGGTCGACTACACCATCAGCGAGAACAGCCGGAAGATGATGGAGCACGCGCTGGCGCGCGGCCGCGAGTTTCTCGAGACGGCCGGCGCGAGCGACATCTGCGTCAACTCGCCGATCCCCTGGGGCGGCTGGCACCTGCTCGGCACCGCGCGCATGGGCACCGACCCCGAGCGTTCCGTCGTCAACGAATGGGGCCGCGCGCACGACGTGAAGAACCTCTTCATCGTCGACGGCAGCATCTTCGTCACCTCGGGCGGCGTGAACCCGACCTCCACCATCCAGGCCCTCGCGCTCTACATCGCCGACCAGATGAAGCAGCGCCTCGCCAATCTGTTCGATTGAGGGTGTGATGTCCGCAGACAACCAACTGACACGCAGGCAGCGCGACGACCTCCGCGCTGTCGCCGCGATGATCATCCCGGCCAGTGACGAGTACAAGGTGCCGGGCGCCGATGATCCCGCGATCCAGGCCGACATGCTGGCAACGCTCGGTCGCGATACCAAATTGGTGGCGGCGGCGCTGGATCATTTGGCGCGGCTCGCCGGGGGCCCGCTCGCCGAGCTCGATGCCGCCAGACGCGACGCGGTGGTGCACGAGTTTCGGAAGAACGGCGGCGTTGCCGCCGCAACCCTCGTCCGTGTCGTGCTGCAATGCTATTACCGCGATGACCGCGTACTGAGCTCGCTGGGGCTCGAGCTGCGCGCGCCTTTCCCCAAGGGCCATGTGCTCCCAGAGGGGGACTGGTCACTGCTCGATCCGGTCAAGGCGAGAGGTGGCTCGCTGAGGCGCCCGCCCTAGCCATCTGGGCAGCCCGGCGCTGCGCTCCAGGCGGGCCCTTGCGGCGACGGGAACAGGCCACCATCTGTGTGAGCCTCAAGGACTCTTGCCATGTTGGACTTCACATCAGATATCGCCGATGACGCACCGTCACCGCGAACGACGGCGCCTGGCCCGGCCGATGACCGGGCGCTGCTGGACGCCTATTCCAATGCCGTGATCGACGTGACCGACCGGGTCGGGCCCGCGGTCGTGCGCGTCGAGACCGGCCCCAAGGTGTCGAACGGTCGCGAGCGCGGCGGGCTCGGCTCCGGCATCGTGATCTCGCCGGATGGGCTCGTGCTCACCAACAGTCATGTGGTCGGCACGTCGAAGGAGATCCGGCTGCGCGACGTCGAAGGCCATGTCGGCGACGCCCAGGTGCTCGGCGTTGATCCCGATACGGATCTGGCGCTGCTGCGTGCCAATGGCGTGCGGCACTTGCCCTATGCCGCGCTCGGCAATTCCAAGAGCCTGCGGCGCGGCCAGCTCGTGATCGCGATCGGCAATCCGCTCGGCTTCGAATCGACCGTGACGGCCGGCGTGGTCTCGGCGCTCGGCCGCTCGATCCGCTCGGTGAGCGGGCGCACCATCGAGGACGTGATCCAGACCGATGCCGCCCTCAATCCCGGCAATTCCGGCGGGCCGCTGGTGTCGTCGCATGCCGAGGTGATCGGCATCAACACCGCGATCATCAATGGCGCGCAAGGAATCTGTTTTGCGGTCGCCAGCAACACCGCGCAATTCGTGCTGTCGGAGATCATCCGCCACGGCTATGTCCGCCGCGCCTATATCGGTGTCGCCGGGCAGACCGCGCCGGTCCCGCGGCGGCACGCGGTGCTGGCCGGCGTCGAGAACAAGATGGGCGCGCTTCTGATGCAGATCGAGCCGGATGGACCAGCGGCGAAGGCAGGCCTGTTGCCCGGCGACGTCGTGATCAGGCTCGACGGCGTCGAGATCAACGGCGTCGACGATCTGATCCGCGTGCTCGACCGCGACCGGATCGGCCGCCGGCTACCCATGGACGTGCTGCGCCTCGGCCGCCTCCGGGCGATCGACATCGACCCGATCGAGCGCAGGCCGGCGCGCTGAACCGGGCGATGACAGCGAGTGTGTGGCTGACGCGGAGAGGGGCTGGCGCCTAGCCTCTACTCCGCCGCGGCGGCAAAGCGGCTGTTCTCCAGCTCCGCTTCCAGCCGCGCCGTCTCGGCCGCCGCCAGCCTGATGTTGGCTTCCTTGACGTGGCCGAAGCCGCGGATGGTCTCCGGCACGCGCGCAAGCCTTGCCAGCAGCGGGATTTGATCCGGCTTCAGCCCTGTGATCCGCTGGTCGATCATCGCCAGATAATCCGCGATCAATTTCCGCTCAGTCCGGCGCTCCCCGGTGCGGCCGAACGGATCGAACACGCTGCCGCGCAGGAACTTGAGCCTGGCGAGCACGCGGAAGGCGTGGATCATCCAGCTGCCGAACTCCTGCTTCTGCAGATGTCCGGTCGTCTTGTCGCGCTTGGCGAAGATCGGCGGTGCGAGGTGATACTTCAGCGTGAAGTCGCCGTCGAACTTCTCCGAGACTTTCTTGGCGAAGCTGCCGTCGGTGTAGAGCCGGGCGACTTCATATTCGTCCTTGTAGGACATCAGCTTGAACAGGTTCTTTGCGATCGCTTCGGTGAGCTCGGTTGACCCCGCCGAAGCCGTGCTCTCCGCCTTGCGCACCTTGGCGACGGCTGCGAGGTAGCGGTCGGCATAGGCCTTGTCCTGATAGAAGGTCAGGAATTCGGCGCGCGTCGCGATGATATCGTCGAGCGATTTCGCAGGCGCGGACGCTCTTGCCTTGAACTGGAGCACGCTGCGCACGCGCGACATGTCGTGGGCAGCGAGCCGGCCCCAGGTGAAGGCGAGCTTGTTCATCTCGATCGCAGCGCCGTTGATCTCGATGGCGCGGAGCAGGGCCTCCAGCGACAGCGGGATCGCGCCCTTCTGGAACGCAAAGCCGAGCATGAAGGGATTGGTGGCGATGGAATCGCCCATCAGTGCCGCGGCAATGCCTGTTGCGTCGATGATGTCGAGGTTGTTGTCGCCGATCGCGTCGCGGAGCACGGTCTGCATCGCGCCCATCTCGAAATCGAGATCGGGGTTTTGCACGAAGCTCGCGGTCGGCTGCAGATCAGCGTTGATGTAGGCCTTGGTCACGCCGCGCTCGGCGCGGCTCAGCGCCGTCGGGCCCGCGGAGACGATCATGTCGCAGCCGAGGATGACATCGGCGCCGCCGGTGGTGATGCGGACGGCGGAGATGTCCTCCGGCTTTGGGGCGATGCGGACATGGCTCATCACCGCGCCGTTCTTCTGCGACAGGCCGGTGAAGTCGAGCGCCGAGCAGCCGCGGCCGTCGACATGGGCAGCCATGCCGAGCAGGGCACCGATGGTGATGACGCCGGTGCCGCCGATGCCGGTGACGAGGATGTTGTAGGGCCCGTCCAGCTCACGCGCCGGCGGCAGCGGCAGATCCGCGAACAGCTGGCCGGAATCCACAGCCGAGGTCTTCATCCGCTTCAGCGAGCCGCCATGGACGGTGACGAAGCTCGGGCAAAAGCCCTCGACGCAGGAAAAGTCCTTGTTGCAGTTCGACTGGTCGATCTGGCGCTTGCGGCCGAATTCGGTCTCCAGCGGCTGCACCGAGACGCAGTTCGAGGCCTGCGAGCAATCGCCGCAACCTTCGCAAACGAGCTCGTTGATGAAGGCGCGCTTGGCGGGATCGGGATAGAGCCCGCGCTTACGGCGGCGGCGCTTCTCGGCGGCGCAGGTCTGGTCGTAGATGATGACCGTTAGGCCCTTGATATCGCGCAGCTCGCGCTGCACGGCATCGAGCTCGCGGCGGTGGTGGATGGTCGCGCCTTGCGGGAAGTATCCGCCTTGCGGATACTTTGTGGGATCGTCGGAGACGATCGCAAGCCGCTTGACGCCTTCGGCCCAGACTTGATGGGCGATCTGCGCGACGTTGAAGGCGCCTTCGGCGGGCTGGCCGCCGGTCATCGCCACGGCGTCGTTGTAGAGGATCTTGTAGGTGATGTTGATGCCGGCGGCCGAAGCCGCACGAAGGGCGAGCAGGCCGGAATGCGTGTAGGTGCCGTCGCCGAGATTCTGGAAGATGTGATTCTCGTTCGTGAAGGGCGACTGGCCGATCCAGTTCACGCCCTCGGCGCCCATATGCGAGATCAGATCCGTGCGGCGGGTCGGCATGCTCAGCGCCATGCCGTGGCAGCCGATGCCGGCCATGGCGCGGCTGCCCTCGGGCACCCGCGTCGAGGTGTTGTGCGGGCAGCCCGAGCAGAAGAACGGCGTGCGCGCGAGCTTGATCGGCGTGCTGGTCGTCACCGGGTTGTCGAAGGCCTCGAGCCTGGCGAGGCGCTGCTCCAGCACGGGACTGTGATGGCCGAGCTTGCGCAAGCGCGCCACCAGCGCGCCAGCGACGATGGTCGGCGTCAGCTCGCCCTCGCTCGGCAACAGCGGTGCGCCGCGCTCATCGCGCTTGCCGGTGACGGTCGGGCGCTTTGAGGCATCGACGTTGTAGAGGATCCGCATCAGCTGGTCTTCGATGAAGCCGCGCTTCTCCTCGACCACCAGCACGTCCTGAAGACCTTCAGCGAAACGTTTCGCGCCGCTTTCCTCCAGCGGCCAGGTCAAGGCGACCTTGTATATGCGAAGGCCCAGGTCCTGCGCGTCCTTGTCGGTGATACCGAGATCAACGAGCGCCTGGCGCAGGTCGAGATAGGCTTTTCCAGTCGCGACGATGCCGAGCCGCGCAGGCTTGGAATCTAGCACCATGCGGTCGAGCTGGTTGGCGCGGGCGAAGGCCTGCACCGCGGCCATCTTGGGGCCGAACAGGCGCTTCTCAGCCTCGAGCGGCGGATCGGGCCAGCGGATGTTGAGGCCGCCGGGCGGCATCTCGAAATCGTCGGGCACCACGATCTGGATGCGTTCAGGGTCGCTATAGATCGACGCGGAGCTCTCCACGGTCTCGCTGATCGCCTTGAAGCCGACCCAGCAGCCCGAGAAGCGCGACAGTGCAAAACCGTAGAGGCCGAGGTCGAGATAGTCCTGGAGCGTGGCAGGATTGATCACGGGAATCAGCGCCGCCGCGAACACCTGCTCGCTCTGATGCGCCAGCGTCGAGGACTGGCAGCCGTGGTCGTCGCCAGCGAGCGCCAGCACGCCGCCGTTGCGCGAGGTGCCGGCGGCATTGGCGTGCTTGAGCGCATCGACCGAGCGGTCGACGCCCGGGCCCTTGCCGTACCAGATTCCGAACACGCCATCGACCTTGGCTCCGGGAAACAGGCCGACCTGTTGGCTGCCCCAGACCGCAGTTGCGGCGAGGTCCTCGTTCAAACCAGGGACGAAAGCGATGTCGTGCTGCTGAAGGTGCGACTTCGCCCGCCACAACGCGTGGTCGTACATGCCGAGCGGGGAACCGCGATAGCCCGAGATGAAGCCGCCGGTGTTGAGGCCCTGAAGCCGGTCGCGTTCGCGCTGCAACATGGGCAGGCGGACCAGGGCCTGTGTGCCGGACAGGAAGATCCGCTTCGATTCGAGCCGGTATTTGTCGTCCAGCTCGACCTGCAACAGCGTCATTCGGAAGTCCTCGTCTTTCGTTCGGCGGGAGGTTTGCGCTGCGGGAGGAATCGCGGCTGCGCGATGCGAATTGTGACAGTCAAAAGGATGGGCCAGCGAAGTCAATATCGCTGGCCGCATCCGTGGCGCTCCTGCTAGTCATGGCTTGCACGCGGAGAGCGCCATGACTGCAAACGCATTCGACACCGAGATCACGGAGACGGCCGAGGCCCTGATCGGGCCGTGGCGTCAGCCACGCCAGATGCTGCAGGCGCAGACCTATGACGCGCACGCCTCGATCCATGACGACGCCACCGCGCAGAAGCTCGGCTTCAAGGGCGGCACGATCGAGGGCCCGACGCATTTCAGCCAGTTCGCTCCGCTCGGCGAGCGGCTGTGGGGGCAGGCTTGGTTCGAGATAGGCTGCCTTTCAGCACATTACCGCAGCGTCTGCTACGAGGGCGAAGAGGTGCAGGCGATCCTGGCGAAGCCATTGCCCGGCACCCGCCAGTGCCAGATCCAGATGGTCAAGCGCGACGGCACTGAGGTGCTGCGCGGCACGGCATCAGTCGGCGATTTGCCGGTTGCAACGGCGCTCGAGGCGCGCCTTGGCGAGCTCAAGCCGCTCACTGATCCCGTGATCTTGCGCGATGTGAAGGTGGCGCAGACCAGCAAGCGGCAGTCGGTGCGCATGGCGTTCGACCAGAACATGGGCGACCTCTATCCGTTCTCGCTGAGGCAGAAGCTCGCCGTCATCACCGAAAGCTCGCCGTACTATTCGGGCGCGGATAATCCGTGGGGCAAGCCCATCATCCCGATGGAGATGCTGAGCGTGCTGTTCCAGTACCGCTCCAAGGACGATCCGCTGCCGGCCAAGGGCCCGGCCGTCGGCCTGTTCGCCGACCAGGAGATCCGCCTGCTGAAGGGTCCACTTTTCGAGGGCGAGGAATACGAGGTCGAGCGCGAAGTGGTCGCGCTGTCCGGCAGCCGCCGCACCGAAAGCGCCTGGGTCAAGACGCGCGTGTTCGACAAGGCGGGCACGATGGTGGCGGCCATGCTGCTGAACATGGCGACGCTGAAGGAGTCTTACGCCCCGTATGAGGAAGAGCATCGGCAGTTGTATGGGGCGGGGCGGTAGTCCCACTCCCGTCATTCCGGGGCGCGCGCAGCGCGAGCTATGATGCGCAATTGCGCATCAGAGAATCCATCTCACCTCGCGCACTGCCGCCCGATGGATTCCGGGCTCGACGCTTCGCGTCGCCCCGGAATGACGAGCGGAGGCCGCTCATCCTTTAAGCAGATGCACGGCGCGAAGCCGTCGCACAGGGAATAAGCAGACGCCGATCGCCGGCGTAACCTTCTGACCAGACGACAAATTCCCTCGCTACCCGCGCTCAACCGCAATTGTACACAATGGCACGGCGCTTGCAGAACTCCCGCTCAGGAGAGTTCTCGCGGGGCCGTCATGTTGAACTCAGCCAAGCCGACAAGGGGCGTCGTCAGCGCCGAGCCTGAGCCGATAACGCTCGACTGGCCCGCCACCGCGCTCCTCATCATCGACATGCAGCGCGACTTCATGGAGCCCGGCGGTTTCGGCGAGACGCTGGGCAACGACGTCAGCCAGCTCGCGCGCGCGGTGAAGCCGATCGGCGCGGTGCTGACGGCCGCGCGCGACACCGGCATGCTGGTCATTCACACGCGCGAGGGGCATCTGCCCGATCTCTCCGACGCGCCGCCGGCCAAGGTCGAGCGCGGCGCGCCGAGCCTTCGCATCGGCGATCCCGGTCCGATGGGCCGCATCCTCATTCGCGGCGAGGCCGGCCACGACATCATTCCCGAGCTCTATCCGCTCGACAGCGAAATCGTGATCGACAAGCCCGGCAAGGGGGCGTTCTACGCGACCGAGCTCGGCGAGGTCCTGGAAAAATACGGCATCGAGAATTTGCTGGTGTGCGGCGTCACCACCGAAGTGTGCGTCAACACCACGGTGCGCGAGGCCAACGACCGCGGCTATCGCTGCGTCGTCATCGCCGACGGCTGCGCGTCCTACTTCCCCGAGTTTCACGAGATGGGCCTGAAGATGATCAAGGCCCAGGGCGGCATCTTCGGTTGGGTCGCGGATTCAGCCGCAGTTCTGGAGGCAATGAAGGTTTCGACCACATAGGGGTACTATCATGAGCACATTGACGGGGGCGGCCGGCAGTTCTGATCTGAACAAGTCCGACTTCAAGCCGGCGCTATGGACGTCGGGCGACTGGAACGCGTTGTTCGGCTTCGGCACCAACATCCTCGTCAACATGTTGGTGCTCACGGGCCTGTTGCGCTTCGTGCTGAAGATGCCCGACAGCCTCGTGTTCGGCCGCATCCTGCCCGCGCTCGGGCTGATGATGTGTCTCTCCACCTTCTATTACGCCTATCTCGCCTATCGCCTGGCCCAGAAGACCGGCCGCAACGACGTCTGCGCGCTGCCGTCGGGCGTCAGCGTGCCGCACATGTTCATCGTGACCTTCGTGATCATGCTGCCGATCACGCTCAAGACCGGCGATCCGCTCAAGGGGTGGTCGGCGGGCCTCGTCTGGGTATTCTTCCAGAGCTTCATCCTGATGATCGGCGGCTTCATCGCGCCGTTCATCCGCAAGATCACGCCGCGCGCGGCGCTGCTCGGCACGCTCGCAGGGGTCTCCGTCACCTTCATCTCGATGCGGCCAGCGTTAGAGATGTACATGACGCCGCAGATCGGTCTCGTCTGCTTCGCCATCATCCTGGTGAGCTGGTTCGGCGGCGTGAAGTATTGGCGCGGCATTCCCGCGGGCCTCGTCGCAATCGCGGCCGGCATGATCATCGCCTGGGGCTCGAACCTGTTCGGGCTCGGCCTCGGCGGCCTGAGCATCGCGGGCGTCGGTGCGGCCTTTGCGAACTTCGGCTTCTCGGTGCCGATCCCGGCGCTTGGCTACGTCTTCTCCGGCTTTGAATTCCTCGGCATCATCCTGGTCACCGCCATTCCGTTCGGCATCTACGACCTCGTCGAGGCCATGGACAATGTCGAGAGCGCGGAAGCGGCCGGCGACGACTATCCGACCACGCGCGTGCTCACCGCCGACGGCGTCGTCAGCCTGATCGGCTGCCTGATGGGCAATCCTTTCATCAACGCGGTCTATATCGGCCATCCCGGCTGGAAGGCGATGGGCGGCCGAATCGGCTATTCGGCTGCGACCGGCATCATGGTGGTGGTGCTGTCCTGGTTCGGCATCATCTCGGTGCTGCTGGCGCTGGTGCCCGTGGTCGCGATCTCTCCGATCCTGCTCTACATCGGCATGCTGATCGGCGCGCAGGCGTTCCAGACCACGCCGGTCAAGCACGCGCCTGCGATCGTGCTGGCACTGACCCCGCACCTTGCCGCCTGGGCCAAGCTCCAGATCGATACGATGCTGGCCTCGACCATGACTGCGGCAGCAACCGTCGGCGGGATGGCGGCCGACAAGGCCGACGCGGTCAAGACCGCAGCGGTGGCGGCGCTGCCGCAGCAGGGCGTGTTCTATCACGGCCTCGAAGTCATGGGCGGCGGCTCCATCCTCGGCGGCCTCATCCTCGGCGCTATCGGTGTCTTCATCATCGAGCGCGATTTCGAGAAGGCCTCCGCCTTTGCGCTGGTCGGGGCGATCCTGACCTATTTCGGCTTCATGCATGGCGAGGCCGTCGGCATCGGCCGCGGCTTTGGCGTGACCCCCACGGTCGCGCTGGCCTACGCCGTGATGGCCGCCGGCCTGTTCGCGGCCAGCAAGCTCGGCGCCAGCGAACACTATGCCGCGCATCCGGAGATGTCGGCCGCACCGGCGGAGTAGGCCCGGCTTCATTGTTGCGGAACGGCCGGGCGGATGGTCCGGCCGTTGCTGTTTCAGGGCCGCACCGCCGGCGTTTCCATCGGCAGGCCGCGCGCGCGCGACATCAGATAGAGCTCGAGCGCGACCAGCTCGGGCGAGCCGTAATCATAGGCCTGGGCGCGGACACCGCTCATGCAGCTGCGCAGCCGTCGCTCCAGCGAGCCCAGCGTCTGCCATTCCAGTCGATACAGCGGATAGCCGGTCGGCTGTCCTTGCGTGATCGGAGCGCCCGCGAGGCGCTTGTCGAAATTGTCGTCATGGCAGTTGGTGCAGGCAAGGTTGAGCTGGCCTTCGCGCTGCATGAAGAGGTCGCGGCCCTGGTCGACAAACGGCTTGAGCTGCGGATCGTCGCCGGCCGTGATCGGATTGCCACGCGACTGGTGGGCGACGAAGGCGGACAATGCGAGCAGGTCGCGGGTCTCGTAAGGTAGCGGCGTCGCCTGCTGATGATTGGCCCGGCAGAGATTGATGCGCTGGTCGAGCGTGACGGGACGGCCGAGGGCCTTGTCGAAGGCAGGATAACGCGCCGCGACGCCCTTCATGCTGGTGCGCGCATCGCCATGACAATCGGCGCATGCCCTGTCGGCGCTGCCGGTCTTCTTCTTCCACAGCTGCTCGCCGTCGAGCACGAACAGCATGCCGGGATTGGCGGTGTCGTCGTCCTGCATCGCCCGGGTGTCCGGGCCCATGAAGGCATAGCCGGAGCGGCGCGCATCGGGCGGGATCTCTGCGGCGAGCAGGGCTGGGCCTGTGACGAGGAATATCGCCGCCGCTATCGCGCGCCAAACAATCATTCGACCCTGATCGATGCCGATGCGGTGGACGAATAGCCGTTGTCGCCGATCCACTCGAACTCGAACTTGCCGCTCTCCTTGGCCACCGTGAAGAACGACAAATATGGGTTCGCCGCGATCGCCGGAAACAGGTCGGCACGAAAGATTTCGGCGCCGTTGTAGCGGCAGATGAAGCTCGTGATGATGTCGCGCGGCACGAGCTTGCCGTCCGCGGTATGGCGGAATCCTGTTTCCATGATGTGCGAGGTCAGCGTGCGGATCTCGATGATCTCGCCGCGTTTGGCTTTCGAGGGAACGTTGATGAGGGCGGCCATCAGTTCATCTCCTCGGTGCAGGCCGCCAGCGTCACGACGACATCGGCGGCAACCTGCCAGAACGTGTCGTCGGACAGGCGCGCGATCGCGACCACCTTCTGGGTGTCGGCGAGCCGGATCCGGGTCGAGACCTGGGCTCGGCCGGAGGAGGGACCAAGATAGAAATTGCCGATGTTCGGCTGCGGGTTCTTCTCGTTGAAGACGTGGATGCTCTTGACGTGGTCGTCCGCCGTCATCGGGCTTGCAACGCTGACAGTTATCGGCACCGTATTGCCGTTCTCGACCAGCGGCGGAATGTCGAGCCTGATCCTGCCGCTGCGAAGCTGGGCTTCGCCGACGAGGTTACGGATCGCAGCGTTGAGCATCGCCGGCGTCGCTTGAAGCGGCCGCAGCGTCACGATCGGGACCGTGCCGGCGACTGTCACGCCTCCGGCGAGGTTCAAGAATTGTCGTCGCGTGGTTGGCATGAAACCTAGTCCCGAAGCGTTGCAAGAAAAGCCACGATGTCCTCGATCTCCGCAGCCGACAGGATCGGCTTGCCGGCGAAGTTGCGTCCGACGCGGACGAGGCCGTCGTTGCGATAATAGGACGGCATGATGGTGTCCGGATTGAAGCGCGAGGCATCGACCAGTCGAAGCCGCAACTGGCTCGCGGACCACCGGTTCCCGGCACCGGCAAGATCAGGCGCGAGGTCGCCCTGGAACCGCGTTTCCGGAAATGGGCCGGAATGGCAGAGGATGCAGGTCGTCGTGCGTGCGAGCACCAGCGCGCGCCCACGCGTGGCATCGCTGGGCGAGCCGGTGAGCGAGGCGGGAATGCCGTCGCCGACGATTGTGTAGGGCACGAGCTCGTCCGCGCTCGCGCTGCAGGCGAGGCTGGCAGAAATCAGCGCTGCGATATGGATCGGTGCTCTAGCCAAAGGTGTCCGCCGTGATGGTTTCAAACCAGCGCTCGGCCTCGTCCGCCTCGCGGGCGCGCAATTCGCGCGGCGCGTCGACCGGGCTGGTGGCGCCGCCCTCGACCTCGGCGAAGATGTCGCCCCTGGGCTCGTAATTGCCGGCCAGCGAAAAGCCGTAACCGGGCGCGACGACGTTGTAGCAGACGCCTGTCAGGCGTGGCGCCTCCGGTGCGCGGCCTGCAAGGAGATTCATGATCGCTCCAGCACAGGCCTTGCCTTGCGCGCTCGCAGCGGATGCTGATTTGGGAATGCCGCCGCCGAGGCAGGCATCGCCGATGACGTGGACGTTCGAAACGAGTTTCGACTCGAACGTGACGGGATCGATCGGGCACCAGCCCGTCGCGTCCGCAGCGCCCGCGATGGCGGCGATGCGCCCCGCGCGCTGCGGCGGGATGACGTTGGCGACGTCAGGGGTGTAGTTGCCGAACTCCGTGACGATGGTTCGCATCGTCGGATCGACCGAGGTGACGCGGCCGCCTTGCGACAGTGCGACGCGCTCGATCATGTCGCCATAGAGCTCC
Source organism: Bradyrhizobium sp. NBAIM03 (assembly GCF_020194055.1). Lineage (NCBI taxonomy): Bacteria > Pseudomonadati > Pseudomonadota > Alphaproteobacteria > Hyphomicrobiales > Nitrobacteraceae > Bradyrhizobium > Bradyrhizobium sp. NBAIM03. Next base: position 191,234 of record NZ_JADYVS010000004.1, on the reverse strand, counting down.
TTCCACGCTTTCTCGAACAGCCGCTGCTGAGAGAACGCGTCCTTGGCATCGAGGATCAGAACTTTCGACCGCGGCTTTCTCGACTTCAGGTAATGCGCGATCAGGCTCGCGCGCTCGTAGGGCGCTGGCGGGCACCGGGAAGGATTGGCCGGGATTGCAATGGCGATCGTGCCGCCGTCCGCCATCGCTTCCAATTGCCGGCGCAGCAAAAGCGTTTGCGCGCCGGCCTTCCAGCCGTGCGGCATCGTCTCCGGCGCGGCACCGTCGTAGCCGGGCAGGGCTTCGAGATGGAAGTCGATGCCGGGCGAGAGCACGAGGCGGTCATAGCCGAACGTGGTGCCATCCCCCGTCGTCACACGACGCGTTTGCGTGTCGATGCCCGTCGCAGCCTGGATGACGATGCTGATGCCCCCGGCGGCAAGCTTGTCATAGCCGAACTGCTGCGCCTCGATCTCGCGCAGGCCCGCGATCACCTCGTTGCTGAATGGACAGGAGATGTAGGTCTGGTTCGGCTCGATCAGGGTGACCTGCAATTTAGCATCGGCGCGCGCGAGCGCGCGGGCGCAAGCCGCGCCGCCGAAGCCGCCGCCGACCACGACGACGCGGCCCGCCGATTGCGCGCGCAGGATCGAAGGGGCGGCGAGCGATGTAGCCGCGACGGCGATGCCGAGGACGGCATTCCGCCGCGTCACCGGCGCATTCATGAGACCTGTCCGGAAAATGCTGCGGCGGCCGATACGGCCGCCGCGATTTGTCCTTTGAGCATGATCTTTTCGGACAACCGCTCCACGCTTCTCCGGATCATGCTTTACGCGAAGGTGATGTTCTGGTCGCGCAGCGGCACATGGCGGATGCGCTTGCCGGTCGCGGCGAAATACGCGTTCAGCACCGCCGGCGCCGCGATGCCGATGGTCGGCTCGCCGACGCCACCCCAGAACCCGCCGCTCGGCACCATCACCGCCTCCACCTTCGGCATCTCGTTGATGCGCATCGAGTTGTAGGTGTCGAAGTTGGTCTGCTCGATCTTGCCGTCCTTCACCGTGCAGCCGCCGTAGAACAGCGCGGAGAGGCCATAGACGAAGGAGCCGGCGACCTGCCGTTCCACTTGCGCCGGATTGACGACGTAGCCCGGATCGGTGGAGGCGACGATGCGATGCACCTTTATCTTGCTGCCCTCTGTCACCGAGATCTCGGCGGCGCCGGCGACATAGCTGCCATAGCCCATCACCTGCGCGATGCCGCGATAGACGCCTTGCGGCGCCGGCGTGGTCCAACCGATCTTCTCGGCAACCGCATTGAGCACCGCGAGGTGCTTGGGGTGGTTGCCCATCAGCTTACGACGGAATTCGAGGGGGTCCTGGCCTGCGGCATGGGCGAGCTCGTCCATGAAGCATTCCATGTAGATCGCGTTGTGGTTGACGTTGACGCCGCGCCAGAAGCCGGGCGGGACGTGCGGGTTGCGCATCGCATGCTCGACCAGAAGGTTCGGCACCGAATAGCCGAATGCGGCTTCGCCGGATTGGGCGACGCCCTGGAATGCCGCGGGATCCATGCCGTTCTGCAACGCTTCGGGGCGGAGCGAGAACAGGATCGATTGCCCGGACAGGCGGTAGTGCAGCGCGATCAGGTTGTTGTTGGCATCGAACGCGCCGGTCATCTTGCACTGGGTGATCGGGTGATACCTGCCGTGCGCCATGTCCTCTTCGCGCGACCACAGCAGCTTGATCGGCGTGCCCGGCATCTGCTTGGCGATCATGACCGCCTGGCGGACATAGTCGGTCTGGCCGCGCCGGCCGAAGCCGCCGCCTGGCATCACCTTGTGCACGTCGCACTTCTCGGCCGGCAGGCCGGACGCTTCCAGCACCGCTGCAAACGCCGCCTCGCCGTTCTGCGTCCCGCACCAGACCTCGCATTTGTCGGCCGTGTAGAGCGCGGTGGCGTTCATCGGCTCCATCGTGGCGTGGTTCTGGTAGGGATAGGAGTAGACGGCTTCGACCTTCTTGGCCGCACTGGCAATCGCGGCCTTCGCGTCGCCGTTCTTGTTGCCGACATAGGCCGGCTGCGCATTGTCGAGGCCCTCGGCCAGCCACTTCGCAATCGACTCGCTGGAGACCTTGGCGTTGTCGCCTTCGTCCCAGACGATCGGCAGCGCCTCCAGCGCGGTCTTGGCGTGCCACCAGGTGTCGGCAACGACCGCGACCGCGGTATCGCCCACCTTGACCACCTTCTTGACGCCTTTCATGTTGGCGATCTTGGCTTCGTCAAAGCTCTTCAGCTTGCCGCCGAACACCGGGCAGTCCTTGATCGCAGCGTTCAGCATGCCCGGCAGCTTGACGTCGACGCCGTAGATCATCGCGCCGGTGGTCTTGTCGGCGGTGTCGAGCCGATTGACGCCCTTGCCGATCAGCTTCCAGTCCTTCGGATCTTTCAGCTTGACGTCCGCCGGCGGCGTCAGCTTCGCCGCAGCTTCGGCGACCTTGCCATAGGTCGTGGTCCGGCCCGAGGGCGTATGGGTGATGATGCTGTTCGCGGCCCTGCATTCGGACGCCGGCACTTTCCATGCGTCGGCTGCGGCCTGGATCAACATCACGCGCGCGGTGGCGCCGCCCTTGCGGACATAGTCCTGCGAGGAGCGGATGCCGCGGCTGCCGCCGGTCGAGAAATCGCCCCAGACGCGCTTGCGCGCGACGCTCTGGCCGGGCGTCGGATATTCGGTCGTGACCTTGGTCCAGTCGCATTCGAGCTCCTCGGCAACGAGCTGGGCGAGGCCGGTCAGCGAGCCCTGACCCATCTCCGAGCGGGCGATGCGGATCACCACGGTGTCGTCGGGCCTGACCACGACCCAGGCGCCGATCTCCGGCGAGCCGTCGGCGGCGCGGACCACGGCGGGGCCGCCGAAGGGCAGGTCGAGGCCGATGGCAAGGCCGGCACCGACCGCAGCGGTGCCGATGACGAAGGCGCGGCGGTTGAGCCGCGGCGATATATGCTTGTTCATGTGGGGATTTCCTTACGCGCTCGCGATCGTGTGGATCGCCTCGCGCACCTGCTGGAAGGTGCCGCAGCGGCAGATATTCGTGATGGCCTCGTCGATGTCGGCGTCGGTCGGCTTCGGCTTCTCGTTCAAGAGCGCGGCCACCGCCATGATCATGCCGCTCTGGCAATAGCCGCATTGCGGCACGTCCTGGGCGATCCAGGCCTCCTGCACCTTGTGCAGCGTATTGCCCGAGGCGAGCCCCTCGATGGTGGTGATCTGCTTGCCCTCGGCCTCGCTGACCGAGATGCCGCAGGAGCGCATCGCAACGCCGTCGAGGTGAACCGTGCAGGCACCGCATTGTGCAATGCCGCAACCGTATTTGGTGCCGGTCAGGCCGGCATTCTCGCGGATCGCCCAAAGCAGCGGCGTATCCGGCTCGACGTCGAGCGTGAAGGGTTTTCCGTTGATTGTTAGGTTTGCCATCGCAAGTCCCCTGATTGGCCCAATCCACCGATTGAACTCAGGGGCGCAATGTGTGCGGCAAACTGGAACGGTTCAAATCAACAGTCCGAGGTTCAAATCAACAAACCGAGCGCGACCAGGGCGCATGGCCCCCGCTCTGGGTATGGACCGGGACGCCGTTTTGGCTCATCCCTTCGCAATCGATTCGGGTTGAGGCCTTGTTCCGAGGGCGCCAATCCGCGGCTTGAGGCGACGTCCGGCTGTGAATGCCGGTTCCAGGGCCCCGCGCGGCTTGCGCTGCGGCGACAGTTTGTCCCTATTGCCGGGGTGCAAGTCGCGGGCGCTTTGGTACACTGCGCCGACGCAAAAGGAGTTCCATGAACGTGCCGAGTCCCTGCAACGTACTGATGCTCTACCCGCTGTTCTCGGCAGAGTCCTTCTGGACCTTCGGCGAATCCTGCAAAGTGCTGGGCGTCAAGCGCCCGGCCGCCCCCCTGGGCCTGATCACCGTCGCCGCGATGCTGCCCGAGAGCTGGACCGTCCGGCTGGTCGATTGCAACACCGCGCCGTTCGGGGAGGAGGATCTCGCCTGGGCCGACGTCGTCTTCACCGGCGGAATGTTGCCCCAGCAGGCCGACACGTTGCGTCTGATCGAGCTCTGCCGCGCTGCCGGCAAGCCGGTCGTGGTCGGCGGACCCGACCCCACCTCGAGCCCCCATATCTATGAACGGGCCGATTTCCGGGTGCTCGGCGAGGCCGAGAGCGTCATGAACGAATTCATCGCGGCCTGGGAGAGCGGCGCGCGATCCGGCCTCTTCACCGCACCGAAGTTCCAGGCTGACGTCACCAAGACGCCGGTGCCGCGTTTCGACCTGCTCAAGTTCGAGGACTATCTCTATCTCGGTGTGCAATATTCGCGCGGCTGTCCGTTCACCTGCGAATTCTGCGACATCATCGAGCTCTACGGGCGCGTGCCGCGGACCAAGACGATCGAGCAGATGTTCGTCGAACTCGAGACGCTCTACAAGATGGGCTATCGCGGTCATCTCGACTTCGTCGACGACAATTTCATCGGCAACAAGAAGTCGCTGCGGCAGTTCCTGCCGAAGCTCGCCGAATGGCAGCGCACGCACGGCTATCCGTTCGAATTCTCCACGGAAGCCTCGGTCAATCTCGCCGACGACCCGGAGCTGTTGGAGCTGATGGGTGCGGCCAATTTCTTCGGCATCTTCGTCGGCATCGAAAGTCCGGACCCGGCGACGCTGGTCGCGATGCGCAAGAAGCAGAACACGCGGCGCAACATCGCCGAGAGCATCCACAAGATCTACGCCGCCGGCATGCTCGTCACCGCGGGCTTCATCGTTGGCTTCGACAACGAGAAGGTCTCGATGGCGGAGGCGATGATCGACTTCATCGAGGAGGCGGCAATCCCCGTCGCCATGGTCGGCCTGCTCTATGCCTTGCCCAACACGCAGCTCACGCGCCGGCTGGAGCGCGAAGGCCGGCTGCATTCCGGGCACGACGTGGCGCCGACGATTGGCGCCGATCAGTGCACGGCGGGCATCAATTTCGATCCGGTCCGCCCGTTGCGCGACATCCTGACGGACTACAAGCGGGTGCTGGAACACATCTACAGCCCGGCGGCCTATGCAGCACGTGTCGACCGCCTGATGACGCTGCTCGACCGGTCGAGGCAGCGTTCCGAGCTTGCCGAAGGCGATATCCGCTCCAAGCTCGGAGCCATGGAGACCGTGCACAAGGTGGTGTCCGCGCTTCCTGAGGCGCGGGGGCCGCTCTGGCAGACCTTCATGAACTGCGCCAAGCGCGACACGTCGTCCGCACGCATCGCCGTGCAGATGATCGCGGCCTATGCGCATCTCGGACCGTACTCGCGCAAGGTCATCGCGGCGATCGACCAGCGCCTGGCCGCGCTGGACAACGAGGCCGTCTCTCCTGTGGCTGTCGGCGTGACGGCGGCCTGAGGCCTTACTTCACCGCGAGCCGCAGGAAGCTCATCACGCTGCCGAGCGCGGCAAAGCCCGCGCCGAGCGCCAGCGCCAGCGTCGCGCCCTCGTGGCCAGCGAGTGCGAAGCAGGCGGCGGCGAGCGCCGCGCCAGTGGTCTGCCCAGTTAGGCGCGCGGTCGCGACGATGCCGGAGGCGCTGCCGCTGCGGTGCGGCGGCGCGCTTGCCATCACCGCCTTCATGTTCGGCGCCTGGAAGAAGCCGAAGCCCATGCCGCAGATCACCATCCGCCAGATGATGTCGGCAATGGCGGGATTGGGCGGCAGTGTCGCGAGCAGCGCCATGCCGAGACCCAGCAGGACGAGGCCGATGCCGCCGAGCAGCCCGACGGCATGGCGGTCGGAGAGGCGGCCTGCGATCGGCGCCATGATGCCGACCACCAGCGGCCAGGGCGTCATGAAGAAGCCGGTCTCGACCTGCGAGCGGCCGAGCACATCCTCGAAATAGAACGGCAGCGAGACGAAGGCGAGGCCTTGGACGGCGAAGGAGCACACCGCCGTTGCCGCCGACAGCGCGAACATCGGCCTGGCGAACAGGTCGATCGGCAGCATCGGCGCGGGATGATCGGCGTGGCGGCGGGTCAGGATCACGCCGAGCACGAGGGCTGTGACCAGCTCGATGCCGACCACGAATGGCGACAGATTGTGCGCGGCGCTGCCGATGCCGGTGATGAACAGGCCGAGGCAGGCGGTGGCCAGGATCGCGCCGAGCAAGTCGAAGCCGTGATCGGCGCGCGGGGTCTTCGGCAGCATGGCAAAGCCGATGCCGATGGCGATGAGGCCGAACGGGATGTTGACGGCGAACAGCCACGGCCAGGGTCCGAAGGCGAGGATGGCGGAGGCGATCGAGGGTCCGAAGGTGAAGGCGGTCGCGACCACGAGCGCGTTGTGACCGAAGCCGCGGCCGAGCATGCGGCCGGGATAGACGAAGCGCACCAGCGCCGTGTTGACGCTCATGATGCCGCTCGCGCCCAGCCCTTGCAGCGTGCGCGCCAGCAACAGGCTGTCGAGCGACCATGCCACCGCGCAAAACAGCGAGGCAATGGTGAACAGGATCAGGCCGCCGAGATAGATGCGCTGGTGCCCGACGATCTCGCCGAGCGCCCCGAGCGGCAAGAGCGTCGCCACCAGCGCGATCTGGTAGACGTTGACGACCCAGACCGACTGCTCCGGCGTGACGTGCAGGTCGGCGGCGATGGCCGGCAGGGCGATGTTGGCAATGGCAGTGTCGAGCGAGGCCATCGCGAGCGCAGTGAAGATTGCGGCAACCGCCCAGCGCCGCTGCGTCGACGGAAGACCGTCGGCGGTGGGATTGTCGGGCTCGCGCGCGGCGGCAGGTAACGTGATCGTCATTTTTGTTGGCGCGCTGCTCCGGCGGCGTAGCCATGGGGGACGTTCGGCATGTACTACGGAGGCGCCGGCTTCCACAGGCGCAAGCTTGCATGCTGTGTATGCGCGAAGGTCAGGCGATGCGGCTGCGCTGCGAGCGCAGGGCGAGGCCAAATGAAGAAAGTCGAAAAACAACCCCATGCACAGTAGAAGGCCCTTTGATCGACAAGGCATTTTCCCGCCGTGTCGCAAACGGCGGTCGCAGCCGCGATCAGGTTGACCCGTCGGGCAAAACACTGGCAGGATGCCAGCGTGCCAGCGAGCGGTCGGGAGCAGGCCGCATGCGCGTCCTGCGCGCGCCGCCTCCACCACGCCGACCTTGAGACAGATCAACACTCGACCTGCGCGGCCGCCTGACCTTTCCATCAGCGCATCGATGGAAGGGCGGCCACATGCAGACTTTGCTCAGGGAAATCCGGAATACCCCTTTGCTCTGGATGCTGGCCTTCGTGCCCATCGTGCTGGTGGCCGAGGCGGTGGCGCCGCATTCCCATACGCTGCTGTTTGTGCTCGCGGTGCTGGCCATCGTTCCGCTCGCGGCGCTGCTCAGCCACGCCACCGAGGCGGTTGCCGCCAAGACCGGCGATGCCGTGGGCGGATTGCTCAATGCAACGCTCGGCAATCTGACCGAGCTGATCATTGCCATCACGGCGCTGCGCGCCGGCCAGTACATGCTGGTGAAGGCCTCGATTGCGGGCGCGATCGTCACCAACGCGGTGTTCATGCTGGGCGCCTGCCTGCTCCTCGGCGGCCTGCGCTATCATGTGCAGGAATATAACCGCGCCGGTGCGCGGCTTTCGTCCGGCCTGTTGCTGATGGCGACCGTCGCCTTGCTTGCGCCTTCGGCGGTCGCCGATCTCGACCACCTGCCGCAGGGCGGGGGCATCCTCAACAAGCTCAGCCTCGGCATTTCGGTCCTGCTCATCACAGCTTACGGGCTCGGCCTGTTGTTCTCGCTGCGAACGCACAAGGAATTGTTTGCAAGCGCCGGTCACGGCGACGGCGACAAGGAGGCGCACTGGCCGATCGGAACAGCCGTCGGCACGCTGCTGGTCGTCACCGTGCTGGTCGCGCTGGTCAGCGAGATCTTCGTCGAATCGGTGCAGAAGGCGGCGGAAACCTTCGGAATGAGCCCGGCCTTCGTCGGCTTCATCGTCGTCTCGCTGGTCGGCGCCGCCGCGGAATTCGCGGTGGCCTTCGCCGCGGCACGCAAGGACCGGCTCGACATGGCCGTCAGCATTGCGCTCGGCAGCGCCTCGCAGATCGCGCTGTTCGTCGCACCCGCTTTGGTGCTGCTCAGCTATGTCGTGGGGCCGAAGCCGATGGACCTGCAGTTCTGGCCGGGCGCGGTCACCATGATGATGATCGCGACGGTGACGTCGGCCTTCATCACGGCCAGCGGGCGCTCGGCCTGGTTCGTCGGCGCCCTGCTGATCTTCATCTATGCGGTGTTCGCGCTGACGCTCTACGTGGTCCCGCCGGCGGGGCAGGGGTGAAGTTCGGTGCCCCTCGATCTCGCTCCGGTAGGCTATTGGTCGTACGAGAAAATGCCGGCTCCAGGCCGCGATCGTCGGCGTCAGCCCGGGTGCATGGCGGCGCGATGCGCAGGGAGCAGCAAACCACGAAGGTTAGGCGTGCTTCGTCGAACCCACCTTACGGCACAAGCGTGATGAGCTCGTAGACGACGACCGCAGCGCCGAGGCAGCGCCGCCAGGGATTCACGCCGCGGATGATCTCGTCGGCGCCCCAAATCATCAGTCCGCCTTTCAAGACGATTGTCAGGGCGACGCTGGCTCTTCCCGCGGAAGGCCAGATCCAAAGCAGAAGGCCCGCGACGATCACGATCCATAGGATGAGGTTAGGCCATTGCGCGATGGTGATGGCACCGGTTTCGCGGCTCCTGAAGAACCAATCGAGGAATCGGCGCACGATCACCGCGTCGGTCAGATCACGACCTCACCCTCTTCGCGGCCCGTCCAATAAGTGATGCGCTTGGCTTTGACCTTGATCAGGACGATGCCCGGCGTATCGATGCCGTTGTCGAACCACTTGTCGAGGTCGCTGGTCCAATGCTGTTGGAAGGCGGCCTTGTCGCGGATCAGCTCGGCAGTCCCTTCGGCCGCGAGGTAGATTCCCTTCGAGAATAGGCCCGCCTCCGATGAGAATCCGAGCGCTACCTTGGGATTTCGTTGGATGTCCGATACCGTTCGCGCCTGTTCGTAGGTGAAGTAGTACGAGGTGCCGTCGTAGGCGACGTCGCCGTTGTTGCTCATCGGACGGTTGGCAATCTCGCCGTTCTCGGTGTGCGTCGAGAGAATGGCGATGTCGATGCCGGCCATTTCCTTTGAGATTTCGGCGAGCGATTTCTTGGGCATGAACTTTCCTCCAGTGGAGCGGAGGCAACGATTGGATTGGGCCCATGTTCCCCGAAGACGGGCACGAAGTGCGCGCCCGCGGTTCAGCAATGACTCGCTTATTGCCGGCGGCGGTCTGGCGGTTGGCCGCCATGCTCGCCGAAAATGGCCGCAGGTGCGGCCCTGCGCTGGTTGTCGCGCTGGCCGGCTCGTCAAGACCCGACGTGACGACCGACCTCGACCTGATCCTCCCAGTCCTCCCATTCGACATTGTTGATGTGGAGGTAGCTCGAGACGGCCGAGCCGATGGTCGGAAAGAACTGGGCTTCGCCGACCTGCGCATACAACCCGAACCGCTTCAGCTTGTCCTTCACGGGATCCTTCAGCTCGGCAAAGCAAAGTTCGATGCTCCTGACGTGGAGCGCCTCGTCCAGTTCGGCAATTGTGTCGCAGGCGGTGACGTCGACGCTCGTGACCGGTTCAGCGGCGACGACCAGCCAGCGCACGGGTGTCGGCGATTGCTCGACCGCGGCCAGAATACGTTCCTTGAAGAACTCGGCATTGGCGAAGAACAGCGGCGCGTCCCAGCGGAACAGCACTAGTCCGGGTATCAGGCGGGCATCGGGATATCTCGTGATGTCGTGATAGCCCTTGACGCCCTGCGCCCGCCCAAGAATTGCGGAGTGCGGACGCCAGCCGTCCCACAGAAACTCGGCAATGGCGACCGCGATGGCGAGGCCGATTCCGGGAATTGCGCCGAGCACGGCTACGCCCACGAAGCACAGCACGGTCAACCAGAATTCCCAGCGCTGGATCCGGTAGATTCGTTTGAGATCACTGATCTCGATCAGGCCGATTGCGGCTGCGATCACCACGGCGGCCAATGCGGCATTCGGCAGGTGCTGCAACAAGTTTGGCGCAGCCAACAGAAGGAACGCGATCGCAAACGCGCCGACGACACATGTGAGCTGGGTGCGGGCGCCGGCGGCTTCGGCAACGGGCGTGCGCGAGGAACTGCTGCTGATCGGGAAGCCCTGGAAAAAGCCGGTCGCCAGGTTGGCCGCGCCGAGGCCCACCATCTCCTGGTTCGGATCGACCTTGTCGCCCAGACGAGCAGCATAGGTTCGCGACAACACGCTGGTATCGGCGAACGAGACCAGAGCGATGGCGCAGCCGCCGGCCAGCACGGGGATCAGATCGCCATAGCCGATCCTGGGAATGGAGAAGGCCGGCAGACCTTGTGGAAGTGGCCCCAAGACTTTCACACCATAACCAGTTCCCAGATCAAGGAGTGAGACGACAAGGGTCGCTCCGACGACGGCAATCAGGATTCCCGGCAGTCGCTTGCTGTCCTTGAGCAGCAGGATGACGATCAACGTACCAAATCCGACTGCGAATGCGGCCCAATTGATCTTGCCATCACCGATCCCAACGGCGATCGCCCATAGGTCTCTCAGCGGTCCTTCGCTTTCGATCGAGAAGCCGAGCAGCTTTGGCAACTGGCTGATCAAAACGGTCAGCGCGATCCCGTTCATGTAGCCGTACCGTATCGGCTTGGACAGCAGCTCCGTCACGAACCCTAACCGTGCGATGCCGGCCACAATGAGCACCGTTCCCGAAACGAGCGCCATCATGGCGGCAAGCATTGCGGCGCGGACCGGATCGCCGCCGGACAGGGGGACGATGACGCCGAGGATGACAGCTGCCAGCGCCGAGTCCGGTCCGAGCACGATGATGCGGCTCGGACCGAACATCGCGTAGGCCAGAAGCGGGACGATGGTCGCGTAGAGGCCGTGGATGCCCGGCAGACCGGACGCCACGGCATAGGCAATTCCGACCGGGACAAGCATGGTCGCCAGCACGAGACCTGCGAAGACATCATGCCGAAGCCAGGCCGCTTCGTAGTACCGAAGCGTATCGATCCCGGGCACCCAACGCGTCCAAACGTTCACCGCGCGCACTCCAAAGGCCGGTCGCCATGCGAAGCGATCGCCGGTCAACAGACGATCAACACGGATATCTGCAGTCACGTGTCGGCTCGCCGATAGCGCGCGACGATCTCGCAACGACTCGACCACTCGCTTGACGCAAATCAACGTTGCCGTAACCCCGACTATTCCGCGGCGCAGCAATCCTTGGGACGAGAGCCTTCGCTCCTAGACCTGATACCGCAACCCGCCATCCACCGAAGGGCCGAGAGCCTTTTTCTGTGCCATCCTTCGCGACGCCCGCTCAGGCGGGCTCCTGAGCAGGGAGTGTGTGGCTGCAGTCTCGGAAGACACTGACGCCGATTAGCCTCATCCTGAGGAGGCGCGTAAGCGCCGTCTCGAAGGACGAGGCGTGCGCACCGGCCAAGTCATGTGCGATAACCTGGCCATCCCTCACGTTCGTCCTCACCGCACGATCATCGACTCCGGCCAGTTCGGTGCTTGCCACACCGTCGACCACGGCTGGTCACCCCCACAGCCGCGCGCCGTGACATCCACGCGGACGAGCACGAAGCTGCTGGTGCCACTGGTATAGCCTTCGGTCGTTCCCAGGCGGTAGACGTGACGAAGGCGAGAGCTCGGACACATGTCTGTTCCGGTCTCAGCCTCGAACACGCCGGCCTCCTTTCGCCAGGTGATGAGGCCCGGCCGCGGCGTGGTGCCGAACCCGGTGTTCTGTGCGAAGAATGGAAACGCGACGAGCTTCGGATGGCGCGCGTCCTTAAGGTCGAAGACGAGATGACTTCCCACGATCCACTGACAATATACGAGGACGAAACGGCGCTCTCTCTCGACCAAGAAGCGAAGCGGAATCTCTTTCATGCCTTTTTCGACGTCGCAGTTTTCGCGTTGTGCTGCGCGCGCCACCTGCCGTGGGACCTCGGCGAGGGCTGAGACCTGGAAATCCGTTCTGCCTCCAAACCGGATGGGATCGAAGGCGGCAGTCTCATCTCGACTGCCGGCGCTCTGCTTGTCCTCGCCGAACGCGGCGGAGGTCAAGTGAACTGCGGCGAGGAGCATCAAGAGACCGACCCCAACCCTCACGCTCTTCAATGTCGAACGCATCGCATGAATTCCTAGAACTGATACCGCAAACCCCCCATCCACCGGGATCACCGCTCCCGTGATGTATCGCACCCGCGAGGCCCAAAACACTACGAGCGCACTCATGCGGTCAAGCCGGGCCGTTTCGGCGATCTCGAGCCAGCTGTGGTGGCACGAGAACAACTGAAGGGACACGCCTGGGTGTGTAACGGGCATGGGCGCGATGAGGCAAGTGAAGGACCCGCATCCGGGAGTTACGATCCTCGAAATTTGAGGCGCTCCCAACGCGGGCTTCGGCTGTCGACTCGCCTACTGCCAAGATCGGCGCCGCATCGCCAAGCTACCAGTAACTTTTGAACGTTTGCGCATTCGTCGTTCCTCAGCCTTTTCCAGGCGGGTACGAAGGTTCTGAAGCTCCGTCAGTTGAGAGCTGAGCGACAAAACACGTTGACGCAGAATCGCAATACGGTCGCACTGACCACGAGTACTCATGACGCGCCCTAAACTATGACTGTCAGGAAATGAACAGCTGGGCCAAGAAACAGAATGGACTTAAACCTATGAGTGTTGATGACCATAGCAAAGGTTCATGAAATTTGATTGACACGCGCGGCAGGGACGTCGCCGACCGCGATCGGAACATGCCAAAGATCAAAGCGCCGTTGGATCGGTGATTTTGCGCGACCACCCCAGTTCGATTCCGAGTTCTTACGGAAAACCGCTGCTAGAGCACAAGCCCGAGCACCAACCAGCTGGCAACAGACAAACAGACGCCAATTCCCAAATACGGCAATGCAATGCGCATGGTCATTCCTCCATGCCTAGACGCGACGAGAACATGGTCAGATACGCAGATTCGGGGCGCCAGCCCTATATTCCATGCGATGTATGAGGTGTTTAACGGCATCCGACGAGCATATTTAATTTGACTTTTGAATATGGTCAAAATTATATGTATTTGAGTTAATTGCTATATTTAATTTGGGCGTGTCGCCGCGCCGCAACACATTATCTACGCGTGTTCTGATCGGGTGCCGAAACCATGCGAACAGGCTGGGCGATCGCTCCATTGGAGTTGCTCTTGAGAGAGGCGTGATGCATGCGCCAATCAATCGATACTGCACCCAGGGACCGAGAAAGCACCCGAATAGAAGATGCGGCGGAGGAGCTCGGTCACGGGTCGCCCGAGACGGGCAGATGGGGCGCAAAGGACGGCTCAGCGCTCCGCTCTTCACGGACCCATTGGTGGGGTGAGACCGAGGATATCGATCCGGAGGAGACGGGTAGTTCGCTCATTGCAGCTGTCGTTCTGGTCGCCCTTATCTTCGCTGGGGTGACCCTGCTCGGTGCTTTCGACCCGTTCAACGCACAACCGACTGCCGAAACAACTCGAATCGACGGCGGGAGCGCCGCCGGCCTCGACCAGCGGCCTGACTTCGCGACCGGATCGCCAGCACTCCTTCAGAGCGAAATGTCCGAGGCCCCGATTCAGGCGGTCTCCGCAAGCGCGGCGGGCCCGCCACCACGGCTCGACGCCGACGGGCGCAGTGACGCGCTCTCCGGTGAACTGGCCGGCGCGCGCAGGGAGCTCGAAGAGGCGGTCCAGCGCACGCATGCAGCGGAAACTGCCACGGAGGAGCTGCGGCAGTCTCTTCAAATTGAGCGAGCCCGCAGCGCCGCCTTCGCGGACGAACTTGCCGGAACCCGCCGCGAAGTAGAGGCTCGTATCGCGCAGGCGCGCGAGGCGGACGAGGTGGCCGCACAGCAGAGGGATGCGGCGGCGTGGGAGATCGCTGAACTGCGGCAGTCCCTGCAGCAGGAGCGGGAAAAGAGCGCCGTCCTGGCGAAGCGAGTGAGCGCCGCGCAGGCGATAGCGGCAAGCGCTGAGCAAGAACGCTACGAGGCGCAGTCACGCGCCGCCGCCCTCGCGAGCGAGCTTGCCGGCATGACTGGCGGATCGGCTACGGCCGACGGTGCGACGGCGGAGCAAAGCGAGGCGGTGGGCGGGGAGATCGCGGAATTGCGGCAGTCCTTGCAGCAGGAGCGCGAAAGGAACGCAGCCCTCGCGCAACAAGAGGACGCCGCGCGGTCGGCAACGGCGAACGCCGAGCAACAACGCCGTGCCCTCGAAGAGGCCCAGGCTCATGCTGCCGCGCTGGAGAGCAAGCTTGCGCAAACGCGCGGCGTCATCGAATCGCTGAACGGGCATCTGCGCGAGGCGAACGATGCAGCCTCGCAGCAGAGACAGGCAGCGAACCGGGAGATCGCCGAACTGCGACAGTCGCTGGAGCGGGAGCGGAGCAGGACTGAAGCCAGGGAGAGCGAGATCGCCTCGGTATCGCGCCTTATCGATCAGCACGCCCCGGCGGCGCAAAGAAACGGCGGCCCGACCTTGTCGACGGCGCAGAACGTGACCGCAACGGAGCCGCCGACGAATCCAGGCCAGGACGAGGTGGAGGCCCGATTGATCCCGCGTGCCAGAGCGTTGCTCGATCAGGGCAATATCGGTGCAGCGCGGATTGTGCTCGAGCTTGCGGCTGAGAAGAACAGTGCGCAGGCGACCTTCATGCTCGCGGAGACATATGATCCGGCGGTTCTGTCGGCTTGGGGTGCCTATGGAACGCGCGGCGAGGCGGCCAAGGCGCGCGAGCTCTACGCGAAGGCACACAGGAGCGGCATCCGCGGAGCCAAGGAACGACTGGATGCATTGCATCACTGAGAGTGGGCTTTGCATTCATGCCGGGAAGGGTGGTGACGGTGGGCGATCCGGAAAGGAACGACATGAACAAGCTGCCAAGGTCGCTCTCGTCGCTCGTGCTCACCGCGCTGGTGCCGATTGCCGTGCTGCTTCAAACGACTTGCCTGGAAGCACAAACCGCAAGATCGGCCAAGGCGGATGCACAAATGCTCCGACGGCCGCTCCCTCAGGAGAGCGAAAAGGGCCGGATGAACGCCTGGACCGTCGGGCTCGCGGGCGGCCTGCTCGAGGGCGCGCCGATCCGCCTCGCGGCAGAAATGGCCCGTGTCGTCGACGACGGAGCAGAGCTGCATCTCCTGCCGATCGTCACCCGGGGCGCCACCGACAATCTGAATGCGCTGCTCTATCTGCGTGGTGTCGATACGGCGATCATCAATTCCGACGCGCTCGAGGAGTACAAGCTTCAGGTTCCGCAGATCCAAAGCCGCATCACTTATCTGCTCAATCTGTTTCCGTCCGAGTTGCACATCTTCGTGCGGCCGGAGATCACGAGCCTGCAGGACCTTGCCGGCAAGAAGGTGAACTTCAATACTCAGGGCACCGCAGCCGCCTATTCCGGTCCGCTGATCTTCAGCCGCCTCGGCATCGACGTCGACAAGACGTTCATTCCGCATCAGCTTGCCCTGGAACAGATGCGCAAGGGGGAGATGTCGGCCGTCGTGTTCATCACGTCGAAACCCGTGGACGCCTTCGTGCGAGGCCGCTGGGAAGCTGGATTCAAGTTCCTGCCGGTCCATTACGACAGGAAGTTCGAGGACTATTATCTGCCGGCGACCTTGAACGCCAACGAGTATCCCAATCTGATCAAACAGGGTGAGCGGGTTGCGACTCTTGCCGTGCCGACGGCTCTCGTTGCATTCAACTGGCCGCCACGCTCAAACCGCTATCAACGCGTGGCGCGCCTCGTCGAGTACCTGTTCTCGCGGATTGACCGCCTGCAGGCACCAGGCTTCGATCCGAAATGGCAGTCCATCAATCTCGCGGCGTCCGTCCCCGGGCTCACCCGCTTCCCGGCTGCGCAGGAATGGCTGGATCGCAAGGCACGCAGCGTACAGGCGAGGCCATGAAGAGTGCCGTTCCTCCGTTCGCCGTCGCCTTGAACGTAGCCTGCGGAATCGCTTACGCGCAAGACACGGGCGATGCCGTCGAGTCACTTCGGGCTTGTTCGGCGATGGAAGGGCGGGGCCGGCTGGAATGCCTGCAAGAACTTTCACGTAAGATTCCGCCGCCCGGGCGGCGGGCGTCAGACGGCGGCTGGCTGATCAGCGAGACCACCTCGCCGGTCGACTATTCACCCGTCGTCACCGCCACCACCTTTTCGGTTGGCGGCTCGGATGGAGCCACGATGCAACTCGCAATCCACTGCCGCAAAGGCCGAACGGAAGTCACGGTCGCCGGACCGGCGCTGTCACGGAGCGCCAACGAATACGTCATCTCCTTTCGGCTGAATGCGGACACGCCGATGCAACTCGCGGCGGCGTCGCCGTCATTCGGCTCCGGCGTCGCTTTCGGGGGCGACGTCGTAAAGTTGCTGAACGCGCTACCCGACGAGGGTCACATCGTCGTGCGCCTTTTCGCCCGCACTGGTCAGGTGCAAGACGGACAGTTCCTGCTCAGCGGATTCGAGAACGTGCGCAAGAGAATGGCGGCTGCATGCAAATGGCCACATAGCGTCGCCAGACCGGGAAGGTGATGGTCAAGGAACGGGAGACACGAGATGATCAATCCGAAGTTGACGATAGCAATCATCGGCGGCCTGGCGATGGTGCTTCTGGTCGAACCAAGCGCGCAGGCGCAACAGGACAACCAGTTGATCCCGCAGATGAGCGAGAAGAATCAAGCACGCGATCCGAAGCAACCGACTAGACGGATGCACGTGAGCAAGCCGGGGCAGACTCACACGAGCAAGCAAACCGCTGCGACACGGGCGGCGATGGCTCAGGCGACAAAACCCGAGATCGTCAAAAAGCCGCACCAGCTGATATTGCAGGTCAATTCCAACGAACCTGCGATGATGAACCTCACGCTCAACAATGCCACCAATGTCGCGCAATATTACCGCGATCTCGGTGAACCAGTCTCAATCGAGATTGTCACCTTTGGTCCCGGTCTTCATATGCTGCGCGATGATACCTCGCCGGTAAAGCCACGCATCGAGGTGCTCGCGATGAGCAATCCCGAAATCTCCTTCAAAGCCTGCGGCAACACCCAGGAAAATATGCGGAAGGCGGAGAACAAGGACATCAATCTGATTCCGCAGGCGACGGTGGTCAAATCGGGTGTCGTCCGCGTCATGGAGCTGCAGGAACAGGGCTGGAGCTACGTCAAACCGTGAGGTCCGGCGACAATGAGGCTGTCGGATGCGCAGTTAGAGCGGAATGGCTTTAGGTTGAATCGATTGCCACGGGCTCGGTGCAACCTCTCCCGCTCTTGTCAGCCGAAGCCTTAAGGCGGATGCGGGAGAGGTCACGCCACCGGCTCGCGCCCACGGCGCGCCCGACGACAGGCTCCGGCGCGGGTCAGGGCTTTCTCCTCTCGGGGCTATCCCATTGCGGAAACATTCCCCAGCCCTCTCCCGCAAGCGGGAGAGGGAGTGCACTTGCCTTGTAGCAATCTCCTTCACCAGCTCGGCGAGGAGATCGGTACGGCGCGCCACGCCGATGACGCGCACGCCTTCGGCGGCGAGGCCCCTGGCGATGGCGCGGCCGATGCCGATGCTCGCGCCGGTGATGACAGCGGTTTTCGATTTGAGCCCGAGGTCCATGGTCGCACGCTCCCTTGGTCCTGCCTGCTTTTTGTTGTTCGTTTGCCGCTCTGTCCCGCGGGCTTGCGAATTGCCCGACCGGGACGAGCAGTGGTAACCAAGAGGCTTGCCGAAGGACAAGAGCCTTGGCGAGGGAAATACGAAGAACAAAGGCGTCGAAGGATGGTCTGGGATCCGCAGCAATATCTGAAGTTCTCCGGCCATCGGCTCCGGCCCGCCGTCGACCTGTTGATGCGGATTCCCGATTTTGCCCCGCGCGCGATCGCCGATCTCGGCGCCGGCGCCGGCAACGTCACCAAATTGATCAGGGAGCGCTGGCCGGAGGCACGCGTGACCGGTGTCGAGGGCTCGACGGAGATGGTCGCGGCAGGACGCAAGGCCGCGCCTGACGTGGAATGGTCACATGAGGATCTCGGCCATTGGAATCCCGCTGGGCAGTACGACTTGATCTATTCCAATGCCGCACTGCATTGGCTGCCCAATCATGCGGCACTGTTTCCCTCGCTGATGGAGAAGGTGACGCCCGGGGGCATGCTCGCGGTGCAGATGCCGCGCAATTTCCTCGCGCCTTCGCATGTGCTGATCGGCGAGACTGCGCTCGACGGCCCATGGCGGTCCAAGGTGGAGCATCTCGTCACCCGGCCGCCGGTGGAAGGGCCGGCCTTCTATCACGATCTGCTCGCGCCGATGTCGGCCAACATCGACATCTGGGAGACCGAATACCTGCAGGTGCTCGAAGGCGACAATCCCGTGAAGGAATGGACCAAGGGCACCTGGCTGACGCGCTATCTCGACGTGCTCCAAGGCGAGGAGAAGGCCGCATTCGAAGCCGCCTACGGGATGCGCGTCGCGAGCGCCTATCCGAAGAATGCGGCGGGGCAGACGCTGTTCCCGTTCCGGCGCCTCTTCATGGTCGCGCAACGGAAAGGCTGATGGCGCTGCCGCAACGCGGCATAGCACGCGTTGCCTTGGACACGCGCGGATGCCGGCTTGCGCATCCGGCGGTCATCACGTTAGCTTGGCAGCGCTTAGCTCTCGTTGTTACCGACGGCTGCGGCCCAATAACAACAATACCAACGGTCGGGGGCAATTGCGCTCCCGGCCGTTGCGCTTGAATGATCCAATCCGGGGGGACCAAGTTGCTGCGTGTGCTGAATCGTTTTCTCGATCATCTCGAGGAATGGCTGATCGCGACGATGATCGCGGCTGCGACGTCGCTCATCTTCGTCGCGGTGGTGCACCGTTACGGCGCCGGGCTGTCGATCGACCTCGCCAAATGGGCGGAAGCCCGCAACCTCACCGTCCTCGCCGTGCCCGCGCGCGCGACGTTCGCCTGGCTTGCCGCCCTCGATTTGTCATGGGCGCAGGAGCTCTGCATCTACATGTTCATCTGGATGGCGAAGTTCGGCGCCGCCTACGGCGTGCGGACCGGCATCCATGTCGGCGTCGACGTGCTGGTCAACATCCTGCCGGGCGGCTCGCGCCGCCGCATCATCACCTTCGGCCTCCTGTGCGGCGCGCTGTTCACGGCCATCGTGGGCTATTTCGGAGCCGCCTTCGTCAGCCACATGTGGCACAGCGGCCAACAGTCCAACGACCTCGAGGCGCCGATGTGGGTGGTGTATCTCACCATTCCGATCGGCTCCGGCCTGATGTGCTTCCGCTTCCTGCAGGTCGCCTGGTCGTTCTACCGCACCGGCGAGCTGCCGCATCATGATATGGCGGGCGTCGAGGGCGTCGAGGCGGATCCGGTGCATCCTGCGCCGGTCACGCCCACCCAGGTGGTCCGGGACGAGCGCAGCCCGCTCGGCTGGATCCTGATGCTGCTGCCGGTCCTGATCGTCGCGCTGTGCTTCGCGCATGCGGCCCATGTCATCACCTTGCCGCAGGGCCTGCGCGTCTTCATCGTGTTCGCGCTGCTGATCTCGCTGATGCTGACCGGCATGCCGATCTCGATTGCGCTGGGTCTGACCGTGCTCAGCTTCATGTTCACGCTGACCGACGTGCGAACCGAATCGGTGGCGCTGAAGCTGTTCACCGGCATCGAGAATTTCGAGATCATGGCGATCCCGTTCTTTATCCTCGCCGGCAACTTCCTGACCCATGGCGGTGTGGCGCGGCGGATGATCACCTTCGCAACCTCGCTGGTCGGCCATTGGTATGGCGGGCTCGCGCTGTCGGGCGTGGTCGCCTGCGCGCTGTTCGCCGCGATCTCCGGCTCCTCGCCGGCGACCGTGGTGGCGATCGGCTCAGTGATCCTGCCCGCGATGGTCGCGCAAGGCTTTCCGAAGCGGTTCGGCGCCGGCGTGATCACGACGTCGGGCTCGCTCGGCATTCTGATTCCGCCATCGATCCCGATGGTGCTCTACGCCGTCTCCACCAACAGCTCGGTGGGCAAGCTCTTCATCGCCGGCATCGTGCCGGGGCTTGCGCTCGCCACGCTGCTCGGCATGACGACGTTCTATCGCGCCTGGCGCAACGACTATCCGCGGATGCCGAAGGCGACCTTCATGGAGCGTCTCGATGCGTTCCGCAAGTCGATCTGGGGCATCCTCCTGATCGTGATCGTGATCGGCGGCATCTACAGCGGCCTGTTCACGCCGACTGAAGCTGCCGCCGTCAGCGCGGTCTACGCCTTCATCGTCGCGGTGTTCATCTACAAGGACCTGAAGCTGCGCGACGTGCCGCGCGTGCTGCTGTCGTCGGCCAACCTTTCGGCGATGCTGCTCTACATCATCACCAATGCCGTGCTGTTCTCGTTCCTGATGACCTACGAGAACGTGCCGCAGGCGCTGGCGCAATGGATGATCGACCAGGGCCTGGGCTGGATCGGTTTCCTGCTGCTCGTCAACATCCTGCTGCTGCTCGCAGGCAACGTGATGGAGCCGTCCTCGATCATCCTGATCATGGCCCCGATCCTGTTTCCGGTCGCGGTCAAGCTCGGCATCGACCCGATCCATTTCGGCATCCTGATGACGGTCAACATGGAGGTCGGCCTGTGCCATCCGCCGGTCGGCCTCAATCTCTACGTCGCCTCGGGCATCGCCAAGATGGGGATCACCGAGCTCACGGTCGCAGTGTGGCCGTGGCTGCTGACGATGCTGGGCTTCCTCGTGGTGGTGACCTATTGGCCGGGCCTGTCGCTGTGGCTGCCGCGGCTATTGGGGATGTAGCGGGGTGAGCGGCGTAGGAAGGATGTTCGAGATCGCCGAGCCGAAGCGGGTGAGGGTCGGGTAGGAGGCCGTCGCCAAGTCCTCCGTCATTGCGAGCGCAGCGAAGCAATCCAGAGTCCCTCCGCGGAAAGATCCTGGATTGCTTCGCTGCGCTCGCAATGACGAATTGATAGGGCCGGGCGCTTACGCAAATCATGGCCGGTACTGGCCCGGCCATGAGGTTTGCGCCTAAGTTGCCTTCCTACTCCGCGCTGCTCACCAGCTTGATCCGCGGTGCCTGCGCCTCGGTCAGGCTGCGATATGCGGCGAGGTAGTCCAGGGCCATGCGCCGCGCGGTGAAGCGCGTTTCGAACTGCTTGCGGATCGCGGCGCGGTCGAGTTGCGGAAGCCGGTTCACCACGCCCGCGGCGCTGATGACGTCCTCGACGATGAAGCCGGTGAGGCCCTCGTCGATGATCTCCGGCACCGAGCCGCGGTTGAAGGCGACGACCGGCGTTCCGCACGCCATGGCCTCGATCATGACGAGGCCGAACGGCTCCGGCCAGTCGATCGGCAGCAAGAGGCCGAGCGCGCCGCTGAGGAAATCCGATTTCTCGTGATCGCTGATCTCGCCGATGAAATCGACCAACGGATTGTTCTCGATCATCGGCCGGATCAGCTCGTCGTAATAATCCTGGTCGGCACGGTCGACCTTGGCCGCGATCTTGAGCGGAATGCCGCAATGGGTCGCGATCTTGATGGCGCGATCGACGCCCTTCTCGGGCGCGATGCGGCCGAGCACGGCGAGGTATTCCTGTTTCGCCGGCTTCGGCGTCAGCAGCTTCTCCGGCAGGCCGTGGTGGATCGTCGTCACCCAGTTCGCCTGCGGCACCGGCCGCCGCTGCGCATTGGAGATCGAGATGACCGGCATCTTGGTGAACGTGTTGAAGACCGGCTGATGCTCGGGAAGATCGAGCCGGCCGTGCAACGTCGTCACGAACGGGGTCGGCTGGCGGTGGAACAACGACCAGGGATAATAGTCGAGATGGAAGTGGAGGAAATCGAACTCCTCGTCGTCACATTTTTGCCGCACCCGCTCCAGTAGCACCATGTGCAGCGCGTTGGGATCGCGCACGGAACCGTCGAGCCGAAGCGCCCGCGGCCATAATGCATCGAGCTTGGCCGATGTCCGCGAGTCGCCGCTGGCGAAAAGCGTCACGTCATGGCCCAGGGCCACCAGCTCTTCCGTCAACCAATGCACCACCCGCTCGGTGCCGCCATACAGCTTGGGTGGAACAGCCTCCGTCAACGGAGCTACCTGCGCGATGCGCATCTCACCATCTCCTCTGCGATCATGAAGTTGAAACCCCCGCCTTAACGGCACCGGCAATGCCAGACGAGGGAACGTTCCCGCACCTGCGAAGTTCCTTCCCCCGAACGTTACATATTCGACACGTCGGCGGAGCGTCGCGATGCTGCCACTACATCTTCGCACATCGTCCGCATCCGCATGTCGTGATGGGATTGCCCGGGAACCGAGGCGAAGCGGTCGATGTTCACTCGACCAGTAACGAAACGAAAAATCAGCATAACGGGGCGACAGCCATATGGATCAGCTTTCTGGGTACGCGCGTAGGCCATTTGCCTTTGTCCTGCGCTATCTCCGGCGTCGTCTCGCGTCGCATTTGGTGATCCTGACCGCGGTCGTGGGGGCCGTTGCCTGCTCCGTAGGCACCCAGTATGGCGTCAAAGCTCTGGTCGACGCCTTGTCGGCCGGTCCCTCGTATGGCGGTGGCGTATGGCTGGCATTCATTCTGCTCATGTCACTGATTGCCGCCGACAACTTCCTGTGGCGGATCGCAAGCTGGACGGCGAGCTTCACCTTCGTCCGGGTCACGGGCGATTTACGGCGTGACATATTTCGTCATCTGACCGGGCACGCCCCGAGCTACTTCTCGGACCGGATGCCCGGCATGCTGACGAGCCGCATCACCGCGACCTCGAACGCGGTGTTCACCGTCGAGAACATGTTCGTCTGGAATGTGTTGCCGCCGTGCATTGCCACAATTGCGGCAATCATCCTGATTGGAACCGTCAGTCCCTACATGGCGCTCGGCCTGATCGCGATCGCGGGCGGCATGGTGGTTGCGATGTTTCGTCTGGCCGCGGCCGGCAAGCCGCTGCATGACGATTTCGCCGACAAGGCCGCATTGGTCGACGGCGAGATGATCGACGTCATCAGCAACATGCCGCTGGTGCGCGCCTTCTGCGGCATCAGCCACGAGCATGAGCGGTTCGACGCGACCGTGAACCAGGAGCTGACCGCGCGCAGCCGCAGCCTGCGTTATCTGGAGAAGCTGCGGCTGTTGCATGCCGTCATCACCGTGCTTCTGACCATTGCGCTGATGGCCTGGGCGATCTCGCTCTGGCAGAAGGGCCAAGCGACGACCGGCGACGTCGTGCTGGTCTGTACGCTCGGCATCTCGATCCTGAGCGCGACGCGCGATCTCGCGGTGGCGCTGGTCGACGTCACCCAGCACGTCGCGCGTCTGACAGAGGCGATCGCCACGCTGCTGGTGCCGCACGAGCTCCGCGATCATCCCGAGGCCGAGCCCCTGGTCAAAAGCGGCGCGGCCATCGCGTACAACAACGTCACCTTCGGCTATCCCGGCAGCGACAAGATCTTCGAGCGCTTCAGCCTGCGCCTCCAGCCCGGCCAGCGCGTCGGACTGGTCGGCCAGTCCGGCGGCGGCAAGTCGACGCTGTTCACGCTGCTGCAGCGCTTCTACGACGTCGACGAGGGCAATATCACCATTGACGGCCAGGACATCTCGAAGGTGACGCAGCTGAGCCTGCGCGAGGCGATTTCCGTCGTGCCGCAGGACATTTCCTTGTTTCATCGCTCCATTCGCGAGAACATCCGCTATGGCCGGCCGAACGCGACCGACGACGAGGTGCTGCGCGCGGCGATCGCAGCGCGCTGCGACTTCGTCGAGAGCCTGCCCGAGGGCCTCGACACCATGGTCGGCGACCGCGGCGTCAAGATGTCGGGCGGCCAGCGCCAGCGCATCGCGATCGCGCGCGCCTTCCTGAAGGACGCGCCGATCCTGCTGCTGGACGAGGCGACCGCCGCGCTCGACAGCGAATCCGAGGAGGCGATCCGCGAGGCGCTGTCGCGCCTGATGCGCGGCCGCACCGTGATCGCGATCGCCCATCGCCTTGCGACGCTGCGCAATTTCGATCGTGTCGTGGTGTTGAGGAATGGTAAGATCATCGAGGACGGCTCGCCCGAGCGCCTGATGCAGGGTCACGGGCCGTATCGTGAGCTGGTCACGCAGGAAATGAGCCGGCTCGCGCAAGCCGCCGCGTAAACCAACAGTCGCGTTCTCGAGTCGGTCGCGTTTCGAATCAAGCGCAGGGGAGCAGCTCATGTCGGCAGAAGCCGTAACCCAGTTCGTCTCCGTGACGCGGACCCCGGAACAGGTCGCGGAACAGCCCTTCTACATTCCGATGACCGGGCCCTCGGCCCGGCCGCGGCGTTCGCTCAAGCACGACGACACCTTCATCGTGCTCGACAGCCACGGCGACATCGGCGCGTCCGCTGGCGGGCCGGACGGGCTGTTCCATCACGACACGCGCTATCTTGCGCGGCTGGAGCTCGTGCTCGACGATCTCCAGCCGCTGCTGCTCGGCTCGAATCTGCGCGACGACAATTCGGCGTTGACCGTCGATCTCACCAATCCGGACATCTACCGGCAGGGCAACCTCGTTCTGCAAAAGGACCTGCTGCACGTCGTGCGCACCATCTTCCTGTGGCGCGGCACCGCCTACCAGCGCATCGGCGTGCAGAACCATGGCGACCGGCGCACCAGCTTCGAGCTGACGCTGCTGTTCGGCAACGACTTCGCCGATCTGTTCGAGGTTCGCGGCGAGCGGCGGCCGCGCCGCGGCGTCGGAACCGGCCGGCTGCTCGGGCCGACCGACGTCCTGTTCGAGTATCGCGGCCTTGACGACGCCGAGCGGACCACCGGCCTGCATTTCGATCCGCGTCCGACGCGGCTCTCGGTCAACGCTGCGACCTGGGAGCTCGACCTGGAGCCGCACCAGGCCAAATCGCTGTTCGTGGCCGTGTCCTGCAACCGGCCGCTGACGGAGAAGCCGGTGCGGTTCTTCCCGGGTCTGCTGGCGCACCGCCGCGAGATGCGGCAGTCGACCATGGGCGCGGCCAGCATCGAGACCTCCAACAACATCTTCAACGAGGTGCTGTGCCAGGCCATGGCCGACCTCAACATGCTGATGACCGAGACGCCGCAGGGACGCTATCCCTATGCCGGCATTCCCTGGTACTCGACGACGTTCGGGCGCGACGGCCTCATCACCGCGCTGCAGATGCTCTGGGTCGATCCGCGCATTGCCAAGGGCGTCCTGCGCCGGCTCGCGCATTTCCAGGCCGCGGCGGTCGATCCGCTCGCGGACGCCGCGCCCGGCAAGATCCTGCACGAGATGCGCGGCGGCGAGATGGCGGCGCTCGGGGAAGTCCCGTTCGCGCATTACTACGGCAGCGTCGATTCGACCGCGCTGTTCGTGCTGCTCGCAGGCAGCTATTTCGAGCGCACCGGCGACGAGGCCACGTTGATCGAGCTGTGGCCGGCGATCGAGGCGGGGCTGGCCTGGATCGACGGCCCTGGTGATCCCGACCAAGACGGTTTCGTCGAATACCAGCGCGCGACCGAGAAAGGGCTGGCGAACCAGGGCTGGAAGGATTCCTATGACGCGATCTTCCATGCCGACGGCCGGCTTGCCGAGGGCAATATCGCGCTCGCGGAGGTCCAGGGCTACGTCTTCGCCGCCAAGCAGCTCGCGGCGCGTTGCGCGCTGCGGCTCGGCAAGCCGGACCGCGTGCGCAAGCTCGAGGCCGAAGCCAGGGCGCTCGCCGAGCGCTTCGAGCAGGCGTTCTGGTGCGAGGAGCTCGGCACCTATGCGCTCGCGCTCGACGGCAAGAAGCGGCCCTGCAAGGTCAGGACCTCGAATGCCGGGCAGATCCTGTTCAGCGGCATGGTCCGCGAGGACCGCGCGCGTCTCGTCGCTGCCGATCTGATGCGGCCGCATTTCTTCTCGGGCTGGGGCATCCGCACCGTCGCGCAAGGCGAGGTGCGCTACAACCCGATGTCCTACCATGACGGATCGATCTGGCCGCACGACAACGCGCTGATCGCGCTGGGGCTGGCGCGCTACGGCCTCAAGCATTCGGTGGCGCATGTCTTTAAGGGGCTGTTCGACGCCGCGACCTACATGGATTTGCGCCGGCTGCCCGAATTGTTCTGCGGCTTCCGGCGCGAGAAGCGGCGCGGGCCGACGCTGTACCCGGTCGCCTGCGCGCCGCAGGCCTGGGCCAGCGCGACGCCGTTCACGTTGCTGGAGGCGGCGCTCGGCCTCGAGTTCGACGTCGCGCGCGGCGAGATTCGCCTGCGCAACCCGCATCTGCCGGCGTTCCTCAACGAGGTGATCCTGCGCGATCTGCGCCTTGGCGAATCCAGCGTCGATCT
Organism: Bradyrhizobium sp. NBAIM03; assembly: GCF_020194055.1. Classification (NCBI taxonomy): domain Bacteria; kingdom Pseudomonadati; phylum Pseudomonadota; class Alphaproteobacteria; order Hyphomicrobiales; family Nitrobacteraceae; genus Bradyrhizobium; species Bradyrhizobium sp. NBAIM03. The sequence continues at coordinate 164,781 of NZ_JADYVS010000004.1, read as the reverse complement.
TCGCGTCAGCCGTCACGGCGACGACGTGGCGCTGGAAGTGTTGCGCACGCGCGGTCAGATCCAGGTCTCGATCGTGCTGGCGCGCTAGAGGCGCGAGGAGGAGGTCATGCGTGCGATCGGAAGGTTGGTCTTGGGCGTGGCGATCGTCGCGGGCTTGACGGTCGCCGAATCGCGCGCGGCCGAGGAGCCGCCTGCATCCCCGAGCGAGGCAAAGGCACCGGCAAATGTGCAACCGCCGGCTTCCACGGTGCCCGTCACGCCCAAGGACGCCGCGCCGCCGCCATCGGTGACCATCATCGGCGCGAGCGAGGCCCACGGCGTTCTCGGCCGCGACGTTCGCAGCGCCGCCGGCGAGGACATGGGTCGCATCGTCGACGTCATCGTCGATCGCACCGGCCATGTCCGCGCTGCGGCGATCGATTTCGGCGGCTTCCTCGGCGTCGGCAGCCGCAAGATCGTCGTCGACTGGAACGCGCTGCGCTTCGGCAAGATCGCCAACAAGAAGGACAGCATCACGCTGGAATTGACCAAGGCGCAGGTCGCGGCCGCACCGGAATACAAGGAGGACACGCCGATCGTCGTGCTCGGCGCGTCCGGCAGCCTTCAGCCGCTGCAAGCGATTCAGTGAGGTGCAGGGAGGGCTGACCGCCCGTGCTGTTGTCGAGGAAGCCGAATCATGCAGATCGCGGCGGCGTCGTCGAGCAGGACAACGTCGCGGAGCCGGCGGCTGCGGGCATTCCGGCGCCGTCGCGCCAGAGCCTGCGCGGTCTCGACTGGTTCATCTTCTTCCTCGCCGACGTGCAGACCGGATTCGGTCCCTTCATCGCGGTCTATCTGACGACGCAGAAATGGACCCAGGTCGAGATCGGGTTCGTGCTGTCGATCGGCGGCATCGTCGCCCTGATCGGCCAGATGCCGGGCGGCGCGATCATCGATGCCGCGAAATCGGAGCGCCTCGTCGCTGCCCTCGCGATCGCGACCATCGGCGCCTGCGCGCTGGCCTATGCGGCGATGCCGATCTTCGCCGTCGTGGTGACCGCCGCCACGCTGCATGCGATGGCGAGCTGCGTGCTCGGGCCGGCGATCGCCGCGATCAGCCTCGGCCTCGTCGGCCCGCTTGCGATCGGCGAGCGGCTCGGGCGCAACGCGCGCTTCGCCTCGCTCGGCAACGGCGTCGCGGCGGCGGTGATGGGCACCGCGGGCTACCTGTTATCGAGCCGCTCGGTCTTCCTGGTCACCTTCCTGCTCGTGATTCCAACCCTGATCGCTCTGTCGCGCATCCGCGAGAACGAGGTCGACATCAGGCGCTGTCACGGCGAGCTGCCGCCTGAAGCCGCCGACCGCGGCGATCCCAATATCTGGCACCTGATCCGGCAGCGCCCGCTCATCGTGTTCGCGCTCAGCGTGCTGCTGCTGCAGCTCGCGAACGCCGCGATGATGCCGCTGATGGCGAGCGCGGTGACGGCGCGATCGAGCCAATGGGCGACCGTGCTCGTCGCCTTTTGCATCGTCGTTCCGCAAGCGATCGTGGCGCTGCTGTCGCCGACGGTCGGGCGCAAGGCGCAAGCGTGGGGCCGGCGCCCGCTGCTGCTGATCGGATTCGGTGCTCTGGCGATTCGCGGCCTGTTGTTTGCGACCGTGCGCGATCCGTATCTGTTGGTGCTGGTGCAGGTGTTCGACGGCATCACCGCGGCGGTCTTCGCGGTGATGATCCCGCTGATCGTCGCCGACGTCGCGTTCGGCAGCGGGCATTTCAACCTGGCGCAGGGGATCGTCGGCACCGCAACGGGCATCGGCGCGTCGCTGAGCACGGTGCTTGGCGGCTATGTCAGCGACAAGTTCGGCAATGCCACCGCATTCATCGGGCTGTCCGGCGTTGCCGCAGCGGGGCTCCTACTGATCTTCTTTGTGATGCCGGAGACGCGGCGCACGGGTCTGACAGCCACCAAAGAAATGGCCGGCTGAACGAATTCAGCCGGCCGAAGTGGGTGGGGAGGAAGATTGAGGATCAGGCGTCGAGATTGTGCAGACGCTGGCGGTTGCGCAGCACGATCTGGCGGGCACCGGAGAAACCGAGAATGCCCTGAGCGTGAAGCTGCGACAGCGCGCGCGACACGGTCTCCAAGGTGAGGCCGAGATAGTCGCCGATGTCGCGGCGGCACATCGGCAGTGCCATCATGCCGGCGACGGCGAGGCGGCGGTCCATTTCGAGCAGGAAGGTCGCAACACGCTCCATCGCAGTCTTACGGCCCAGCAGCAGCATGTGGTCCTCGGCATGGCGCAACTCGCCGGCGGTCATGGCCCAGAGCTTGCGGGCGACCTGCACGTCGGTGCCGGCGGCCTTTTCCAGGCTGGCGCGCTTCACGAGGCGGACTGTGGTGTCGATGATGGCTTCAGCGGCGAGGCGGTGAGTGGGACCGGATTCGAGGCCGAACACGTCGCCGGGAAGATGGAAGGCGCCGATCTGGCGGCGGCCGTCGGAGAGAAGCTTGTAGCTGCGCACCGCGCCGGTCACGACCTGATAGACATATTCGGCCGCCTCCTCCTCGCCATAGATCTCCTCGTCCTTGCCGTAGGAGAACTCGGTGGCGACCAGGCCGACATGGCCCGCGATCGCGCCGAACTGGTCGGTAACGGGGTGGGCAGGAGCAATCTTGCCACCGATTTGGGTGTTGATCGCCTGGGTGTTGAGCGTCTGGGTTAGCATCTGCGCCATCTCCGTTGTGATGGAGCACTGCTACGATGAAACACGCAATCCGGAAATTTCGCGCGTTATCTTAGGGATGTTTACCTACGTAGAGTCCCTAGGTCCCGCTCCGGGGCGGTCCTGGATGGCGTGGCGGATGCACTTGACCAGGTTTTCGTCGAGAAGCGGCTTCAAAACCACGTCCTTAATGCCCGCCATCGCGGCCCGGGCCGAGATGTTCTCGTCGGGATAGCCGGTGATCAGGATCACGGGCGCGTCGCGGTGGGATTTGCGAAGCCGGCCGGTCAAATCGATGCCGTTGATGTCGGGCATCTTGTAGTCGATGACGTAGCAGTCCGGCCCGGGCGCGGCGCCGAGATTGAGCAGCGCCGTGCCACTCCTGAAGGTCCGCACGGCGAAGCCGTCGGTCTCCAGCAGGAACCGCAGGGATCCGAGAACTGCGGCATCATCATCGACCACAAAGACGGTGGGTTGTGGGGAGGACGACGGCCGCGCACGATGTGGGCTGACCTCAACCATGCTGTCTGGCTAGCACTGCGCCGTGAAGTCGCCTTGACCTGCCTCAATCGTTGAGCATGCCGGCGCGCATCGCGAGGCGAACCAGTTCCGAAAGGCTGCTCGCCTGCATCTTGGTCATGACGTTGGCCCGGTAGACCTCGATGGTCCGCGGGCTGATGTCGTATTCGCGGGCGATCAGCTTGTTGGAGAGGCCCGCGACCAGCCCCTCCATGACCTGGCGTTCCCGCGGGCTCAAGGACGCGACGCGGGCAGCGATGTCCTGCGCGACGGCCTCGTTCTTGGCGGCGGGCTCGGCCTGGCGGAGCGCCGACTCGATCATGGCGGTGAGACGGTCGTCATCGAATGGTTTTTCCAGGAAGTCGACCGCCCCGAGCTTCATCGCCTCGACCGCCAGCGGCACGTCGCCGTGACCGGTCATGATCACGATCGGGAATGGGCTTTGCTGCGCCTTCATCCGCTTCAAGAGCTCGATGCCGTCGAGGCCGGGCATGCGCACGTCGGAGACGATGCAGCCGAAACCGAGGCGGGGCAGGGCTTCGAGAAAGGCGAGCGCGTCGTCGAACAAAGTGACGGCGAAGCCGGCGGAATCCAGCAGGAAGTTCAGCGAGTCCCGCATCGCCGCGTCGTCGTCGATGACGTAAACATTTCCCTTGGTCGTCATGGATCAGCTCTCGTCGGTTGCCGGCAGGGTGAAGCGGAAGGTCGCTCCGCCCGCTGCGTTGCTCTCGGCCCACATGCGGCCGCCATGGGCCTCGATGATCGAGCGGCTGATGGAGAGTCCCACGCCCATGCCGGTGTCCTTGGTGGTGAAGAAGGTCTGGAACAGGTTTGGAATGATGTCTTCCCGGAAGCCGATGCCGGTGTCGGAGACCTCCACCTCGATCATGCCGTCGGCGACACGGGTGTTGGCGACGACGAGCTCGCGCCGCTGCGACTGCGCCATCGCCTCGAGCGCGTTGCGGAACAGGTTGACCAGCACCTGCTGAATCTGCACCCGGTCGGCGAGAACGAGGTCGGCGTCGGGATCAAGGCTGAAGCGGAGCTGCACGTTCTGCTCGCGCGCGCCGGCGAGCCCGAGCGCGCCGGCTTCCTCGATCAGCTTGGACAGGCTCTCGACCCGCTTCTCGGATTCGCCGCGGGAGACGAAGTCGCGCAGGCGGCGGATGATCTGGCCGGCGCGCAACGCCTGTTCCGCCGCGCGGTCCAGCGCGCTTTCGACCTTCGGCATGTTGGGATCGGTGCTGCCGGCGAGGAGGCGCCGCGATCCCTTCATGTAATTGCTGATCGCCGCCAGCGGCTGGTTGAGCTCGTGGGCGAGCGCGGAAGCCATCTCGCCCATCGCGGTCAGCCGCGACACGTGCACGAGCTCGGATTGCAGCTCCTGGAGCCGCGCCTGGGTCTGCTGGTGCTCGGTGAGATCGCGCACGAAGCCGGTGAAATGGGGCTCGCCCGCGCGTTGCGTCTTCCCGACGGACAGGTGCATCGGGAAGGTCGTGCCGTCGCGGCGTTTGCCCGTCACGATCCGGCCGATGCCGATGATGTGCGGATCATTGGTCCTGAGATAGCGCGTGAGATAGCTGTCGTGACGCGACTGATCGGGTTCCGGCATGAGAATGCTCACGTTCCGGCCGATGGCTTCCTGCCTGCTGTAGCCGAACAGCCGCTCCGCCGCGCTGCTGAAGAGCTGCATGATGCCGCGTGAATCGATGACGATCATGGCATCGGGCACCGTTTCGAGAATCGAGCGAAGATGATTCTCCTGGGACCGCAGGGCCTCTTCGAGCTGCTTCTCCTCGTTGATGTCCAGGAATATCCCGCTGAGATGACGCGGCATGCCCGCATCGTCCCGGATCACGCCGGCCCTGGCCCGGATCCATTGGCCGTTTCCGGACGCGCCGCTGACCTTGAAGGACAAGTCGAGGCCCCCGCCACCTTCCGATGTGCGCCCGATCGCCTTCAGGAGGTGGTCCCGATCGCCCGGCTCCAACAGGGAAAGAAAGAGATCGTAGCTGACGGCCCGGTCCGGCTGCAGGCCGAACAGTCGCCTGGCCGTGTCCGACCAGTCGAGCTCGCGAGTCTGCAGGTCGAGGTCCCAGGTGCCGACCCCGAATCCCTCGATGCGGACTCGGAAATGCTCGCCCCGACCATCGTCTGCCGGATGGTTCCCGCGGGTCGGCGCCAAGGTTCTGCTCCTATTCTCGGCGGACCGGCAGGATGCCGTTACCGCTTCAGCAATGTCGCCCAAGGCTCGGCCGGAGGCAAGCGCGGACGTTGAATCCACTGCCGGACTCCCCATTCCGGGAGAGTGGGCACCCAGAGACCTCGATTTGATCTAGCTCAGCCTGTTGCGCGGCAGCAGGTCTAGGATTCAAAAAATTCTGTAATGCTGGAGATTTCCCGATGACATACGCCACCGTCATGGTCAGCCTGGCGCTCGATCAACTCAACGAAGCGCGTCTTCAGGTCGCAGGCGAGCTCGCCGAACGATTCGAGGCGGCCATCGTCGGGGTCGCTGCGGCGCAGTTCGTCCCGCCGCTCTATTTCACCGACGGCGCAGAGGCGCAAGCGCTGATCGACGAGGGCGAAGCTTCGATCAAGCGGCGGCTGGCCGGGCTCGAAGCGCAATTCCGCGCGGCCGTGAAAAATCGCGGTGGACACGCGGAGTGGCGCAGCGCGATGGATTATCCGGCCCGCTTCGTCACGGCGCAGGCGCGTTGCGCCGACATCGTCGTCAGCGGCGGGCAGAGCCCGGCCTTCTCCGATGCTTTCTCGCTGGCGAGTCCCAAGGACCTGGTGATGCAGACCGGCCGCCCGCTGCTCGTCGTTCCCGACCGGGCCAACTGGCTCGACCTGCGCAGCGTGCTGGTGGCGTGGAAGGACACGCCGGAGGCGCGGCGGGCGGTGGCGGGCGCGCTGCCGATGCTGCACAAGGCGAAGGACGTCACCATCGTGGAAATCCCGGAGCGGGGCGACGACCGTTCGGCCGTGATGGCCGGTGTCAGCGACGTTGCCGCCTGGCTCGGCCGCCACGGCATCACCGCGACTGCGCGGGTCCTCGAGGCCGCAGGAAACGAAACCCCTGCTGCGCGGTTGGAGAAAGTCGCCGGCGACACCGGCGCGGGCCTGATCGTCGCGGGCGCCTATGGTCATTCGAGATTTCGCGAACTGATCCTAGGAGGCGTCACGCAATATCTGGTGACGCAAACCGTCCGCAGCGTGCTGCTGTCGCACTGACCATCGTCCGGCCAGTTTGAGGAATCGAGGAGGACGCGCCGTGTACCAATTTCTTGAACAGACCGTCGACGGCTACATGACGCGCAACGTCAAGACGGTGCAGCGCGACCTCGATTTGTTCCAGCTCAGCGAGATGTTCGAGACCGACGATTTCAATTCCTATCCGGTCGAAGACGACGGGCAGGTGGTCGGCATCGTGACCAAGTTCGACATCCTGAAGTGCTTCGCCTTTACGCCGAGCCAGATGTTGCCGCGCTACGACGACCTGATGAGCCGCAAGATCGGCGACGTCATGACGCCCGAGTTCATCTATGTCAGCCCCGACACGCGGCTGACGCGCGTGCTCCAGATCATGGTCGAGCACCGCATCAGGAGCATCATCGTGCTGGACGGCACACAGAAGCTGGTCGGCATCATCGCGCGCGAGGACGTCATCGCGGCGCTCAAGGCGACGGCGCGGGAGTGACGTCTGGATCCTTCTGTTCCAACCTCCGTGATTTCACGGAGGTTATCTATCTTTCTTCCCTTCTCCCCTTGCGGGAGAAGGTGGCGCGAAGCGCCGGATGAGGGGTCCGCTTCAACGGAAAAACTTTTCGTGCGGAACCAACCCCTCACCCAAGTGAGTTTGCCGCACCTTCTCGCTGCCCTCTCCCACAAGGGGAGAGGGCATTTCAACTGGCACTGCATCGGCTCACATTAACAGAAATCCATCTATCTTGATTTCAATCAATTCGCCGCGAGGGTGGATGTGGTTTCTGGCAGCGTGTTCTTTCAGAGAGAATCCGCATGAGCCAGCCCTCCATCTCAAAATCCATGACCATCGGTGAAAGCGGCTTGGCTGTCGTATTCGCAGTCACCGCTTTCCTCTGCGTGATCGCCTCGGCCAAGGCGCTCGATGCGCCCTTCGCGTTCCACGCTGCGCTCAGCGCGGCGGCGAGTCTCGCTGCGGTGTTCTTCATCGTCAACCGCTACTTCGAGCGGCCGGCGGCGCTGCCGGCCCAGGAGATCAACGGCCGCCCGAACTACAGCATGGGGCCGATCAAGTTCTCGGCCTTCATGGCGATGTTCTGGGGCATTGCCGGATTCCTCGTCGGCCTCATCATCGCCTCGCAGCTGGCCTGGCCCGCGCTGAACTTCGATCTGCCCTGGATCAGCTTCGGCCGCCTGCGTCCGCTGCACACCTCCGCCGTGATCTTCGCCTTCGGCGGCAACGTGTTGATCGCGACCTCTTTCTACGTGGTGCAGAAGTCCTGCCGCGCGCGCCTTGCCGGTGACCTCGCGCCGTGGTTCGTCGTGCTCGGCTACAACTTCTTCATCCTGATCGCCGGCACCGGCTATCTGCTCGGCGTCACCCAGTCGAAGGAATATGCCGAGCCGGAATGGTACGCCGATCTGTGGCTGACCATCGTCTGGGTCGTCTATCTGCTCGTCTTCCTTGCCACCATCTTCAAGCGCAAGGAGCCGCACATCTTCGTTGCGAACTGGTTCTATCTCGCCTTCATCGTGACGATCGCGGTGCTGCATCTCGGCAACAACCCGGCGCTGCCCGTTTCGGTGTTCGGTTCGAAGTCCTACGTCGCCTGGGGCGGCATCCAGGACGCCATGTTCCAGTGGTGGTACGGCCACAACGCGGTCGGCTTCTTCCTGACCGCCGGCTTCCTCGCCATCATGTACTACTTCATCCCGAAGCGCGCCGAGCGGCCGATCTATTCCTACCGGCTCTCGATCATCCACTTCTGGGCGCTGATCTTCCTCTACATCTGGGCAGGTCCCCACCATCTGCACTACACGGCGCTGCCGGACTGGACGCAGACGCTCGGCATGACCTTCTCGATCATGCTGTGGATGCCCTCCTGGGGCGGCATGATCAACGGCCTGATGACGCTGTCGGGTGCCTGGGACAAGCTGCGCACCGATCCCGTGCTGCGCATGCTCGTGGTCTCCGTCGCCTTCTACGGCATGTCGACCTTCGAAGGCCCGATGATGTCGATCAAGGTGGTCAATTCGCTCAGCCACTACACCGACTGGACCATCGGCCACGTGCATTCCGGCGCGCTCGGCTGGGTCGGCTTCGTCTCCTTCGGCGCGCTGTACTGCCTGGTGCCGTGGGCCTGGAACCGCAAGAGCCTCTACAGCCTCAAGCTCGTCAACTGGCACTTCTGGGTCGCCACCCTCGGCATCGTTCTCTACATCTCGGCGATGTGGGTGTCCGGCATCCTGCAAGGCCTGATGTGGCGTGCCTACACCTCGCTCGGCTTCCTCGAATATTCCTTCATCGAGACCGTCGAGGCGATGCATCCCTTCTACATCATCCGCGCCGCAGGCGGCGGCCTGTTCCTGATCGGCTCGCTGATCATGGCCTACAATCTCTGGATGACGGTTCGCGTCGGCGAACAGGAAGTCCAGATGCCCGTCGCTCTTCAGCCGGCGGAATGAGGAGCTCAAGCAATGTCGTTCTGGACACGCCACCAAATCTTCGAAAAGAACTCGATCATCCTGGTCGTCGGTATCCTCCTCGTGGTTGCGATCGGCGGTCTCGTTGAGATCACTCCGCTGTTCTACCTCAAGAGCACGATCGAGAAGGTCGATGGGGTCAGGCCCTACACGCCGCTGGAGCTGGCGGGGCGCAATGTCTATGTCCGCGAGGGCTGCTATCTCTGCCATTCGCAGATGGTCCGGCCCTTGCGCGACGAGGTCGAGCGCTACGGCCATTTCTCGCTCGCCGCCGAGAGCATGTACGATCACCCGTTCCAGTGGGGCTCCAAGCGCACAGGCCCGGATCTCGCCCGTGTCGGCGCCAAATATTCCGACGAGTGGCACGTCACCCATCTGGCCAACCCGCGCGCGATCGTGCCGCAGTCCGTGATGCCCGGCTATCCGTTTCTCAGCAAGGCCGAGATCGACCCGGATGCGATCGCCGGCGACATGCGCACCCTCAGGACCGTCGGCGTCCCCTATAGCGACGAGCAACTCGCCAATGCCGCCGCCGACCTGAAGGCCCAGGCCGATCCGGACAATGCCGGCACCGACGCCTTCACCAAGCGCTACGCCAAGGCCGTCGTACGCAATTTCGACGGCAAGACCGGCACGCCGACCGAGATGGACGCGCTGGTCGCGTACCTGCAGATGCTCGGCACGCTGGTCGACTTCAAGATCTACAACGAGAAAGCCAATCTTCGCTGAGAAGGCATGAACGATGAAAGCCATCCTGACCGTCCATAATCTTGCGTCCGATCTCGTGACGACGATCTGGACACCGGTGTTCGTCGCGATCTTTCTCGCGATCATCGCCTACGCATTTTGGCCCCGTAACAAGGCTGCGTTCGACAAGGCAGCGCACCTGCCCTTGCGGGAGGAGTGAGAAACCATGACCGATCATTCTAGCGACATCGATTCCGTCTCCGGCAAGTCCACGACCGGACACGAGTGGGACGGCATCAAGGAGCTCAACACGCCGCTGCCGCGGTGGTGGGTGATCACCTTCTATCTCACCATCGTCTGGTCGATCGGCTACTGGATCGTCTATCCGGCCTGGCCGCTGATCCAAAGCAACACCACCGGCCTGTTCGGTTACTCCTCGCGCGCCGACGTCGCGGTCGAGCTCGCCAACCTCGAGAAGATCCGGGGTGACAAGATGGCGGCGCTGGGCTCGGCCTCGCTCGCCGACATCCAGAAGGATCCGGCTCTGCTGGCGCTTGCGCGCGCCAAGGGCAAGACGGTGTTCGGCGACAATTGCGCGCCGTGCCACGGCACGGGTGCGACGGGGTCCAAGGGCTATCCCAACCTGAACGATGACGAATGGCTGTGGGGCGGCTCGCTCGACCAGATCATGCAGACCATCCAGTTCGGCGTGCGGTCGGGCCATGCCAAGACCCATGAGGGGCAGATGCTCGCCTTCGGCAAGGATGGCGTGCTGAAGGGCGACGAGATCGTCACCGCCGCCAATTACGTGCGGTCGCTGTCGGGCCTGTCGACCCGCAACGGCTATGACGCCCCCAAGGGCCAGAAGATCTTCGCGGAGAATTGCGCCGCCTGCCACGGCGACGCCGGCAAGGGCAACCAGGAGATGGGCGCACCTGATCTGACCGACAAGATCTGGCTCTACGGCTCCGACGAGGCGAGCCTGATCGAGACCATCGGCCAGGGCCGCGCCGGCGTGATGCCGGCCTGGGAAGGCCGGCTCGATCCCGCCACCATCAAGGCGATGGCGGTCTACGTCCACTCGCTCGGCGGCGGCAAATAGGCCGATCCGCGAGCGACGACTTCCGGCGGGGGCGAAGAAAAGCGCCCCCGTTTGCGTTGGATCAACCTGCGCGGCGGTGCCGGGTCTAGGTTTAATCGCACCTTTGAAGAAGCTCGAGGCGATGAACAAGACCGTCAATCCGAACGAACTGAAGCCCGCGGACGACGTCGGGCCGCTCTATGCGGCCCGCAAGAAGGTCTATCCCCAGAGCGTCTCCGGTACTTTCCGCCGGATCAAATGGGGCCTGATGGCATTCTGCCTCGGCGTCTACTACTTCCTGCCCTTCGTGCGCTGGAATCGCGGTCTCGGCGCGCCGAGCCAGGCGGTGCTGATCGATCTTCCCAACAGCCGCTTCTATTTCTTCTTCATCGAGCTGTGGCCGCAGGAGGTCTATTACTTCACGGGCCTGTTGATCGTCGCCGCGGTGGCGCTGTTCCTGATGAACTCCATCGGCGGGCGGATCTGGTGCGGCTATCTCTGTCCGCAGACGGTGTGGACCGACCTGTTCTACGCGGTCGAACGCCTGATCGAGGGCGACCGGCGCGAGCGGATGAAGAAGGACAAATCGTCCGATCCGATGAAGCTGGAGCGCATCTCCGAGATCGTGCTCAAGCATTCGATCTGGCTCATGATCGCCTGGTGGACCGGCGGCGCCTGGGTGCTCTATTTCAACGACGCGCCGACCCTGGTGAAGGAGCTCGTCACCTTCCAGGGGCCGATGCTCGCCTATATCTGGATCGGCATCCTCACCGCGACGACCTATCTGCTCGCCGGCTTCATGCGCGAGCAGGTCTGCACCTATATGTGTCCGTGGCCGCGCATTCAGGCCGCACTCACCGACGAATGGGCGCTCAACGTCACCTATCGCTATGACCGCGGCGAGAAGCGCACCTCGGTGAAAAAGGCCGCCGAGCTGCGCGCCCTCGGCCAGCAGGTCGGCGATTGCGTCGACTGCTACCAATGCGTCGCGGTCTGCCCGACCGGCATCGACATCCGCAACGGGCCGCAGATGGAATGCATCCAGTGCGGCCTCTGCATCGACGCATGCGACAACGTGATGACAAAGATCGGCCGGCCGAAGCGGCTGATCGGCTACGACAACGACATCAACATCCATCGCCGCCAGGAAGGCAAGGCGCCGATCTACCGGATCGTCCGGCCTCGCACCGTCGTCTATAGTGCCATTATCGCGGCCGTCGGCGGCTTCATGATCTATACGCTGGCGACCCGCAGCCTGCTCGACGTCAACGTGCTGCACGACCGCAACCCGGTCGCGGTCAAGCTGAGCGACGGCTCGATCCGCAACGCCTATACGGTGCGGCTGCTGAACAAGAGCGGCTACGACCGCGTCATCGCGATCGACGTCGAGGGGCCCGTGAACCCCACGATGCACGTCGTCGGCATCGATTCGGTCACGCCGGACCGTCCGATCATCGTGATCCCGCGCGATGCGACCAGCGAGCTGCGGCTGCTGGTCACCGCGCCGGCCGAAAACAATCCGGAGAAATCGATTCCGGTCCGCTTCCACGTCATGGACATCGGGCTCGGTGTCGCCGCGAGTGCCACCGACAATTTTGTCGCGCCGTAAGATCAGGAGACCACCATGTCATCCAAGCCGCTGACCGGAACCAAGGTCTTCCTGATGCTGGTCGCTTTCTTCGGCCTCGTTATCGGCGTCAACGCCACCATGATGAAGCTCGCCATCGCAACGCTGCCCGGCACCGACGTCGACAGCCCCTATGCCGCGGGCCTCGTCTACGATCGCGAGATCTCGGCGGCGCAGGACCAGGCCGCGCGGAAGTGGAAGGTCAACGCCCATGTCGAGCGCCGCAACGACGGCGGCGCCTCGGTCCAGGTCGAGGCCCGCGACGCCGGCGGCCAGCCGATCTCCGGGCTGAAGTTCGGCGGCCGGCTGGAGCGGCCGACCGACAAGCGCGCCGACCTCGCCGTCGAGCTCAGCGAAGCCGGCATCGGCCTCTATCGCGGCAATGCGGCGTCCGTCGCGCCGGGCCAATGGGACCTGGTGATCGAGGGCGAGGCGCGGGGGACGCGCGTGTTCATGTCGCGCAACCGCGTGATCCTGAACTGAAGGATTCCGTCATGCAGGTCACGCGCGATTTCTCTCATTACGTCCGCGATGCGGGCGAGGGCCTCCGGCACATCGATCTCGCCGTCGAGGGCGTTCACTGCGCCGGCTGCATGGCCAAGATCGAGCGCGGGCTCTCGGCCATCCCCGACGTCACTCTGGCCCGCGTCAACCTCACCGACCGCCGCGTTGCGCTGGAATGGAAGGCGGGTACGCTCGACCCCGGCCGCTTCATCGATCGGCTCGAGGAGCTCGGCTACAAGGCCTATCCGTTCGAGACCGAGAGCGCGGAAGCGGCCGAGGTCGCCGAATCCCGCTTCCTGCTGCGCTGCCTCGGGGTCGCCGCGTTCGCCACCATGAACGTGATGATGCTGTCGATCCCGGTGTGGTCCGGCAACGTCTCGGACATGCTGCCGGAGCAGCGCGACTTCTTCCACTGGCTGTCGGCGCTGATCGCTCTGCCGGCGGCGGCCTATGCCGGCCAGCCGTTCTTCCGCTCGGCCTGGCGCGCTCTGTCGGCCAAGACCACCAACATGGACGTGCCGATTTCGATCGGCGTGATCCTGGCGCTCGGCATGTCCGTGGTCGAGACCATCCACCACGCCGAGCATGCCTATTTCGACGCCGCGATCATGCTGCTGACCTTCCTCCTGGTCGGCCGCTTCCTCGACCAGAACATCCGGCGGCGGACCCGCGCGGTCGCCGGCAATCTCGCCGCGCTGAAGGCTGAGACGGCCGCGAAGTTCATCGGGCCTGACGAGATCTCGCAGGTGCCGGTGGCGGCGATCAATCCGGGCGACATCGTGCTGCTCCGGCCCGGCGAGCGCTGCGCGGTCGACGGCACCGTGATCGAAGGGCGTTCCGAGATCGACCAGAGCCTGATCACCGGCGAGACGCTCTATGTCACGGCCGAGCAGGGCACGCCGGTCTATGCGGGATCGATGAACATCTTCGGCAGCTTGCGGGTGCGAGTCTCGGCCGCCTCCGAGGCGACGCTGCTCGCCGAGATCACGCGGCTGCTCGACAACGCGCTCCAGGCGCGCTCGCGCTACATGCGCCTTGCCGACCGGGCCTCGCGGCTCTATGCGCCGGTGGTGCATGCGACCGCGCTCCTGACCATTCTCGGATGGGTCCTCGCCGGTGCGAGCTGGCACGATGCGATCGTGACCGGCGTCGCCGTGCTGATCATCACCTGTCCCTGCGCCCTAGGGCTTGCGATCCCGACGGTGCAGACGGTGGCCTCGGGCGCGATGTTCAAGGCCGGTGTGCTGCTCAATGCGGGCGATGCGATCGAGCGGCTGGCTGAAGCCGACCATGTGATCTTTGACAAGACCGGCACGCTGACGCTGCCCGAGCTCGAAGTGATGAATGCCGCCGACATTCCCGCCGATGTCTTCGAACTCGCCGGCCGGCTCGCACTGTCGAGCCATCACCCGGTGGCTGCCGCCGTCGCGCAAGCTGCCGGTGCGAAGTCTCCGATCCTCAGTGCGGTGGAGGAGGCCGGGCAGGGTGTCCGTGCGACCGTCGACGGCCTCGAGCTTCGCCTCGGCCGTCCCTCCTTCTGCGGTGCCGAGGCGCTGGTCGGCAGCGCCTTGGTCGATCCCGAAGCTTCCATCGTCGCGTTCAGCAAGGGCAGCGAAAAATTCATCCTCTCGGTTCGCCAGGGCCTGCGACCCGATGCCAAGGCGGTGATCGCGGCTCTGAAGGCGCGCAACATCGGCATCGAGATCCTGTCCGGCGATCGCGAGCCGGCCGTGAAGGCCGCGGCCCAATCGCTCGACATCCCCGAGTGGCGCGCCGGCGTCACCCCGGCCGACAAGATCGCGCGGATCGAGGAGCTGAAACGGCGCGGTGCGAAAGTGCTGATGGTCGGCGACGGCATGAACGATGCGCCATCGCTCGCGGCGGCCCATGTCTCGATGTCGCCGATCTCGGCCGCGCATCTCAGCCAGGCCACCGCCGATCTCGTCTTCCTCGGCCGGCCGCTGGCTCCCGTCGTCGCCGCCATCGACGCCTCGCGCAAGGCGCTGCATTTGATGCGGCAGAACCTCTGGCTTGCGATCGGCTACAATGTGCTCGCGGTGCCGGTTGCGATCAGCGGCGTCGTGACGCCCCTGATCGCGGCTGCCGCCATGAGCGGATCGTCGATCCTGGTGATGCTGAACTCGCTGCGCGCCCGCAGCGCCTCGCGGGAGATCGTGTAATGGAGATACTGGTCATCCTGGTCCCGCTGGCATTGATGCTCGGAGGTGCCGGTCTCGTCGCTTTCCTGTGGTCGCTCAGGAGCGGCCAGTACGACGATCTCGACGGCGCCGCCTGGCGCGCGATCGCCGACGACGAGCCGCCGCAGGAAGCGCCGGCCAAGCGCTAGCGTTTCAGGGCGAATGTAAGCAGGGCTGCGGCAGCGAGCGCCGCGCCCATGCCGAATACGCACGCCTGCCATCCGAAAGCGTCGAACAGGCGCCCGAGCACGGCGGTGCCGACCAGTCCGCCGCAGAAGTAACACGTAAGATAGGTCCCGCTGGCGATGCCGCGATTGTCGGCTGCGGCCTGTCCGACGAAACCCGTCGCGGCGGCCTGTGCGAAGAATGTGCCGACCCCGACCAGGACCATGCCGGCGAGCACTTCGCCCAGACGCGGCGACAGCATCAAGGGCAGGCCGAGCCCGGCAACAGCGAGCGCGCCCCAGATCGTGGGCCGCGTTCCCAGCCGCGCCGCCACCCTGCCGGCCAGAAGCGTCGTGACGATCGACGGCAGGAAGACGAAATAGACGAGGCCGAGATCCATCATGCCGAGCGACAGCGGCGGCTGCACCAGCACGAAATTGACGTAGGTGAAGGTGCCGATGAAGGCGAACAGGATGCAGAAGCCGATGCCGAAAGAGGCGCGCAGCTGCGGATTGCGCCAATGCGCGATGGTGGCGGCGAGCGGCGAAGCCGCCGGCGTCATCGCATGCATCGGCGGCACGCGGTTGACGGTGAGATAGACCAGCGCCGCGCCGGCAAGATTGAGCGCCGCGAAGAAGTAGAAGTTCCAGGCGAGGCCGAGGCCATCGGCCAATGCGGCCGAGATCAGCCGGCCGACGAGATTGCTGGCGACATTGCCGGTGATGTAGGCGGCAAAGGCGCCGCCGGCGTCCATGGCGCTGCATTGCTCGCCGAGATAGGCGAGGGTGAGCGCGAAGGCGGACGCCATGCACAGGCCCTGCGCGACCCGCAACGCGGTGAAGACGGCAAGAGTGGGCGCGACAGCTAGCAGGCTGGTGGGGACCGCAAGCAGGGCCAGGCTGAGCAGGATGCCCGTTCGCCGGTCGATGCGCGGGCTGAAGAAGCCGACGACGAGGCTGGCTGCGGCCATGCCGAAGGTGCTGGCATTGACGGCAAAGCCCATTGCCGCGGGTGTGACGCCGTAGTGCCGTGTCAGCGAGGGCAGGATCGCCTGCGTCGCGAAGAGATCGACGACCGTCAGGAATGCGGTGAGGCCGATCACGAGCGAGCGAAACGCGAAGCCAGGGGAATGCGCATTCATCGTCGTCGCGATCGGTTTGATCGATGCGGAAAGATCGGTCATGTCGTTGCGCTCCCTCATGCCCCGGCATGCCCCGAGCGCGCGCCTCGTCCTTCGAGACGACCGCGGAGCCTGTCATCGGGCCGCGCTCTGCGCCGACCCGGTGGCGGTCTCCTCAGGATGAGGCTAAGCGACATCGTGGCCGCCGAGGCTGCTGCCGCACACTCCGTCCTCATCCTGAGGAGCCCGCCTGAAGCGGGCGTCTCGAAGGATGGCCGCACGGAATTACATATGGCGGTCGTTGGGATCCTTGCGGACGTCGCCGACATAGAGAATGACGGTCTCCTTGCCGAGGTTCTTCCACCAGTGCGAGGTGCCGTGGACTTCGGGGCGGATGTCGCCGGCCTTGTGCACGATCGGGTCGACGCAGTTGGAGGCGTATTCGACGATCTCGCCCTGCTGCACGAAGATCAGGGCCGGACGGTCCTCATGGCTGTGCCAGGGCACGATGCCGCCGGGCTCGATGGTCAGCTTGCGGAAGCGCAGCTCGCGGCCCTCAATACGGGCGGGCTGCTTGCCGAGATCGATCGCGCCGAGCGTCACGTCGGTGACGCCGACAGGCTTGTAGTCGACCATCGGCTGCGCATTCGGCTTGGTCTTGCCGGCCGGACATTCGCCGGCGAAAACCGGCGTCGCAAATGTCAGCGCGCCGAGAACGGCAACGCCTGTCCAAACCACGCGCGACATTGTGAGATGGCTAGACATGGAAAGTCTCCTCTGTTGGCCGCGAGCCCTGTCGGCCGCGGGCTATGGCAGGAGCTTCGTCGAGACCTTTTCCATGTTGAAATGCCGGCTTGCTTTCGATGCGATAGCCCCGCGCTATGCCGATAGGCGGCAGCTATCGAACCGATTGGGCATCGGCATTTCCGCTTTCGCAGCATCCGGCGTCCGATGCCAGCACGCCCGATTGCGGTCGCCCCTTGCGGGCGGGCGAACCGGGAAACTAATATTCGCCCGCAAGGAAGCCGGAGCAGGAAGATGACGTCTCTCTCGCCAGCCGATGCCGAACAGCTCAGGCTCGCGTTCCAGCGCTGCCGCGACATGGACAGCACGCTGAACGAACAGCTCCGCGCCTATGCAGATGCCAGCCGCGAGGTCTTTCCGGCCTATGGCGAGGCGGTCGATCGCCTGGTCGCGCGATTGAGCGACAACGGCGGCGGCGAGACCGCGCCGCGGCCGGGCGACCCGATGCCGCCGTTCATGCTGCCCGACGAGGGTGGCCGTCTCGTGTCGCTGCCCTCGCTGCTGGAGGGAGGCCCCGTCGCGGTGATGTTCTTCCGCGGCCATTGGTGTCCCTATTGCCGGCTCAATGTCCGCGCCGTGGTCCAGGCGCTGGACCGCATCAAGGCGATGGGGGCGCAGGTCGTCGCGATCGTGCCGGAGACGCAGGAATATACCGGGCAGCTCAAGGCCGAATCCGGCGCGCCGTTTCCGGTCCTGACGGATCTCGACAACGGCTATGCGCTGTCGCTCGACCTCGCGATCTGGTTAGGTGCCGAGATCCAGCAATTGCTGTCCTATCAGGACATGGCGAAATTCCACGGCAATGACGGCTGGATGCTGCCGATCCCGGCCGTGTTCGTGGTCGGACGCGACGGCATCGTGAAGGCCCGCTTCGTCGATCCGGATTTCCGCAAGCGCATGGAGATCGACGATCTGATCGAAGCGCTGGAGCGCACGAGCCGGGAGAATTGAGCTACGCTTTCTTCCTTCTCCCCTTGTGGGAGAAGGTGGCGCGAAGCGCCGGATGAGGGGTTGCCTCCGCAATCACAAATGAGGATTGGAGTCGCGGAGAGATACCCCTCACCCGTCTCGCCGCTATGCGGCGAGCCACCCTCTCCCACAGGGGGAGAGGGGAAGGGCGGTCGACACTGTAAAGACTACCCCGCGATCTCGCGCCAGTCGGCGCCGCGTAGCATGCGCATCACGGCGTTGCCCACGGCGGTGCGTTGCCGGCCGGCGACCCCATAGAGATTGACGGTGCGGCGGGCGTCCAGCCCCGTGACCGCGGCGCGCGTCAGCCGCTCCGGCACTGGCGAGGTGTGCGGCACCATGGCGATGCCCATCTCGGCCTCGACCAACTCGATCAAGTCGCGCTCGTTCGAGACCTCATGCCCCTGTTCGATGTCGATGCCGTGCTCGCGCAGGCTCGCGGAGATGCGGCGCGCGTGCTCGCAGAAAGTTCGGCTCAGCAGCAGCTCCGACCGCAGATCGTCCAGTTCGACCGAGCTGCGGCCGGCCAGCCGATGCCCGTCGCCGACGACGAGCTCGAAGCTCTCGGTGAACAGCGGCCAGACATCCAGCCGGTCCCAGGCCTCGTCGATCTCGGCAGCAATGCCGAGCTCGGCTTCGCCCTTCTTCAGGAAGTCGCCGACCTCCCGGCCCGAGCCGCGCAGAAAGCGGAATTCGAGCCGGTTGAACTGCCGCTTGATCTCGTTGAGATGCGGAATCAGCAAAGCGAGGTCGATCGAATGCGTCAGCGCAATGCGGAGCGCACCGATCTCTCCGCTCCTGAACGAGGAGGCGAGCGAGCGCGCGCCGATGGCCGCGTCATAGCACTGCTTCAGGAGTGGATGCATGCGCTGGCCGAGCTCAGTCAATTGCGCGGCGGGGCGTTCGCGGCGGAACAGGTCGCCGCCCAGCTCGGCCTCGAGCTGCTTGATCGCGCGCGTCAGCGAGGGCTGCGTGACGTTGCATTCCTCGGCCGCGCGCGTGAAGTTCAAGAGCTGCGCCACCGCGAGGAAATAGCGGACCTGGTGCATTTCCATGGATCGGCTCCCAGCAAAAATCGACCGGAAATCTAGCCGATCAGGGCGAAAAATGACATCCCGCCTGCGATAGCGCGGACGTATCGACTCGGAAGCCAACCGGCATTTCCGCAAATCCCGGAGATCCCGCACATTTCGCTCCAGCCTGGCGCGGTGTCGCGCTGAGAAGAGGTCTGGATCATGAATATTCCCATCAAGACGCAGACGTCCGCTTCATCACGCGTGCTTGCCGGCAAGGTGGCGCTTGTCACCGGGTCGACCAGCGGCATCGGTCTCGGTATCGCGCGGGCCCTCGCCGCCTCGGGCGCCGACATCGTGCTCAATGGCCTTGGTGTCGCCAGCGAGATCGGCCGAACGCGCGAGCAGATCGCCGCCGAGTTCGGCGTCAAGGCCAGCTATTCGCCGGCGGACATGACGAGGCCGAAATCGATCGCCGAGATGATCGCGGCAACGGTGGCCCAATCCGGCCGGCTGGACATCCTGGTCAACAACGCCGGCATCCAGCATGTCGCGCCGCTCGACCAGTTTGCGGTCGAGAAGTGGGACCAGATCCTCGCAATCAACCTGTCCTCGGCCTTCCACACCACGCGGCTCGCCTTGCCGGCAATGCGGCAGAACGGTTTCGGCCGGATCATCAACATTGCCTCCACGCACGGCCTGGTCGGTTCGCCGTTCAAGGCAGCCTATGTCACCGCCAAGCATGGCATCGTCGGCCTCACCAAGGTGACGGCGCTGGAGACGGCGGAGCAGGGCATCACCTGCAACGCAATCTGCCCTGGTTATGTCCATACGCCGCTGGTCGAGGCGCAGATCGACGGCCAGGCCAAGGCCCATGGCATCTCCCGCGATCAGGTGATCCGCGACGTGCTGCTGGCGCAACAGCCGAACAAGCGCTTTGTTGCGGTCGAGGAGCTCGGCGCACTCGCGGTGTTCCTGTCGACGGACGCGGCGGCCTCGATCACCGGCGTTGCGCTGCCGGTCGACGGCGGTTGGACCGCGCATTGACATGGGCCGGCGCAGCAAGTCGAATACTCGAACGGCGCAAGCTCACCAGGAGCGAGACATGAGCACGCAGGACAATTCGCAGCACAGGAAGTTCGACCTGCCGGGTCAGGTCGTGCTCGTGCTTCAGGGCGGCGGCGCGCTCGGCTCGTACCAGGCCGGGGTCTACCAGGCCTTGCACGAAGCCGGCATCGAGCCGGACTGGATCATCGGCACCTCGATTGGTGCGATCAATGCGAGCCTCATCGCCGGCAACGCGCCCGAGCACCGCCTCGCGCGCTTGCGTGAGTTCTGGAAGCGGATGGAGCAGCAGCCGGTCTGGAACTGGCGCACCGCGTTTCCCGGCTTCAACGAGAAGCTGGCCTATTGGTCGACCGTGACCCACGGCATTGCCGGTTTCTTCCGGCCCAATCCGCTGGCCCATGCCGGCGATTCCTATCCGCTGGGCGCCGATCACGCCGGCTATTATTCGACCGCGCCGCTGGAGAAGACGCTGAGCGAGCTCGTCGATTTTGATCTCGCCAACCGCTGCGCGCCGCGTCTGACGGTCGGTGCGGCTCATGTCGGCACCAGCGAAATGCGCTATTTCGACAGCCGCGACGGCGAGCTGACGGTGAAGCATGTGATGGCTTCGGGCGCGCTGCCGCCGGCTTTCCCCGCCGTGCGCATCGACGGCGAGCTCTATTGGGACGGCGGCATCCTGTCGAACACGCCGACCGAAGCCGTGTTCGACGACAATCCACGCAGGAACTCGCTGATCTTCTCCGTGCATCTGTGGAATCCGGTCGGGCCGGAGCCGACCACGATGGCGGAGGTGCTGAACCGGCACAAGGACGTGCAATATTCCAGCCGCATCGCCAGCCAGATCGTGCGACAGCAGCAGGCCCATCGTCTGCGCCACGTCATTAACCAGCTCGCGGCGCGGCTGCCCGAGAGCGAGCGCAACGATCCCGCGGTGAGGGAACTGACGAGCTACGGCTGCCCGACCCGCATGCACGTGGTGCGGCTGCTGGCGCCGCAGCTCGAGCACGAGACCCATACCAAGGATATCGACTTCAGTCCGTCCGGGATCACGCGGCGCTGGCACGCCGGCTATGCGCACACGAAATCGGTGCTGGCGCGCAAGCCCTGGGTCGGCGAATTCGATCCGCTCGCCGGCGTCGTGCTGCACGAGCATATGGACGAGATGCCGATGGCGGCGGAGTGAGGCTCTGTCCGTCATAGCCTCGCACGACGACGATTTTGCAGGCGCGCGGTCCGGAGTATGGTCGCCGTATCTTCGTCGCGAGGCTTGCAATTGGTCGCTGAGAAAGATCTGGAGGAGTCGCTCGAGACGCTGCGTGCCAACGCGGCGGGACCGGTCGCGGGCGTATTCGGTCCGGCCTCACTGACCTGGCAGATCGACCGGGAGGCCGTGCTCTTTCTCGGCGCCGGCCGTGCGCTGCTGCTGCAACTGGCCCATCCCTGGGTGGCGGCGGCGATCGCCGAGCATTCGCGCACCCTTGCCGATCCGATCGGCCGCTTCCATCGCACCTTCGACATCGTCTTTACGATGGTGTTCGGTTCGCTGGACCGGGCGCTGCTGTCGTCCCGGCAGCTGCATCGGCGTCACAGCATGATCGTCGGCGAGATGCCCGAGACCGTGGGGCCGTTCGCGGCCGGCTCGCGCTACTGCGCCAACGACATCCCCGCGCTGCGCTGGGTCCACGCCACGCTGGTCGAGACCGCGCTCATGGCACATGATCTGGTGCTGCCGCCACTCTCGGCGGAGGAGCGCGATCGCTATTGGAGCGAGGCCAGGCTGTACGGCGCCCTCTTCGGATTAAAGGGGGATGATTTGCCGGCGGACTGGTCCGGCTTCGTCGCCTACACCAAGGCAATGGCGCAGTCGGAGACGCTAACCGTTGGCCCTGCGGCGCGCGAGATCGCCGCGCAGATATTCAGCGGCGCGCGCCCGTGGCTGCGGCCGCCGCGCTGGTATTGCGCGCTCTCCGCGAGCATGCTGCCCGAGCGCTTGCGCGCGGGCTTCGGCTTCGAGCTCGACGCGCGTGCGATCCGATCCGCCGATCACGCGCTGCGGTGGATCCGGCGCGTCTATCCGAAATTGCCTGGCCGGCTGCGCTATGTCGGTCCCTACCAGGAAGCGCAGGCGCGGCTGCGGGGCGAAGCGCGGCCCGACTGGATGACGCGGTGTCTTAATCGCGCCTGGATCGGCCGTCCGCAGATGGATGTGCGCGGGAAATAGGGACTCGAGGCAAGCTCGTTGCAGCTTGTCATTCCGGGCGCGCGGAGCGCGAGCCCGGAATCCATTTCTCCCAGCATTTCCGGCGGAGCGATGGATTCCGGGCTCGCGCCAAACGGCGCGCCCCGGAATGACAGCGGTGCCTCACACCGACGCCAGCTTGCGGTACAGCGCGCTGTAGCTGCCGGCCGAGATGCTCCAGGAGAACGAGCGCCCCATGGCGCTGCGGCGCATGGTGTCGAGCTGATCGTGGGCCATGAAGGCCGAGAAGGCCCGTCGCACGCCGCCGAGGAAGGACTCGCGCGACGGCCTCGAGAACAGGAAGCCGGTCTCGCCGTCGCTGATGGTCTCGGCGAGGCCGCCGGTCTGGTGACCGATCGGCAGCGAGCCGAAGCGCTGGGCGTACATCTGGCTGAGCCCGCACGGCTCGAACCGCGACGGCATCAAGGTGAAGTCGCTGCCGGCGAAGATGCGCCGCGCCTGGGCCTCGTTGAAGCCGATCGCAACCCCGATTGCGTCGGGGCGGCGGCGGTGCGCGTCGATCAAGGCCTGCTCGAGCGCCGGCTCGCCGGAGCCGGTGACCACGATCTGCCCGCCGGCATCGACGATCTCGTCCGCCGCCGACAGCACGAGGTCGATCCCCTTCTGGTGCACGAGGCGCGCGACGATGCCGAACATCGGCCCGCGCGAGACCGCCAGCCCGAACTGCTTGCGGACGTAATCCGCATTCGCCTTCTTGCCGACCCAGTCGCCGGCGCCGAATTGCTGGGCGAGCTGGGCGCAGGAGCGCGGGTCCCAGCTCTCGTCGATGCCGTTGAGGATGCCGGTGAGCTCGGCGGCGTCCGAGCGCAGGCGGAGCAGGCCCTCGAGGCCACAGCCGAATTCGGCCGTGGTGATCTCCCGCGCATAGGTGCCGCTGACCGTGGTGAGGTGCGAGGCGTAGACGAGGCCCGCCTTGAGGAAGGAGACCTGATCGTAGAACTCGACGCCATCGATGTGGAAGGAGCTCTCCGGTGCGCCGATCCGCCGCAGCGAGTCCTTCGGGAAGAGGCCCTGATAGGCGAGGTTATGGATGGTCAGGATGGACGGCAGCTTGGCGCCCTGCCAGGCCAGATAGGCCGGCACCAGCGAGGCCTGCCAATCGTTGGCATGGATCAGGTCTGCTGCCCAATTCTTGTCCAGCTTGCCCATGGCGAGCTCAGCGGCGGCCGAGGCGAAGCGCGCGAAGCGGATGTCGTTGTCGGGCCAATCGCGCCCGAACTCGTCGCCATAGGGGTTGCCGGGTCGGTCGTAGAGCTGCGAGCACAACAGCACATAGACCGGCAGGCCGTCCTTGGTCGCGGCACGGCCGAGCGAGCAGGCCGGCATCTCCGCGAATGCGGGACAGCGGCCAACGACCTGAATATGCGTGAGTTGCTCGATGATGTCGCGATAGCCGGGCAGCATGATCCGGATATCGGCGAAGGAGCGAAGTGCGCGGGGGAGGGCGGCGGAAACGGCGCCCAGTCCGCCGACGCGGACGAAGTCGTCCATCTCCGTGGTGACGAACAAGACCCTCAAGAACAACCGCCCTCTTTCGACCCCGCTTGCTGCTATGCAAGAACGGGTCCAGTTGTGCTGGAAATCCAAAGCCCGCCCACGCGGCACGTCTGTTCGGTAAACACTTTCCTACTCAGCCGCCGCCCTCTAGGGTCGCCGCATCAACAACAAAGATCTTCGATGGTTCCACGAGTTCAAGGGCGCAGGCAGGCATGCAGCTAGCAGATAAGCATGAGGGGACGACGACAAAGGCCTTCGCGGGCCTGCGGGTGCTGGATTTTTCGACCACCATCGCCGGGCCCCATTGTACACGGATGCTCGCCGACATGGGTGCCGAGGTCATCAAGATCGAGACCGATGGCGGCGAGACGATGCGGACCCGGCCTCCCCTCCGCAACGGCTGCAGCACCGCGTTCGGCCAGCTCAATGTCGGCAAGAAGAGCGTGGTACTCGACCTCAAGTCCGAGGACGGCAAGGAGGCGGTGCGCCGGCTGGCCGCGACGTCGGACATTCTGGTCGAGAACTTCCGTCCCGGCGTGATGCGCCGCCTTCGGCTCGACTACGACAGCCTGCGTCAGGTCAACCCGAGGCTGATCTACTGCTCGATCTCGGGCTATGGCCAGACCGGCCCTTCGGCCGAGCTGCCGGCCTACGCCCCGGTGATCCACGCGGCTTCGGGCTATGACATGGCCCATCTCGCCTACCAGCCGGGCCGCAACCGTCCCGACTATTGCGGTATCTACCACGCCGACGTCGTCACCGGGACCTATGGTTTTGGCGCGATCGCGTCGGCGCTCTATCAACGCAGCGTGACGGGCGCCGGCCAGCACATCGACGTCTCCATGCTGGAAACCATGCTGTCGCTGACGCTGACCGAGCTGCAGAGCTCGCAATTCGCGGTGCCGCCGCCGCCACGCCCGATGTTCGGACCGACCGAGACGGCAAGCGGCTACGTCATGATCACGATCGCCAGCGAGAAGACGTTCCAGGCTCTGATGGGGGTGATCGGCCGCCCGGACTGGGTCTCCGATCCGCGTTTCGCCACCTATGCCGCGCGCCGCGAGAACTGGGCCGAGCTGATGGACGGCGTCGAAATCTGGTCGCGGCAGCTTTCGACCGATGCGTGCTTGCGCGTGCTTGGCGCTGCCGGCGTGCCGGCCTCGGCCTATCGCAGCGTGTCCGAGGCCTTGGCCGATCCGCAGCTTGCGCACCGCCAGGCACTCTCCGAGGTGCGGGACGAGGGCGGCTCGTTCCAGGTGCTCAACCTGCCGTTTCGGATGTCGGGGGCTGACACGGCGCCGGCCAAGACCGTGTCCGTGCTCGGGGAGCACACCGACGCGTTGCGCCAGGAGATCGGCCTTGCGGACGGTACGGCAATTCCGCCAGGCAAAACGGCCGCGACATCCTGAGTCTCATCGCCGCCACATGCGGCGTTCGAACTCTCGTTCGTTCCTCTTGCCGAGACGGGCATTTGTCGCCAAGCTCGCCTCCGAGTCATTCACGATCCGAAACATCGGACGAGGGATCCCGGGAGGAACCATGACGAACGCGGCGGCCTTGGCACGCAGGCGCGTGCCTATTTTCCTCGTTGCGGCATTTGCACTGGCTACGCCAGCGCAGGCGCAGAAATCGGGCGGCAGCATCACCGTCGGTCAGGAGCTGGAGATCGCAGGCTTCGATCCGCTCAAGGTCGGCGTCTACGACACCTCGACCTTCACCGCTGCCGCCGCGATCTTCGACACGCTGACGACGCTGAATGACAAGGGCGAGGCCGCGCCGAAGCTCGCGGTGTCCTGGAGCCATTCCGAGGACTACAAGACCTGGACCTTCAAGCTCCGCGAAGGCGTCAAATTCCACGACGGCACGCCGTTCAATGCGCAGGCCTTCAAGGAGAATTTCGACCGGCAGAAGGACCCCGCCAACAAGTGCCGCTGCGCCTTCTACATCACCAACGTCAAGGAGGTGCTGGCGCCGGACGAATACACAATCGTCTATAATCTCACCGATCCTTCCGTGAACCTGCCGGCGACGATCACCATCCAGAGCCAGAACAACGTCATCCATTCGCCGACCGCCTGGAAGACCAAGGGCGACGATTACAACCGCAATCCCGTCGGCACCGGCCCGTACATCCTGAAATCATGGACCGCCGGCGACCGCATGGTGCTGGAGAAGAACCCGAACTACTGGGACAAGGGTCGCCCGTATCTCGACCGCATCGTCCTGAAGCCGCTGCCCGACGCGCAGTCGCGCTTTGCCTCGCTGCAATCGGGCGAGGCCGACATCATCTGGGATGACGAGAACGACGCCGACAACATCATGAGGGCGCAGAAGGACCCCAAGCTCACCGTGCACACCTACAAGGGCTCGGGCGCGCAGGTCTACGCCTTCAACACCAAGGTGGCGCCGTTCGATGACGTGAGGGTGCGGCAGGCCCTGGTGATGGCGATCGACCGTCCCAAGATGTCGCAAGCGATCAGCAACGGCCTGAGCCGGCCCGCGAGCAATCCTTACGGCGACGGCTCCTGGGTCAAGTGCAAGGACGACGGGGCGCTGCCGTTCGACGTTGAGAAGGCCAAGGCGCTGATCAAGGAGTACGGCAAGCCGGTCGAGTTCAAGATGCTGGTGACGGCGACGCCGCGCGGCCGCATGGTCGGCCAAGTGCTGCAGCAATTCTGGAAGCGCGTCGGCGCCAACATGGAGATCGAGCAGGTCGACCAGGCCACGATTCCGACGCGCGCCTTCACCCGGCAGTTCCAGCTGACGCCGTGGCGCATCGTCGATCTCGCCGATCCCGATCCGCAGATGTACGCGAATTTCCGCAGCGGCAGCCCGCTGGCGCTCGCCGGATACGCGAACCCCGAGCTCGACAAGCTTCTGGACCATGCGCGCGTCACCGCCGACATCGGCCAGCGCACCGAGGATTATTGCGCCATCAGCCGTCTGATCAACAAGGAGGCGATCTGGTTCTGGACCTTCCAGAATACCTATTACGCGCTGTCCAGCGCCAAGCTGAAGGGCTTTCCGAAGATCTACAACGGCGTGATCGACGTCTCGACCACCTGGCTGGAATGACCGCGCGATGCTGAACTTCGTCGCGCGGCGGCTGCTTGCCATGCTGCCGGTCCTGCTCGCCGTCTCGTTGCTGACGTTCCTGATCGCCTCGCTGCTGCCGGGCGATCTCGCGCTCGTCATCCTGGGCGATCAGGCAACGCCGGAGAACGTCGCGGCGCTGCGCCGCGACATGGGACTCGACCAGCCGCTGTGGTGGCGTTACCTGAGCTGGCTCGGCCACGTGGTGCAGGGCGATCTCGGCCGCTCGTTTCGCACCGGGCAGACGGTGCTGCAGGCGGTGGCCGAACGCATCCCGGTCTCGCTGCAGCTGATGCTGATGGCCGAGTTCATCGGGCTCCTGATCGGTGTTCCCGTCGCGATCGCCTGTGCCGCGCGCGCCGGCGGTGCGTTCGACCGCTTCATGACCGGCTGCGCTTTCGCGATGCTGTCGATGCCGTCGTTCCTGACTGCGATCCTGCTGATCTATCTGTTCGCGGTCGAGCTGCGCTGGCTGCCGGCGACCGGCTATGTGCCGTTCACCGAGGCGCCGCTGGCCAATTTGCGCTTCTTCGTGCTGCCGGCGCTGACGCTGGCGCTGGCGGAATGCCCGGGCATCATGCGGGTGCTGCGCTCCGACATGATCGCGACGTTGCAGGAGGACTATATCGCGCTGGCGAAAGCAAAGGGTCTCAAGCCATCGCGCATCCTGTTGGTGCATGCGCTGAAGCCTTCTTCGCTGACCCTGGTGACGGTGACGGGCATCAATATCGGTCGCCTGCTCGGCGGCACGCTGATCGTGGAAACGATCTTCGCGCTGCCCGGCATCGGCCGGCTGCTGGTCGGGGCGATCTACACCCGGGACCTCGTCATTCTCCAGGGCGTGGTGCTGCTGGTCGCCTGCGGCTTCGTCATCGTCAACTTCATCGTCGACATGCTCTATGCCGTGCTCGACCCCAGGATCCGCCATGGCCACGCTTGAGCTGTCGATCCAGGACGAGGAGGTAGCTGCGCCGGTCGGCCGCAAGCCCAAGCTCGGCCTGTTGTTCTGGATCGCAAGCGCCTGGGTTGCGATCATCCTTTCGCTAGCGATCCTGGCGCCGGTGCTGCCGCTGCAGAACCCGACCGATATGGACATGCTGGAACGGCGCGCCGCCTTCTCCGGGGAACATTGGCTCGGCACCGACGGGCTCGGCCGCGACGAGCTCGCCCGGCTGATCTTTGGTGCGCGGGTGTCGCTAACGGTCGGGCTGATCGCGCCCATGATCGGCCTCGTCATCGGCGGCGCGCTCGGCCTGCTGGCCGGCTATTTCCGCGGCCGGTTCGAGACGCTGGTGGTCGGCAGCATGGATGTGTTGCTCGCCTTTCCGCCGCTGATCTTCGCGCTCGCGGTGGTCGCCTATCTCGGGCAGTCGGTCCCCAACCTCACTATTGTCCTCGGCGTGCTCGGCATTCCCGCTTTCATGCGCGTGGCGCGCGCGGCGACGCTGACGCTGGCGCGGCGCGAGTTCGTGATCGCCGCCGAGGCGTTAGGGGCTAGCCATGCGCGCATCCTGCTGCGCGAGCTGCTGCCGAACGTCATCCTGCCGCTGCTCGCCTTCTTCCTGCTCGGCGTCGCCGTCACCATCGTGGTCGAGGGCGCGCTGTCCTTCCTCGGCCTCGGCGTGCCGCCGCCGATGCCGAGCTGGGGCAGCATGATCGGGGAGGGACGTGACAGTCTGGACGTCGCGCCGCGCCTCGCCTTTCTGCCGGCGGCAGCACTGTTTGCGACCGTGCTGGCGTTCAACCTCGTCGGCGACACCTTGCGGGCTCTCACCGACCCACGTCAGGGGGCACTGTGACCGCGCCGCTCCTGGCCATCGAGGATGTCGCGGTCGAGCTGCCGACCTCGCGCGGAAACCTGCGCGCGGTCGATCACGTCGACCTTTCGCTGCAGGCCGGCCGCACGCTCGGAATCGTCGGTGAATCCGGCTGCGGCAAGACCATGCTCTCGCGCGCCGTGCTGCAGCTGCTGCCGAAGAAGGCGAAGCTGACGGGCCGGGTGATGTTCGACGGCGAGGATCTGGTGCGGCTCGAGCCTGAAAGCCTGCGGCGGCTGCGCGGGCGCGACCTCGCGGTCGTATTCCAGGACCCCATGACCTCGCTCAACCCTGTGCTCACCATCGGCACGCAGCTGATGGAGACGATCCAGGAGCACCTCGAGCTTGACGCTCCCGCCGCGAAGGCCCGCAGCATCGAGCTGCTCGCCGCCGTCGGCATTCCCGCCCCGGAGCAGCGGCTCGCGCAATATCCGCATCAATGCTCCGGCGGCATGCGCCAGCGCATCGCGATTGCGATCGCACTGTCCTGCGAGCCGAAGCTCCTGATCGCGGACGAGCCGACCACCGCGCTTGACGTCACCATCCAGGCGCAGATCCTCGATCTGCTCGCGCGCGAGCAGCGCCGCCGCCACATGGCGATGATCATCATCACCCACGATCTCGGCGTCGTCGCCGGCCGGGCCGACGAGGTCGCGGTGATGTATGCCGGCCGGGTGGTGGAGCGCGCGCCGACGCAAGCCTTGTTCAAGCGCATGCACATGCCCTACACCGAGGCACTGCTGGCGGCGATCCCGAAGCTCGATACCGCGCCGCATACGCCGCTGCCGGCGATCTCGGGCCGTCCACCCGATCCGACGCGCCCGCTGAAGGGCTGCTCCTTCGCGCCGCGCTGCAGTTATGCCGGCGGGCGCTGTCATGAGGCCAAACCGGTCCTGACCAGCGCAGAGGTGTCGGGACATCTCTATGCCTGCTTCCATCCGATCCGGATGACGGAGGGGATCGAGGCATGATGCAGCTTGCCGCGCGCCCCGCGCCGCTTCTCAACGTCGACAATCTCGTGGTCGAATACGGCCTCGGCAACAAGATTGTTCATGCCGTTTCCGGTGTCAGCCTCCAGGTCGCGCGCGGCGAGACGCTTGGGCTGGTCGGCGAATCCGGCTGCGGCAAGTCGACGCTCGGGCGCGCGGTGCTGCAACTGCGCCGCGCCAAGTCCGGCCGCGTGATGTTCGACGGCGAGGACCTCACCGCGATGGAGGGCGAGGCGCTGCGCCGGATGCGCCGCCGCGTGCAGCTGATCTTCCAGGATCCGATTGCTTCGCTCAATCCGCGCCGGCGCATCGGCGACATCGTCGCCGAGCCGCTGATCATCGCCGGGATCAAGGATGCCGCCGAGCGCAAACGGCGCGTTCACGAGGTGCTCTCCGCGGTCGGGCTCGACCCCGATCTCGTGGCGACCCGCCTGCCGCACGAATTCTCCGGCGGCCAGTGCCAGCGCATCTGTATCGCGCGCTCGCTGGTGCTCAACCCGGAGTTCATCGTCTGCGACGAGCCGGTGTCGGCCCTCGACGTCTCCATTCGCGCGCAGATCCTCAACCTGCTGGAGGAGATGAAGGCGCGCTTCGGTCTGACGCTGCTGTTCATCGCGCACGACCTCGCGGTGGTCAAAGCGGTCAGCGACCGCGTCGCGGTGATGTATCTCGGCCGGCTCTGCGAGGTCGCCCCCTCCGAGCAATTGTTCGCGCGGCCTGCGCATCCCTACACCGCGCTGCTGTTGCAGGCGATCCCGGTGCCGGATCCGGACGTGCGACCCGCCGAAAGTGTGGCGGCCGGCGAGCCGCCATCGCCGATTGCGCCGCCGTCCGGCTGCCGCTTCCGCACCCGCTGCCCGCGCGCGGATCAGCGTTGCAGCGCGGAGATACCGGAGTTGCGCCAGGTCGCACCCGGCCAGTTCGCGGCTTGCCATCATCCGCTGGCCTGAACTAAGACCGGTTTGTCTGGTCGCGCCGACCATGGCATGGTGGCGCGACAACAAGAAGCATGCGGGAGGACGCCGATGAAGAGTTTCAAGGTTGCCGATTTCAAGGCGCCGCTGCAGGAGGTCGACGAGGCGACGCCGCAGCCCTCGGGCACGCAGGTGCTGATCAAGGTGAAGGCCGCCGGCGTCTGCCACAGCGACCTCCACATCTGGGAAGGCGGCTACGATCTCGGCCATGGCCGCAAGCCGCTCTCGTTGAAGGACCGCGGCATCAACCTGCCGCTGACCATGGGCCACGAGACGGTCGGCGAAGTCCTCGCCTTCGGCCCCGACGTGAAGCCGACCGACCAGGGCGACCTGAAGGTCGGCGATGTCGGGCTGGTCTATCCCTGGATCGGCTGCGGCAAATGTGCAACGTGCCTCGCCGGTGACGAGAACATGTGCCTGACGCCGCGCTCGCTCGGGGTCTATTGCGACGGCGGCTATTCCGATCACATGCTGGTGCCGCATCCGCGCTACCTGCTCAATCTGAAGGGCCTCGATCCCGCGACGACCGCGCCCTATGCCTGCTCGGGCGTCACCACCTACAGCGCGCTGAAGAAGGTCGAGCAGCATTTCGACACGCCGATCGTGATGTTCGGCGCCGGCGGCCTCGGCCTGATGGCGTTGTCGCTGCTCAAGGCGATGGGCGGCAAGGGCGCGATCATGGTCGATATCGACGCGAGGAAGCGCGAGGCGGCGGAGAAGGCCGGTGCGCTTGCGACCGTCGATCCCAAGGCCCCTGACGCGCTGGAGCAGCTTGCCAAGAAGGCGGGCGGCCCTATCCGCGCCGTGATCGACCTCGTCGGCAACGCTGCTACGACGCAGCTCGGCTTCGACTGCCTGACCAAGGGCGGTAAGCTCGTCCTTGTCGGCCTGTTCGGCGGCGGCGCGACCTGGGCGTTGCCGCTGATTCCGATCAAGGCGGTGACGATCCAGGGCAGCTATGTCGGAAACTTGCGCGAGACGCAGGAGCTGCTCGACCTGGTGCGGTCGAAGAAGGTGCCGCCGATCCCGGTGACGCCGCAACCGCTCGCCAAGGCCAACGACGCGCTGCTGCAATTGCAGCAGGGCGCGGTGGTCGGGCGTACGGTGCTGACGCCGTAACGAATGCTCTCTCCCTCGTCATTGCGAGGAGCGAAGCGACGAAGCAATCCAGAATGTCTCCGTGGATGCAGTTCTGGATTGCTTCGCTTCGCTCGCAATGACGACCTGGTTGACACCTCCCTTGAGGCCTTAAATGTCCGCAAACAACGCCTTCCACATTGCCGTGCTCGCCGGTGACGGCATCGGCCCTGAAGTCATGGCGCCGGCGCTGGAGGTGCTGCGCAAGGTCGGCGAGAAGTCCGGCCTCGGCTTCCGCTTCACCGAGGCGCCGGCCGGCGCCAACCATTATCTCGCGACCGGCAAGTCGATGCCGGATAGCACCATCAAGCTCTGCGAGGAGGCGGACGCGATCCTGCTCGGAGCCTGCGGCCTGCCGTCGGTGCGCTACCCCGACAACACCGAGATCGCGCCGCAGATCGAGCTGCGCTTCATCTTCGATCTCTATGCCGGCGTGCGTCCGGCGCGCCTCATTCCGGGCGTACCGAGCCCGATCGTCGGCGCGGACCAGCGCGGCATCGATCTCGTCGTGATCCGCGAGTCCACCGAAGGCCTGTTCGCCTCGATGGGCAAGGGCGTCGTCACCCACGAGGACGCGCGCGAGACCATGGTGATCACGCGCAAAACCTCCGAGCGTTTGTTCGAGTTCTCGTTTCGCCTTGCCGAGCGGCGCAAGGCGCGCGGCAAGCCGGGCGCGCTCACCTGCGTCGATAAGGCGAACGTATTCAAGGCGTTCGCGTTCTTCCGCGGCATCTTCGACGAGATCGAGAAGAAGCATCCTGACGTGAAGACCGACCGGCTCTATGTCGATGCCTGCTCGGCGATGCTGGTCAAGCGTCCCTGGGATTTCGACGTGATGGTGATGGAGAACATGTTCGGTGACATCGTCTCCGACATCACCGCAAGCCTGATCGGCGGCCTCGGCATGGCGCCGTCCGCCGACATCGGCGACAAGTACGCGGTGTTCCAGCCGTGCCACGGCACGGCGCCTGACATCATGGGGCAGGGCAAGGCCAACCCCACCGGCATGATCCTGTCCGCCGCGATGATGCTGGATTGGCTCGCCGACAAGCACGGCATCGAGAGCGCTGCGGAAGCCGGCGAGACGATCGAGCGTGCGGTGGACCAGGTCTATGCCGGCGGCATCAAGCCGATGGAATTCGGCGGCGGCAATGGCACGGCTGACATCACGAAAGCGGTGCTGGGAGCGCTGTAGGGGCTGTGCTCCTGGCCTCTCTCCACGACGAAATTACTTCCCCCTAAACTGCGGCTTCCGCTTTTCCATGAAGGCCTGCCGGCCCTCGCGGAAATCCGCGCTGTCCATGCAGGCATTGCCGATCACCTTGATCGCCTCCATGTCGCGCCGGCTCTCGTCCTTCAGCACCTGCGCGATTGTGATCTTGGCCGCCTTGATCGCGAGCGGGGCGTTCTGCGCGATCGTCTCGGCCATCGCCATGGTCTCGCCCCAGAGCTCGCCTTGCGGAAACACGCGCTCGACGAGGCCGATGCGCAGCGCCTCGGCGGAATCGATGCGCATGCCCGTATACATCAGCAGCCGCGCCCAGGACGGCCCGACCAGCGACACCAGATGCCGCAGGCCGTCATAGCCATAGGCGATGCCGAGCTTGGCGGCGGGAATGCCGAACTGGCTTTCATGCGAGGCGAGGCGGATGTCGGCGAGCATGGCGACCTGCATGCCGCCGCCGAGGCAATAGCCGTCGATGCAGGCGATGGTCGGCTTGGGATAATCGGCGAGCAGCGCGCGCTGGGCGGCGCTGCGCTTGGCGTATTGCTCGGATGCCGCCGCATTGTGCCTCACCTTCTCGAACTGGCTGATGTCGGCACCCGAGACGAACGCCTTGCCGCCGGCGCCGCGCAGGATCACGACGCGCACCGTGTCGTCGTCGCGCAAGGCCGTCAACGCCTCGCCAAATCCCTCCCACATCTCCAGCGACATCGCGTTGCGCTTGTCGGGATTGTTGAAGGTGATCACGCCGACGCCATCGGCCGTGTGCGTCAGAATCTTGCCGTCGGCGTAAGGTGTTCCGGTCGTGCTGATAACGTCTGGCATCGCGCGCTCGCTGCTCGGTGGCGAGGCGCAATGTGCGGCGCAGGCGCCGCCGCGGTCAACCGGCGCGGGAGAGCAGAGCCTGCATCCGCCTGTGCTGCGATTGCATGGCGCGCGGCGTTCGACGGAGGCGGAAAGGTCGGGGGAAGACCGCCAACAAAAAGGGGCGGCCATGCCGCCCCGAGACCGGCCGCGCGCGGTTGCGCGCAGACATCTTTCGGCCGATCTCGTGCAATCCGGCCGCGCCCCCGTGACGCGGCGGATTGAACGTCGGCCGTGAAGGCCGGACCGTCGACCGGCCTCAGCTCTCGTTCGCCGCGATCGATTCCATCAGCGAGACGAGCTGACGCTGCACCGTCTGATCCTTGATCTTGCTGTAGGCGCGCAGCAGGCGGAGGCTGAAGGCCGAATCGAGAAAGAGCAGGCTCTCGACTTCGCGGGCCTTGTTGTCGCCGTCGTAGAAGAAGGTCACGGGCACATCGAGGGCGGAGGCGATCTGCTGAAGCCGGGCCGCGCCGACGCGATTGACGCCCTTCTCGTATTTCTGCACCTGCTGGAAGCTGACGCCGAGCTTCTCGCCGAGCTCGGCCTGCGAGATCTTCATCTCGACGCGCCGCAGACGGATCCGCTTGCCAAGCTCGATGTCCGGCTTGCCCGCGCTGCGCTGCTTCATTCTTTTGGCCGCTGCTTTCATCTCTGTTTTCACCTTTGTTCTTCGGTTGAAAATCCCCCGAAGAGCTGGGTCAGGGGTTCGCCCATATACGAGTCCTTGAATTCATGCGGGTGCACGAACTCTTCCTTAAACCACGGGAAGCGGGCCGGATTGAAAGCCTCGATCAGCCAGTCAATCATGTGCCGCACGCGCGGGATACGGCCGCTACCAGGGTGGTAGGACAGCCAGATATCCAGCGGTCGGTTCAGCTCGACCTCCAGTGGAATTAATTTCCCGCCGAGCGCAATGGCGTAGCTCGGGAAGACGCCGATGCCGGCGCCATTCGCGACCGCCCAATAGTTGGCGCTGGAGACGTTGGTCTTCATGACCAGAAGGTCACGTTCGGACACGCCCGGGAAGAAGCTTTCGAAGGATTCCTTGGCGGCGAGTTGGTCGGCGAATTGCAGCACCAGACGATGCTTGATCAATTCCGCCGCCGAGCGCGGCGCGCCATGCTTTGCGATGTATTTCTCCGAGGCCCAGAACATCAGATGCATGCGGCCGAGCCGCACCAGCTTGATGTCCAGCGCCGAGGGACGGGACAGATGAATGGCGACGTCGGCCTCGTGGCGCGAGACGTCGGCCGAGCGCATCGCGCAATGCAGGTCCACCAGGATCTTCGGATAGGCCTGCTGGAATTCGACCAAGCGGGGGGCAAGCCAGAATGTGCCGAGCCCTTCGGTGACGGCCACGCGGACCTCGCCCGACAGCGCGTTGGCCATCGAATCGCTGGCGCGCAGCACGTCGAAGGTGGCCGCCTCCATGCGTTCGACAGCGGAGACTACCAAGGCGCCCTCATCGGTCAGATGGGTGCCGTGGACGTCGCGCGTGAATAACGTGGTGCCGGTCTGGCGTTCGAAATCGTCGATTCGGCGCCGCACGGCGTTGATCGACAGAGACAGGCGCTCGGCCGCCGAGCGAAAGCTTCCGCATCGGACGACTTCCAAAAATATGCGGGCGGCGTCCCAGTCGGAGAGGCCGCTGATATTTGTCTTTGGGCGTTCCTCCAGAGGAACGCCCCTTTCCGCCAAGGAGTGCATACAATTCCCTTTGGAACGCTAAACTGGCAGAATCTGGCGCAAACCACAACCACGACGGGTTGGGGAACGACGAGTTTTGAACGTCATCCTTACTACCTTAGGGCGGTATTTGGATGCTCCCATGGGCTGGGAATTCGGGCGAGGCTAATCGGCTCGAGTGAGGGGTATGACGTGAGTTCCGTTGCGAGCCGCGAGATGGCTGCGGGAGTGCCGGCGCTGACTGCAATGAACGGTCTTGCGCAGGAGTCGGTGCTCTTCGCCGTTGCTGGATCAATCGCACCGCGTCAGGCGTTCGCTCCCGGAGCATTGCGGCGGTCGCCAAAGGCGCCGCATGGCGATGCGAGCGGGAACCCGGTTCCACAGCAGAAACACACTGAAATCAGGTTCGAAGGCACAGTCGCCTCGTGCTATCTATCGTCTTCCATGGGGGCCGAAGGGGGCGTGACAGATACGTCTCGCAGGCCGAATTAACGGAAAGAACGCCGGTGTCGCATTCAGACGAACAGTTGCAGTCGGTGCTGGAAACGCTCGAGGAGTGCCGCAGGGTTCTCAATGCCTGCAACAGCCGCGAGTCGGCCGAGATGCTGTCCATCGTCATCCTCGACGTCAGGATGAAACTGAAAGGAATTGACAGTGCCGATCTCAAGGCGCTGTGCGACGAAATGCTGCGGAGCGCTGCCAGCGAGCCGCTGCCCCCTTCCAAGCAGACGCAGGACCAGCCCCGGCGTCCGCTGCTCCGCGTGGTGAAGTAGCCGCGCCGCCCAATCTCGCTTTCCGGCGAGGTTTGTGCGCGTCCCGATGCCGCATCTGTGATCACGGAGGGCATCGGGCGGAGCCCTGGCTTTGTGCGCCTCTGTTGCGCATTCTCGGGCATGGGCTACACCAGAGCCGGTTCGGCTCCGGGCCGGGCGCGTTCCCTGCGCGCCCTGACGGGGCCTGAGATGGCTCCGATTGCATCATGCAAAATGTTTCGATTCCGGCCGCACTGATTGCCGGCCTCGTCAGCTTCCTCTCGCCTTGCGTCCTGCCTCTGGTTCCGCCCTATCTGGTTTACCTCACGGGCGCCACGATCGAGCATGTCGAGAGCGACGAGCCGGTCGCGGCCTCCAAGCGCGCGATCATGATGTCGGCGCTCCTGTTCGTGCTCGGCTTCTCCACCATCTTCGTGGCGCTCGGCGCCAGCGCTTCGCTGATCGGCGGGCTGATCCGTGCCTGGTCGGCGGAGCTGTCGATCCTCGCCGGCATCGTCATCATCATCATGGGCCTGCACTTCCTCGGCCTGACGCGGATCGGCTTTCTGATGCGGGAAGGACGCCTGCCGATCCCCAAACCGGTCGGCCTGTGGGGCGCCTATATCATGGGCCTCGCATTCGCGTTCGGCTGGACACCCTGCATCGGCCCGATCCTCGCCGCGATCCTCTCGGTCGCCGCGGCGGAAGCCACGGTGACGAGGGGCGCCGGCCTGCTCGCGGTCTATTCCGCGGGCCTCGGCATCCCATTCCTGATCGCCGCGCTGATGATCGAACAGTTCTCCGCGCTGTTCGCGCGCATGAAGGGCCACCTCGTCAACGTCGAGCGCGCAATGGGCGTCCTGATGGTGCTCACCGGCATCGGCTTTCTCACCGGCGCGGTCTCGAATGTGAGCATCTGGCTGCTGGAGACGTTTCCGGTGCTGCAGACGATCGGTTAGGGCGCGCGGGGACCGGGTTTTCACGGACGAAAAAGTAGAGGAACCGTTGAAATCGGTCAGGCATGCTGCCACGGAACGACGATTCCAAACCTTTCCGGTCCCGAGGCGTTTCATCGGAGGACAACTCGCATGGTGGAGATCACGTGGCCAAGACACTGCGCTTAGAACCCCTGTCGGACAACGCGGCCTTGGTTGCCTGGCAATTTTTGGGGCAGCCGTTGCAGGAGTGGCCGAACTGGGTTCAGTCGAATTGCTCGCTGCAGAAGGATGCCGACGGAAAATTCGAGCTTCGGCACGAGCGGCGCAGCGGCACCCAGATCGTCTATCTCGGCGAGTGGCTGGTGAGAGATCTCGATGGCGGCGTGGACTTCTACACGGACGCTGAAATCTGGTCGCGGTTCGCTGCCAAGCGGTGACGCGCTGAGAGATTCAGCCGACGCGTCGATCGCGCCTTAGTCTGTCCTGCTCGAGCTTCGGACGATCAAAAGCCTGTGTCGTCGGTGGGGCAAAAGGCCTCGCGGCAGGGCCCATCCACAGAATGCAATCTGTGGTAATATTCTCTCGTACTGCACCCTGAGGGGCAATTCTTCAGAACGTATACTGAAACGAGTATTTTAGGCCAATCGACATCTTCGGCGCCCCTCTCCCTTACAGCATTTTAAGCAGGAGCAAGCGATGGGAACCGACGTGAATGTTCATCCCGGTCACGGCAAGGCCGGACGTCAACCGACGCGACAATTTCTGGATACGCTCTCCGGACACGACGATCCGGGCATGTTTGGCCGGATGTTTCCGACCCTGGAGCCGCTGGCTGTCGACGACGGTCCGCTGCGCGAGCTCGCCGACGCGATGAAGGATCCCGCCCCCGGCGACGCCGCGGGCAACAACCTCAACGTCCCCGCGGGTTTCACCTATCTCGGCCAATTCGTGGATCACGACATCACGCTCGATCTGACCTCCTTCGGCGAGAAGGAAGCCGATCCGACGGCGGTCACGAATTTCCGCACGCCCGCACTCGATCTCGACAGCGTCTATGGTCTCGGCCCCGACGGCAGCCGTCATCTCTACGCGCGCAATTCGGCCAGCGACAGCGGCAAGACACCGGGCCCCAAGCTGCTGATCGGCAAGACCGTCAACGTCGATGACATCACCGGCGATCATCGCAACGACCTGCCGCGCAATCCCGAGGGGTTTGCCCTGATCGGCGATCACCGCAACGACGAGAACCTGGTCGTCGCGCAAACCCACCTTGCGATGCTGAAGTTTCACAACAAGGTCTGCGATCAGCTCGCGGCGTCCGGCAAGCCGGCGGGCGAGATCTTCGAGGAAGCGCGCCGGATCGTGACCTGGCACTACCAATGGATGGTCCTGCACGATTTCGTGGAGCGGATCACCGAGAAGGGGATCGTCGCGAAGATCCTCGAGCAGGGGCGGCGCTTCTACCGCTTCAAGAAGATCCCCTACATGCCCGTCGAGTTTTCGGGCGCCGTCTATCGTCTCGGCCACAGCATGGTGCGCCAGATCTATAGCCACAACCGGATCTTCACGCCCGGTGGCCTCGCGCCGGCGACCCTGGACCTGCTGTTCAGGTTCACCGGGCTGTCGGGCGGCATCATCGGCGATCTGGCACCAAACCCAATTCAGCCGCCGCTCCCGCTTCCGGTGCTTTCGAGCAACTGGATCATCGACTGGCGGCGCTACTATAAGCTGTTGCCGAACAATCCTGCCGGCGTGGGCTTCAATCCCTCCCGCAAGATCGACCCGTTCATCGTGCCGCAACTCCATACCCTGCCTGGTGATGGCGGCAGCCTGCCGTTCCGCAACCTCAAGCGCGGCGTGTTGCTGGGATTGCCGTCCGGGCAGGACGTCGCCAAGGCCATGAAGATCAAGAATCCGCTGACGCCGGAAGAAATCTCGAAGGGGAGCGACGGCGCCGTGGCGAAAAAGCATGGCCTGCACCAAAACACCCCGCTCTGGTACTACATCCTCAAGGAGGCGGAGCAGCGGGGCAGCGGCGAAAGGCTCGGCCCGGTCGGCGCGACCCTGCTTGCCGAGGTCTTCGTCGGCCTCGTCCATGGCGACCACCAGTCGTATCTCTGGCTCAAGGGCAAGACCTGGAAGCCGACGCTGCCGTCGCAAGTGCCGGGCGAATTCACGATGGCCGACCTGCTGCGTTTCGTCGGGGATATCAGCCCAATCGACGGCATCTCGACCGTCTAGACCAGACGCCCGCCAGCGTTGCAGACGATAGGCCGGACCGGCGTGCATGGCGCCGGTCTGGACGTTTGCAACAATGCTCAGGGCTTGAACACGTAGCCCGGCGTGATCGCCGCCGTCTCCGGGATCGGCGGTAGGTCGGCGAACAGCTCAGGACGGTCTTTCATGACCTTGAGAATGTGCTTCGGCTCGATATGCGCATTGACATCGAAGGTCGATTTGAGGATGCCGAGCCGGGTGAGCCGGTCCTGGGCGCTCCACAGCGCGCGGTAATTGTTCGCCGACAGCCGGCGGTCCGCCTGCTGGATGTTGAACTGCATCGCGGCCTCCGCGACCTCCTGCTTCAGGCCTGGAATCCAGCGCGTCGCGACTTGTGCCGCCAGCTTCGGGTTCTTGCGCATCCATTGGTCGGCCTCGGAGACGGCGGCGAGGAATTTCTCGATCGTCTCGCCGTTGGCCTGCACCCATGGGCGCAGCGCGACGTTGAAGCCGATATAGGAGATCACGTCGCCGCCCCGAATGATCTCGACGGCGCCCGGCACGTCCTTGCCCGCGACGATCGGCCAGGGGTCCCAGCCCGAGAACGCGTCGATGCCCTTGGCGAGCAGGGCGACGGTCATGTCCGGGGGCGGGGTGTTGACCAATGTTACGTCGTCGGGTTTCAGTCCGGCCTTCTCCAGCGTCGCCAGGATGTAGAGATGGTTGATCGTGCCGAACGACGCCGCGATCTTCTTGCCCTTCAACGTCGACAGGTCGCCCTTGACGATGCCCGAGCCTTCGCGCGCGATGATCGCCATCGTGGCATCGGAGCCGGCCTTGGTGGCGTTGCCGCTGTAATTGCCCAGCGCGACGAGGTCCATGCCGCGCAGCACCGCGCCGATCATGGGTACGCCGACCTGCACGATCTCGCTCTCGCCGGCCTGCAACGCGTTCAGCGCGTCGACACCGGTGGCGTAGGGGCGTGCGATCGTGACGTCGAGCCCGTACTTCTCGAAGAAGCCGCGCTCGAGCGCGATGGGCAGGCCAATCTGGTCGATGCCAGTGACCATGCCGGCCTTGAGTTTCGTCAGGGTTTGGGCGCTTGCCGGCACCATGCCGGCGAGAAGCGCCAATCCAAGCAGCAAGAGTCGTTTCATAGTCTCAGCCTCCCTCTTTTATCGGCCCCACCGCCGTCACCCAATAGGGCCGGGCCACGGCATTGAGGTCCGTTCTTTTGACACCGCGCAGCTCGATCGAATGCTCGTCCGTGCCCGAGACGCGTCCGTATTGCTGGAAGGCGAGCACGTGGAAACGCTCCGGCGTGAACGGCAGCTCGATCTGCACGTTCACCTTTTCCGACGTGCCCGTGAGCTGCGGCGAGATCTTTCCGGGCGCCGCGATGGTCAGCCAGAGCTGAAACAGCGCCCATGCCGCAATTGCGCCGAGCGCGATGCGCAGCTTGGGTGATCGCAAGGCTTCGGAGGCGATGCTCATGCTGCGCGCACCATCTGCAGCACGCGCGCCGAGAGCTGCTTGAACTCATCATCCCTGACGAGATCGTCCCAGATGCGAGGACGCGGCAGGTCGACCGCGATCTCGTCGAGCACGCGTCCCTTCGACAGCACGACCACGCGATTGGCGAGAAACACCGCTTCCGACACGTCATGAGTGATGAAGATCACCGTCGGCTTGCGCTCCTGCCAGATGCGGGTCAGTTCCTCCTGGAGCGTCATGCGCGTCTGCGCGTCGACGCTGGCGAACGGCTCGTCCATCAAGAGGACGTCGGGGTTGTTGGCGAGTGCGCGCACCACGCCGACGCGCTGCTGCATGCCCCCGGAGAGCTCGTTGGGATAGCGGTGCGCCGCATGCGAGAGCCCGGCAAGCGCGAGATATTCATGCGCGATGCGGTCGCGCTCGGCCTTCGGCACGCCGCGCATCTTCGGCCCGAAGCCGACATTGTCGAGCACGGTCTTCCAGGGAAACAGCGCGAACGACTGGAACACGACGCCGCGCTCGGGGCCGGGCCCGTGCACCGGCTTGCCGTCGAGCAGGATGTCCCCCTTCGAATAGGGAATGAAGCCGGCGATCATGTTCAGGATCGTCGTCTTGCCGCAGCCGGAGGGGCCGACCACCGAGATGAACTCGCCGGGCTCGACGTCGAGTGAGACGTCGTGGACGGCGGTGACATGCGCGCCTGCATAAGGGTCGAAATAGGTCTTGCCGAGATTGCGCAGCGAGAGCGTCTTCATGATGTCACCAGTCCCCAACGCTGGCCGGTCGCACGCTCGAGCGGGGCGAGAATCCAGGCGTCCACGATGTACCAGAGCAGTCCGAGAATGATCATGCCGAGGATGATCTCGACGGTCGACCCGGCGCGGCGCGCATCGAACATCATGAAGCCGATGCCCGACGTGCCGACGATCATCTCGACCGCGATCAGCGCGCGCCAGCCGTAGCCGAGTCCGTTGCGCAGGCCGGTGATGATGTTGGGCAGGGCGCCGGGCAGCGTCACCTCCCAGAGCACGCGCGCCCGCGAAGCCCCGAGGCTCAAGGCGGCGCGTGACAGATCGCGCGGTACCGATTCGACGCCGAGCACGGTGTTGAGCACGACGGGGAACAGCACGGTGTAGACGATGACGAAGGTCATCGTCGTCAGACCGAAGCCGAACCAGATCAGAAGGATCGGCAGCCAGGCGATGTCGCCGATGGCCTGGAAGAACAGCAGCACCGGCCAGCAGATGCGATGCGCCCAGCGGCTGGTGCCGATCAGGATGCCCAAGGGTATGCCGAGCGCCATGCCGACCGCGGCGCCGGTCGCGAGCCGGATCAGGCTGTCCTGGAGATAGTCGGGCAGGATGCCCTTGTAGGTCAGCGTGAAGAATGCGCGGATGACGTCGGCCGGGCCGGGGAAGAACGCGCGTGGAAACAGCCCGGCCTCGCTGACCGCGGTCCACAGCGCCAGCACCGGGATGAAGGGAATGATCGCGGCGATGCCCGGCCAGCGCCGGGTCAGGCGGGCATAGCCGGCCCAGATTTGCAGCAGGACGTTCATGCGCGCCTCACCATGCCCCAGCGCTCGATGGTCGCGCGTTCCAACGGGACGAGCAACAGACGGTCGATCAGAAGCCAGAGCACGCCGATCACGATCATGCCGAACACGATCACCTCGGTGCGGTAGAAATCGCGCGCGACGAACAGCATGTAGCCGAGCCCGACATTGGTCGCGATCATCTCCGCGGCGATCAGGCCGCGCCAGGCAAAGCCCAGGCCGGTGCGAATGCCGGTGACGATATTGGGCAGCGCGCCCGGCAGCAGTACTTCGGTCAGCAGCGCCCAGCGGCCGGCGCCGAGCGAGGCGGCAGCGTTGCGCAGCGTGTGCGGGATGGTCCTGACGCCGAGAAGCGTGTTGTAGGCGACGACGAAGAATACGGCGTTGAAGATCACGAAGACGATCGCGCCGAAACCGTAACCGAACCACAGCGTCGCGATCGGGATCCAGGCAATGCCGGCGAGCACCGAGAAGAACCGGAACAGCGGCG
Source organism: Bradyrhizobium sp. NBAIM03 (assembly GCF_020194055.1). Classification (NCBI taxonomy): domain Bacteria; kingdom Pseudomonadati; phylum Pseudomonadota; class Alphaproteobacteria; order Hyphomicrobiales; family Nitrobacteraceae; genus Bradyrhizobium; species Bradyrhizobium sp. NBAIM03. The sequence continues at coordinate 121,640 of NZ_JADYVS010000004.1, read as the reverse complement.
TGAGAAAGGCCGCGACCGTCGGGCTGACGCCCATGGCGATACCGAGCGGCACCGCGGTGGCGATGCCGATTAGGGTCCCCAGGCCGACGCGCAAGAGGCTGGCGCCAACATGGGCGAACAACGTGCCGTCCCGGATCGAGTCAAGCGCGGCGGTGCCGACCGCGCCGACCGAGGGAAACACGCGCGGATTGACGTTGAACAGCGGGATCACGGCGGCCCAGACCGCGACCAGCGCAAGCAGCGGCGCGACGAACATTGCAGCGCCGGCCAGCGAGTTGACGCTGCGCATCAGCCGCGACGATCGGCCTTTCAGACTGCCCGTCAGCTGCATTCGGACCTCCCTGACGCTCAGCTATGCCTGTACCGGCATTTCCCACTGATCATTGCTGGTATCGTAGCCGCGTCTCGTGGAATCGCATATCTGTATCGGTTGCGATCCTCCTCGCGATCCGCGCGGAGCGGGGATCCGGGCCGAGCCCCTCATGTCACGGTGCATGGCGCTTTCTCTTGCGGTTGAGGCTCGGCTTCCTGACGGCGCGCAGGGTCGATCCGTCCGCTTTGCGAGCCGCCGCGGCGATAATGGTCTTTCGGTTCGACAGCTTCGATCGGGTGTAGCCCAGCAGCCGTTCCATCGCGGCGCGCGCCTTCTCCGGGTTGCCGCTCTCGATGGCCCGCGCCGCCGTGACGTGGTTCGGCAGATTGTCCTTGAACCAGCCGCCGGGGCCGCCGACGGCAACGGTGAAGACGGTGCCCAGAATGGTATCGATCGCGCCGCGAAAGCCCTGGAGGACCGGATTGTGGGTCGCGTCCAGGATGGCGAGATGGAAAGCCTTGTCGGCAGCGAGGGCGCTGGCCTGGTCCTTTGCAGTCTGCATCGCCGCCAGGGCCGTGTCGATCCGCCAGCGGTCGTTCCTTGTTGCACGCTCGGCCGCAAGCGCTGCGGCAGCGGGCTCGATGATCGAGCGCACCTCCTGGATTGCCAGCAGAAGGTCCCGATCCGGCTCGTCCTGACCGACCAGCCAGCTCAGCACGTCGCGGTCGAGCAGGCTCCATTCGTGGCGCGGCAGCACGTGCGTGCCGTGGCGCGGCCGCACGCTGACCAGACCTTTGGCGGCGAGCGTCTTGATGGCTTCGCGCACCACGCCGCGCCCGACTCCGAAGCGGGCTTCGAGCTCAGGCTCCGGCGGCAGGGCTGTCCCGACCGGAATGAGATCCTGCGCGATCTCCCGGCCGAGCGTCGTGAGCACGGCGCGAATGCGGCCGGGCTTGATCGGCTTGTCGACGGGGCTCGGGCGCGCTCTTGCCACTCGTACGTTTCTCCCGTCCGGCCTGTCGCGGCTGGTTCGTTTGCATTTGGCTGCCACGCCCCGGCAGCTGCAATCATCGGATGTTTAACATCGGATGAATGGATGAGTGCAAGCGCAATTGTCGCAGCACACCCCGTGTTGCGTTGCGATATGCGCGTGGACCGCGGATCAAAGCGTCTCCTCCAGCGTGCAGGTCACAGTGCAGACGACGCCGCGCGGCAGGGCAAGCCCCCGTGATCCGCTGCACCTCGGCATCGAGCACCATGCGCATGCTACGCACCGTTTCCAGCAAACGGCGCGCAGCCTCGCTGCGATCCTGATGGTAGTTGTAATAGGCAAGGCCCACCGCGAAAACGATCAGCGGTAGCGTCGTTCCGGCGACAAGGAGGCGAGCCGAACGGGCAGGGTAAGCTTTGGCAAACGCAGGCGTCCCGGTTCCGGCGCGGCAGCACCGGACAATGATTTTGAAGAGACCATAGGCGCAGGAATTGTGCTGCGCCACGAATTTTCGCCGTCCGTCCAGCGCGCTCCTGATCGCCGGAGACCTCGCGCCTCCGCCGCATACCGAAGCGGCGAGTTGCAGTGCAGCAGGCGTTTACGTGCAGTCCTGCGACGAAGGGGTAGCTCCAGCCCACGCGAAATGACTTCCGTCCCGCCGAGGTTTTTCATACGCTTGCCTCTCGCAAGCCGCATAACGGCTGCGCTCACGGCCCGGCGACAGGGCCGGAGCATCAAAGGGAGGGGAGACGATGAAGCGAAGGTCATTTCTCGCTGGGATCGGTGCAACCACTGCGGCAGCTGCCATCGGCATGCCGTCGATCCTGAGGGCGCAAGCCCCGATCACACTGAACGGTGCCGTGCAGTTCAATGACGACCATGCCTTCAATCGGGCCCTGCTGCGGTTCGAGGAGCTGGTGAAGAAATATTACGGCAAGCCCGTCAACTTCACCCTGCACAGGAACTCCTCGCTCGGCCTCGAGAAGCAGTATTTCGAGTACATGTCGCAAGGCAAGGCAGTCGATTACGGCATCGTCTCGCCGGCTCACATGTCGACCTTCGCCAAGGCCGCCCCGTTCATCGATGCGCCCTTCGTGTTCAAGGGCATCGAGCACATGAACAAGGTGGTCGAAGCCAATATCCTGGCGCCAGTCGCCGACGAGGTCGCGGCCAAGGCGGACGTGGTTCTGATCGGTTATGCCGGCGGCGGCATCCGCAACATCTTCGCCAACAAGCCGCTCAAGAACCTCGCCGACCTCAAGGGCCTCAAGGTGCGCGTGCAGGGCGCGCCGATCTGGTCGAAGACCTTTGCGGCCGTTGGCATGAGCCCCACGGTGATCGCCTATAACGAAGTCTACAACGCGATCCAGAACGGGGTGATATCAGCCGGCGAGAACGAAGCGGCCGGCGTCGAGGCGATGAAGTTCTATGAAGTGGCGCCGCATCTCAACCTGACCCAGCACGCCGTGTCGATCCGGCCGATCTGCTTTTCCGTCAAGACGCTGAAGACCCTGCCGAAGGATCTGCAGGACGCGATCATGAAAGCGGGCAAGGAGGCCGGCGATTACGGCCGCCAGCTCGAGTCGAGCGAGGAAGTCGTCAAGCTCGACACGCTGGAGAAGGCCGGCAAGCTCAAGCGCGTTCCGTTCGAGGAGCGGGACGCCATGAAGAAGCTCGCCGACCCCGTGATGGCCACCTACGCCAAGGAGATCGGCGCGGAGGGCATTTTCGAGAAGATCAACGTCGTCTGAGGCCGCCCTGTCCGCCGACAGCATTCCGGGCAGGCCCCGCTTCCTGCCCGGACATGGCGGATGAGCGCCGTACGGAGCTCCAATGTCCGAAATGCACGTCCCGTCCACACCGTCGCTGTGGCGTCGCGTCACCGCGGCCTATGCGAAATTGTTGGAATTCCTGCTTGCCGCCTGCGTCGGCATCCTGGTCATCCCCGTCACATTGCAGATCGTCTCGCGCTACACGCCGTTCATTCCCTCCTACATCTGGACCGAGGAGATGGCGCGATTCCTGTTCATCTGGACGATCATGATCGGCGCCATGGTCGGCATCCGCGAGGCTCAGCATTTCGAGGTCGACGTGTGGCCCGATTTGTCGCGGCGGTCGGAGGCCGCAGTGCGGATCATCGCGCGGCTCGGCGTGCTGGCACTTGCCCTCGTGTTCGTGTCGGCCGGCATCGAATTCACACGCTTCGCCTGGAACAGGACCTCGGAGCTGGCCGATCTGCCGCTCTGGCTGATCCACGTTGCCTGGCCGGTGGCCGGCGTGACCTGGATCGTGTTTGCGGGCGAACAGATGCTCGATGAACTGCGCGTTCTGGTCGGGGCACAGCAATGAACGGCACTGTACTTTCTGCCGGACAGGCCGCCATGGTGCTGTTCGGGGTCTTCGTCGGCCTGCTGATCGTGCGCGTGCCGGTCGCCTTCGCGCTGGGCCTTGCCTGCGTGCCGATCCTTCTGATCGAGCCGCGCCTGTCGCTGATGACGCTCGCGCAGGAGACTTTCAACGCGTACAACTCGTTCATCCTGCTCGCGGTGCCGTTCTTTCTGTTGACGGCGAACCTGATGAGTATCGGCGGTATCACGGATCGCCTGGTGGCGCTGTCGCGCTCGATGGTCGGGCACTGGCCGGGGTCGCTGGCGCAGATCAACGTCGTGCTGTCGGTGTTCTTTGCCGGCATCTCCGGCTCCTCCACTGCGGATGCGGCGAGCCAATCGAAGATCTTCATCGATGCGCAGACCAAGGAGGGCTACGATCTCTCGTTTTCCATTGCCATCACGGCGGCCTCCGCGGTTCTTGCGGTCGTCATTCCGCCCTCGATCCTGATGATCGTGTGGGGCGGTCTGATCTCGACCTCGATAGCGGCGATGTATCTGGCCGGTATCGTGCCCGGGCTGCTGATCGCGGGCGCGCAGATGGCGACGGTGCACGTCTATGCGGTGCGCCGCGGCTACCCGACCTATCCGAAGTCGACCTGGGTCGACATGCGATGCGCCATCTGGCGGTCGATACCCGCGTTAATAACGCCGTTCATCATCGTCGGCGGCATTCTGCTCGGCTGGTTCACCGCGACCGAGTCCGCCTGCGTTGCCGTGCTCTATTCCGTCGTGCTCTCGGCGTTCTTCTACCGCGAGACGGGAATCCGTGAATTGTACAGAGCCTTGCTCGACACTGGGCGCCTCGCCGGCGTGGCGCTGTTCTGCGTCGGCACCGCCAGTGCGTTCGGCTGGCTGCTGGCCTATTACAAGATCCCGCAAGAACTGCTGGCGAACGTTTCGACATGGGGCATGGGTCCCGTCGCGGCCGGCTTCTTCATCGCCTTCTGCTTTCTGGTGGTGGGCTGCTTTCTCGATGCCATCCCCGCGATCATCATCGTCGGCACCGTGCTGGAGCCGCTCGCCAGGTCCGTCGATCTGCATCCGGTCCAGTTCGCGATCATCTCCATCGTCTCGCTGGCCTTCGGATTGGTGACGCCGCCCTACGGCCTCTGTCTGATGATCGCCTGTTCGATCGCGGGCGTGCGGCTGCGCTATGCCCTGAAGGACACGGTCATCATGCTGATCCCGATGCTACTCGTGCTGGCGGCGGTGATCATTTGGCCCAGCGTGTCGCTGTTCCTGCCGCGCCTGATCGTGCCGGAAATGCTCAAGTGAGGGGCGATGGCGTGATCCCGCGGCCGGCGTCGCGGGGTCGTCGCGGTGGACTACAGATTGCTTTCGGTGATCGCGGCGTAGACCATGCTGCGCAGCTCGCGGCGGATCGGATAGGCGCTCGACGGCAGCACTTGCGTCATGAAGATCGCGATCAGGTCCTCGGCCGGATCGATCCAGAACGAGGTCGTGGCGGCGCCGCCCCAATTGTATTCGCCGGGGCTGCCGGCGATCAATGTCTCGGCCGGGCGCATGGTCACGGCGAAGCCGAGACCGAAGCCGATGCCGTTATAGGTCGCTTCCGAGAACAGCGAGCGCGAGACGTCCGGCAGCGCACGGCCGCCCGGAATGTGGTTGGTGGTCATCAGCGCCAGCGTCTTCGGCCCGATCAGCCTGACGCCGCCGAGCTCGCCGCCATTGAGCAGCGCACGGCAGAAGGTCAGATAGTCGGCAACGGTCGAGCACAGCCCGCCGCCGCCGGAGATGAACGAGGGCGGCGACAGGAACGAGCTCGTTGCCGGGTCGTCCTGGAGCGTCAACCCCTCGCGGCGCTGGCCCGCATGGAAGGTCATGCCGCCGCCGGGATCGGCGGAATAGCAGGCGGCGAAGCGATGCGCCTTCGAGGCCGGGACGTGGAAGTCGGTGTCGGTCATGCCGAGTGGATCGAGGATGCGCTGTTTCAGGAACTGCTCGAACGGCATGCCGGAGATCTTGCCGACGAGATAGCCGATCACGTCGGTCGCAACGGAGTAATTCCAGGACTCGCCCGGCGAAAACTCCAGCGGGATCTTGGCCAGGCCCTCGACCATGGTCTGGAGTGTGCCTGATTTTTCGACCTCGCCGATCTTTTCACTGCGGTAGGCGGCATCGACGTTGGAGCGTTGCTGGAAGCCATAGGTTAGGCCGGAGGTGTGGCGCAAGAGGTCGACGATCAGCATCGGCCGCGACGGCGGCCGGGTCAGGAACGCCGGATAGGTGCCGGCGACGAACACGCCGAGGTCCTTCCACTCCGGAATATATTTCGCGACGGGCTCGTCGATGGCGACGAGGCCTTCCTCGACCAGCATCATGAAGGCGACGCTGGTGAGCGGCTTGGTCATGGAATAGATGCGATAGATCGTATCGTCCTTCACCGGCACCTTGCGCTCGACATCGGCAAAGCCCTGCACCGAGCTGTGCGCGACCTTGCCGCGGCGGTAGACCAGGAGATGCGTGCCCGGGAAACGCCCGGCATCGATGTACCGGCGCTTGAGATGCGCATCGACGCGGTCGAGCGCGGCCTTGGACATGCCGACGGATTCGGGCGAAGCGGGGGTGGGGGCGAGCATCAGTTCCTCCGGGGCGTTTTGTCGGAAAGTTGATACCGAAATGACGGCCGCATTCCAAGCCGGTTGCGCTTAACGAGGCCGGGCCGGCTGGTGTAGACTCGGGCTCGGAACGCAAGGAGCCCGCCAGGGCCAACCAGAAGAACGCGAGGGCAAACGCACCATGACTCAGTTCACCGAGACCGAACTCACCGAAGCCGTCGTCAGGAGCTTCGACCACACGCCCGATGCGCGCGCGAAATTTCTGCTGCAGGAATTGGTGAGCTCGCTGCACGATTACGTGAGCAAGACCGGTCTCACCTTCGCGGAATGGGAATATGCCATCGATTTCCTGACCCGGACCGGGCAGAAATGCACCGACACCCGCCAGGAATTCATCCTCTTGTCCGACGTGCTCGGCGTCTCCATGTTGGTCGACGCCGTCAATCACAGAGATCGCGACGGTGCCACGGAGACCACAGTGCTCGGCCCGTTCTATGTCGGCGAGCACAAGGTGACTGCGCACGGCGCCGACATCTCGCCGAACAACCAGACCGGCGAGCGGATGTTCGTGCAGAGCCGCGTCACCGATCTCGAGGGCAAGCCGCTCGCCGGCGTTCCCGTCGACGTCTGGCACGCCGATGACGACGGCTTCTACGATTCCCAGAAGCCGAACTACGATGAGGTCGGCGCCTCGGCGCGGGCGCGCTTCATCACCGATGACGATGGCCGCTTCTTCTTCCGCACCATCCTGCCGTGCAGCTATCCGATCCCGACCGATGGTCCGGTCGGCGAAATGATCGTGCAGACCGGCCGCCACCCGATGCGCCCGGCGCATGTGCACTTCCTGGTCAATGCCAGAGGCTATGAGCCGCTGATCACGCACGTCTTCATGGACGGTGACAAATATCTCGACTCCGACGTGGTGTTCGGCGTGAAGGACGACCTCGTCGCCAAGGTCGAGCCGCGCAACGACCTTGAGATGCCCGACGGTACCAAGGCGAACGGGCGGTGGCATTTGATGACTTACGAATTCCACCTCAAGCCGGGCGGCGGCATGGCACCGAAGCCGCTCGGGATGAAGGCGACCGAGCCGGCGTGAGGATGCGAAATCTCAGTCATCCCCCGATATAGGCTGCCAACTCGTCGGGCGTTCCCTTTGGAAAGGCGTCTCTCAGATAATCGAGGAAAGCGGAGACGCGCGCACTGAGCAATCGCCGCGAGGGATAGAGCGTCCATAGGGCGATGTCGGCTCCCTCGACGTCGCCCCATCGAACGAGCGTGCCGGCGGCAAGATCGTGGCTGACGAGCGACAGCGGCAGCCTTGCGGCACCGATACCGGCTCTCACGGCATCGCGAACCATCATCAGGGATGACAGTCGAAGCACGGGATCGATCGCGATGTGCGATGGGCCGCTTGGCCGTCTGATGTCCCAAACCGCAGCTTTGTCATCGCCGCGCACGATGGCCGGAACGGCGAGGTTTCCTCTCGGGTGCTTCAGAGCGGGGCTGGCGACGACCAGCATTCGGTCGCGCAAGAAGATGCGGCCGACCAGGCTTTCATCCGGATCGGGATTGACCCGGATCACGAGATCAAAGCCTTCCTCGATCATGTCGACGTAGCGGTCATCGGTCGTAACTTCGAGCCGGACTTGCGGATGTCGAAGGGCGAAGCCGGCCGCGAGACGGCCCATCGCGGTTTGCGAGAAGAGCAGGGGTGCGCTGATCCGCAGCCTGCCCTTTGGCTTGTCTCCGCCCGAGGCGATCGCGGCCGCGGTTTCGTCGAGCTCGGTGAGAAGTGCGCCCGTCCGTTCATAGAGCGCGCGCCCTTCCTGGGTGAGCTTGAGCGTGCGCCCGCCGCGCTCAAACAGACGCAGATCAAGACTGCTCTCCAGTTCGGACACACGTCGAGACAAGGTCGCTTTCGGACGTCCCGCTGCCCGCGCGGCCTTTCCGAACCCTCCGTGACGGGCGACGAGATTGAAATCGGCAAGCGCAAGCAAATCCATCTGTTCCACCAGTGAGACGGTCTGTCCAAATATAGCGTCTATCGGCTCGCGTGTGGATCATTAGTTTCCGGGTGTCTTCCAAAACCCAACCGGAGTGATCCCATGACCATCCTCGTTACCGGCGCCACCGGCACCATCGGCCGCAACGTCGTCGAGCAACTCGTCAAGCGCGGCGCCGATGTGCGCGCACTCGTCCGAAATCCCGAGAAGGCCAACCTTCCGGCAGGTGTCGCCGTCGCACAAGGCGACTTGCTGGACGTCGATTCCGTGCGCGCTGCGTTTTCGGGCGTCTCGACGCTGTTCCTGCTCAACGCCGTGGTGCCGGACGAATTCACTCAGGCGCTGACTGCGCTCAACCTTGCCCGCGAAGCCGGCATCGAGCGGTTCGTCTATCTTTCGGTCATTCACAGCGACCTCTACGTGAATGTGCCGCACTTCGCCGGTAAGTTCGGGGTCGAGCGCATGATCGAGCAGATGGGCTTCAAGGCGACCATCCTGCGGCCCGCCTATTTCATGAACAACGAGCTCATGATCAAGGATGCCGTGACCGGATATGGCGTCTACCCGATGCCGATCGGCAGCAAGGGGCTTGCGATGATCGACGCGCGCGACATCGGCGAGATCGCTGCGATCGAACTGATCCGCCGCGAGACATCCGCAGCGCCGCTTCCGCTCGAACGCATCAATCTTGTTGGCCCTGAGACACTCACTGGCGCGAAGGCCGCCGCGATCTGGTCGGAGGTGCTCGGCCGCGCGATCGCCTACGGCGGAGACGACACCGCAGGGTTCGAGAAGAACCTCAGCCAGTTCATGCCGCCCTGGATGGCTTTCGACATGCGGGTGATGGGCGAGCGCTTCCTCACCGAGGGAATGATCCCTGAGCCCGGCGACGTCGAGCGTCTGACCGGCATGCTGGGCCGTCCCTTGCGCTCCTATCGCGACTTCGTCGCCGAGATCGCGGCCCCCGTTTGAGGCTTGCCAGAGCAGAAGCGCAGGCGGGCTGGCTGCGCCGCTCGCTATTAATCATGTGGCGAGCGGCAATCTTGATCAGCGCGCATGCAGCAAGGCCAGCAGCACGACGAGGGCGCAGGCGAGCGCCGCCGTTGTCAGCTTCCAGAACATCAGCGGGCTGCGCTCCAGGAGCGGTGTGATGCGCGTGTCGAGATAGGCCGGGTTGGGCGTGCGAAGCTCGAAGATGAATTCCGAGAGATCCTCGTGCCGCTTGTAGGGATCGGGATGGAGCGCGCGCCGGAGCGCGCCGTCGACCCAGGCGGGAACGTTGCGGTCATCGTCGGCGGCGCGATATTTAAGCTTTCGCACATCCGCCTTGCGCCGGATTTTGGCGATTTGGGTGCCGTAGGGCAGCTTTCCCGTCAGCATCTGGTAGCAGATCACGGCCAGAGAAAACATGTCGGAGCGCGGCGAGCCGCCTTGCCCCAGGAAATATTCCGGCGCCGTGTACTGGACGGTGCCCAGGATTTCGTCGGCCTCCCCTGGCGGCGCCGCCTCGGCCACGCCGGCGACCCTGACCGATCCGAAGTCGATGATCTTGGCGGTGCCGGTCTTGTCGATCAGGATGTTGTCGGGCCTGAGGTCTTGATGCAGCATCTCCATGCGATGGAAGGCGCGCAGGCCTGCGGCGATCTGCTCGATGAGGCCGCGCACGGTTTCGAGATCGGGCCGCGGATTGTCGGTCATCCACTGCTTCAAGGTCTGCCCCTCGACGAACTCGGTCGCGACGTAGAGATAGCCGCGTCGCCGCGACTGCGACAGCGGCTTGAGCACATGCGGGCTGTCGATCCGGCGTGCGATCCATTCTTCCATCAAGAAGCGCTTGAGATAGGCGGCGTTGTCGCGTAGGTCGACCGACGGCAGCTTGAGGGCGACCGGCTGCTCGGTCTCGGTGTCGACGGCGAGGTAGATATGGCTGCGGCTGCTGCCGTGGATCTCGCGGACGATCCGGTAGCCGTCGAAGATCGCCCGCGGCTCCGGCAGCGTCGGCAGCGGCAATTCCGAGCTCTGATTGAAGATGCCGGCCGGATCGCGCTGCGGCACCGCATCGATCCGCAGGATCTGCACGGTGATGTTGTCGTCGCTGCCGCGCCGATAGGCTTCCTCCACGATCGCCTTCGCCGCCCCGTCCAGCTCGGCTGCGTGCTCGTCGATTGCACTCGTGACGAAACGCGCATCGACGAACTCGTACGCACCGTCGGTTGCCAGCAGGAAGGTGTCGCCGGCCTCGATTTCGATCGCCTGATAGTCGATCTCGAGCTGCGGATTGATGCCGAGCGCGCGGCCGAGATAGGTCTGCTCGGACGAGACGATGATGCGGTGATCGTCGGTCAGTTGCTCCAGCGCCTTGCCGGCGACGCGATAGACGCGGCAATCGCCGACATGGAAGATGTGCGCGGTGGTTGCCTTGATGACCATGGCGCTGAGCGTGCAGACATAGCCCTTGTCGCGGTCATAGGCATATTGGCTCTTGCGCGTCTGCGCATGCAGCCAGGAATTGGTCGCCTCCAGCACACGGCGGGCGGAGGTCTTCACCGTCCACGACTCCGACGTGCAGTAATAGTCCATCAGGAAGCTCTTGACCGCCGACTCGCTGGCGATCTGGCTTACCGTGCTCGAGGAAATTCCGTCGGCGAGAACGGCCGCGATGCCCTTCAGGCTGAGCAGCGGCTCTTCCGGAATCAGGACGCCGTGAAAGTCCTGGTTGATGGGCTTGCGACCCTTGTCGGAATGCTGGCCGACCGAAATCTGGAGTCCGCGGGGCATCGTCATCACCGGGAGAGGGGAGCCTCACCGTGCTTGGGCGAGGCTCCCCTGTCGAGACCTATTCGATCAGGCCGCGACGCGGGGCTTCGCGGGCTTCTCCGCCTGGCGCTTCGGCAGGGTCATGACATGGGTGGCATAGAGGGTCATGCCGGTGAAGGCGAGGCCGCCGACGAGGTTGCCGAGCACGGTCGGGATCTCGTTCCAGATCAGATAATCCATGATCGAGAACTTCGCGCCGAGCAGCAGGCCCGACGGGAACAGGAACATGTTCACGACGGAATGCTCGAACACCATGTAGAAGAACACCAGGATCGGCATCCACATCGCGATGACCTTGCCGGGGACGGAAGTCGAGATCATGGCGCCGACGACGCCGGTCGAGACCATCCAGTTGCAGAGCATGCCGCGCAGGAACAGCGTCGCCATGCCGGCCGCACCGTGCGCGGCATAGCCAAGGGTTCGGCCCTCGCCAATATTGCCGATGGCGGCGCCGACCTTGTCGGGCGCCTGCGTGAAGCCGAAGGTCGTGACGAAGGCCATCATGAAGGCGACGGTGAAGGCGCCGGCGAAATTGCCGACGAAGACGAGACCCCAATTGCGCAGCACGCCGTTGAGCGTAACGCCCGGGCGCTTGTCGATCAGCGCGAGCGGCGAGAGCACGAACACGCCGGTCAGGAGGTCGAAGCCCAGGAGATAGAGCATGACGAAGCCGACGGGGAACAAGAGCGCGCCGACCAGCGGCTGGCCGGTGTTCACGGTGATCGTGACGGCAAACCAGGCGGCGAGGGCCAGGATCGCGCCGGCCATGTAGGCGCGGATAATGGTATCCCGGGTGGACATGAAAATCTTGGACTCGCCCGCATCCACCATCTTGGTGACGAATTCCGAAGGCGCGAGATACGACATCAATGGTTCCTTTGCTTCGTAAGTGAGATCGACACGCCCCCGACGAGGGCGCGGCTGAACGTCATCGGCCGTGCGGGCAGCCTGCCGCGCACGAGGGCTATGGAAAGTTTGGAAGCCTTGGGAATCGCGTCACGAGGACTCTGAAGCCGGAGACCGCGAAGCAGGTGAGCTTCCGGGATGCAGCCGCCAGAGGCTGCATCAATGCGGCCAAGCCGCAGTCGTCGTTGACGCAACCTTAGAAGCAATTTGTGTGCCGTGGCGCGTCGATCGAAAAAGCTAGCAAATTCATCTAGATGTCAGCTGCAGGGGGATGATTGGCAGAACTGCGCCGCCTCTTGCTTGAGCGACTGCACAACGTTTGTGCGGCGCACAAGGATTGAGCAGACCGCAAATTTCGCGTGCGGAACAGGGCTGCGCTAGTCAGGCGCGGAATTACCAAGCGTCTGATTATCCATCATTTTTGGCGGTGGCGGGCTTGGCATGAAGCTTGAATAGTTCCAGGTCGACGCCATTGAAGCCGTCCCGCGAGACTTCTCATCCGAATTGCTGACGCACCCAAACGGGGTCTCCCCGTCGCGCGTTCGCATGCGCCTTTTTCTGGCGTCACGGACGGACGGGCTGCTCGTGCGCACTGACGCAATCATTCCGCAACGACGCAAAAGGACGACACGACCTATGACCAAGCGCATTCGCCGGCCCTCCGAGACTGGCCTCAGCCGCCGTCAATTGTTGAAAGCCACCGGCTCGACCGCCGCACTGCTCGCCGCCGCCAAGCTGAATTTCCCCGCCGGCGCCTTCGCGCAGGACGCAGGCCCCGAGGTCAAGGGAGCCAAGCTCGGTTTCATTGCGCTCTCCGATGCCGGCCCGCTGTTCGTCGCCAAGGACAAGGGCCTGTTCGCCAAGCACGGCGTGCCTGACACCGACGTGCAGAAGCAGGCGTCCTGGGGCACCACGCGCGACAACCTCGTGCTCGGCTCCGAAGGCAACGGCATCGACGGCGCGCACATCCTCACCCCGATGCCGTACCTGATCTCGGCCGGCAAGGTGACGCAGAACAACCAGCCGACGCCGATGTACATCCTGGCGCGGCTCAATCTCGATGCGCAGTGCATCTCGGTCGCCAAGGAATATGCCGACCTCAAGCTCGGCACCGATGCGGCGCCGTTCAAGGCGGCGCTTGAGAAGAAGAAGGCGTCCGGCAAGGCCGTGAAGGCTGCGATGACCTTCCCCGGCGGTACCCACGATCTGTGGATCCGGTACTGGCTCGCCGCCGGCGGCATCGATCCCGACAAGGACATCGAGACCATCGTGGTGCCGCCGCCGCAGATGGTGGCGAACATGAAGGTCGGCACCATGGACTGCTTCTGCGTCGGCGAGCCCTGGAATCTCCAGCTCATCCACCAGGGCATCGGCTACACCGCCGTCAACACCGGCGAGATCTGGAATAAGCATCCGGAGAAGTCCTTCGGTATGCGCGCGGCCTTCGTCGACAAATACCCGAAGGCCAGCAAGGCGATCCTGATGGCCGTGCTGGAAGCCCAGCAATGGGCCGACAAGGCGGAAAACAAGCAGGAGCTGGCCGCCATCATGGCCAAGCGGCAGTGGATCAACTGCCCGGTCGAGGACGTCTACGATCGCACCGCCGGCAAGTTCGACTATGGCATCCCCGGCAAGGTGGTCGAGAACTCGCCGCACGTCATGAAGTACTGGCGCGATTATGCCTCCTATCCGTTCCAGAGCCACGATCTCTGGTTCCTCACCGAGGACATCCGCTGGGGCAAGTATGAGCCGAACTTCGATACCAAGGCGCTGATTGCCAAGGTCAACCGCGAGGACATGTGGCGCGATGCGGCCAAGACCCTCGGCGTCGCCGCCGCCGACATTCCGGCCACCACCTCGCGCGGAAAGGAGACCTTCTTCGACGGCAAGGTGTTCGACCCCGAAAATCCGGCCGCCTATCTGAAGTCGCTCGCGATCAAGCGCGTCGAAGTCTGATGGAGCCCTGCGGCCGCCTTTAGGGGCGGCCGCATCGTCCCTGCCACGCCGGAGAGAGATAGCGATGAACATGACTGCCACGAAGATCGAGGTTGAGACCGCGACGCCTGCCGCAACGATTGCGCCGGTCGTCACGCTGACGCCGAAGCGTCCCCCGCGTACTGAGGCTTACGCACGCATGGCACGCGAGACCGCCGTGCGCGTGATCCCGCCGCTGGTCGTGATCGCTCTGCTGACGCTGGTGTGGGAGCTGGTCTGCCGCAGAGCCGGCTCGGCGCTGCCGCCGCCCTCAAAAGTGTTTGCGGATACCAAGGAGCTGATCTTCGATCCGTTCTTCGACCGTGGCGGCATCGACAAGGGCCTGTTCTGGCATCTGTCCGCCAGTCTCCAGCGCGTCGCCTTCGGCTATTCGCTCTCGGCCATCGCCGGCATCGCGCTCGGCGTGCTGGTCGGGCAGTCGGTCTGGGCGATGCGCGGGCTCGATCCGCTGTTCCAGGTGCTGCGCACGATTCCGCCGCTCGCTTGGCTGCCGCTCTCGCTCGCGGCCTTCCGCGACGGCCAGCCTAGCGCGATCTTCGTCATCTTCATCACCTCGATCTGGCCGATCATCATCAACACCGCGGTCGGCATCCGCAACATCCCGCAGGACTATCGCAACGTCGCCGCGGTGGTGCAGCTCAATCCGCTGGAATTCTTCGCCAAGATCATGATCCCGGCGGCGGCGCCCTACATCTTCACGGGCCTGCGCATCGGCATCGGCCTGTCGTGGCTCGCGATCGTCGCCGCCGAAATGCTGATCGGCGGCGTCGGCATCGGCTTCTTCATCTGGGACGCCTGGAACTCCTCGCATATCAGCGAGATCATCCTGGCGCTGTTCTATGTCGGCATCATCGGCTTCGTGCTTGACCGCCTGATCGCGGGGCTCGGCAAGGTCGTCACCCGCGGCACCGCGCAGAACTGAGGAGAGGGGACATGACCGCCTACCTGAAACTCGACCACATCGACAAGGTCTTCACCCGCGGCACCGCCACCACGGAGGTGCTCAAGGACATCAATCTGACGATCGAGAAGGGCGAATACGTCTCGATCATCGGCCATTCCGGCTGCGGCAAGTCGACCCTGCTCAACATCATCGCAGGGCTGACCGGCGCCACGATGGGGGGCGTGCTGCTGGAAAACCGCGAGGTGAACTCGCCGGGGCCCGATCGTGCCGTGGTGTTCCAGAACCACAGCCTGCTGCCGTGGCTGACCGTCTACGAAAACGTCAGGCTTGGCGTCGACAAGGTCTTCGCCAAGACCAAGTCCCGTGCCGAGCGCGACGCCTGGGTGATGCACAATCTCAACCTCGTGCAGATGGCCCATGCCAGGGACAAGCGTCCATCGGAGATCTCCGGCGGCATGAAGCAGCGCGTCGGCATCGCGCGGGCGCTGGCCATGGAGCCGAAGGTGCTGCTGCTGGACGAGCCGTTCGGCGCGCTCGACGCGCTGACCCGCGCCCACTTGCAGGACTCGGTGATGGCGCTGCATCAGAAGCTCGGCAACACCATCCTGATGATCACCCACGACGTCGATGAGGCCGTGCTGTTGTCCGACCGCATCGTGATGATGACCAACGGACCGAGCGCGCGCATCGGTGAGGTGCTGGAGGTGCCGCTGGCGCGGCCGCGCAAGCGGCTCGACCTCGCGACCAACGCCACCTATCTGAAGTGCCGCCAGCGCGTGCTCGAATTCCTCTACGAGCGTCATCGCTTCGTCGAAGCCGCGTAGATCACGCGTTCACGCGGGATACGCCCGCGCTTAATTAATCGACATCAAGCTCAATCCTTGTGCGTCGCACAGGGATTGAGCGAAACGCAAATTTTGCGTGCGGAAAAGCCCTGCAAACGATTCGGGCAATACGAATAACATCCTGAAATCCCTGTGTTTCCTGCGTGCGCGCAACTGGCACGGAAATTGAAACGTCTTTGCGCGACGCCAACGACGACGTCCCTCAACATCATCAATCAGCATCGTGATC
The DNA here is from genome assembly GCF_020194055.1 of Bradyrhizobium sp. NBAIM03. Classification (NCBI taxonomy): domain Bacteria; kingdom Pseudomonadati; phylum Pseudomonadota; class Alphaproteobacteria; order Hyphomicrobiales; family Nitrobacteraceae; genus Bradyrhizobium; species Bradyrhizobium sp. NBAIM03. The sequence goes on along the minus strand of NZ_JADYVS010000004.1, from coordinate 105,665 downwards.
TCGCCACCGGGGTGAAGCCTCGGAGCGCGCCTCCGTGGCCGGAGGCAGAGCCTGCAACGACGCAGCGGTGAGCCTGGAAGGGATACGCAATGACGAAGAATCCGACCCTGAACTCCAGCTGGATTTCAGACTGGCGCCCCGAGGATGAGGCGTTCTGGAACAATACCGGCAAGTCGATCGCGCGGCGCAATCTGATCTGGTCCATCGTCGCCGAACATATCGGCTTCTCGGTCTGGCTGATCTGGAGCATCGTCACCACCAAGCTGCCGCAGGCCGGCTTCCACTACACCACCGACCAGCTGTTCCAGCTCGTCGCCGTGCCGGGCCTGATCGGCGCCTTCATGCGCTTTCCCTATACTTTCGCGGTGACGACGTTCGGCGGCCGCAACTGGACCATCTTCAGCGCGGCGATCCTGTTCATCCCGACCTTGTCGCTCGCCTATTTCGTCAGCCAGCCCGACACGCCGTTCTGGCTCATGCTGCTGGTCGCCTCGACCGCGGGTCTCGGCGGCGGCAATTTCGCCTCCAGCATGACCAACATCTCCTTCTTCTTTCCCGACCGGATGAAGGGATGGGCGCTCGGCCTCAACGCGGCCGGCGGCAATATCGGTGTCTCCAGCGTGCAGCTCCTGACCCCGATCCTGATGACGCTCGCCGTCCTCAACCTGTATCAGGCGACGCCCGTCGACGGCATCTTCCTGCAGAATGCCGGCCTGATGTGGGTGCTGCCGATCGCAATCGCGGTGTTCGGCGCGGTGTTCTTCATGAACAACCTCACCACGGCGAAATCGTCGGTGAAGAACCAGCTCGCGATCGTCAAGCGCAAGCACACCTGGATCATGGCGTATCTTTATATCGGCACGTTCGGGTCCTTCATCGGCTATTCGGCGGCGTTTCCGCTGCTGCTGAAGACGCAATTCCCCACCGTGACGATCTCGATCGCCTTCCTCGGCCCGCTGGTCGGCTCGCTGTCGCGTCCGCTCGGCGGCTGGCTCGCAGACCGGGTCGGCGGCTCCATCATCACCTTCTGGAACTTCATTGTGATGGCGGGCGCCACGGTCGGCGCGCTTTACTTCGTGGGGCACAAGGATTTCATCGGCTTCCTGTCGATGTTCCTGATCCTGTTCGTGACGACGGGCATCGGCAACGGCTCGACCTACCGCATGATCCCCTCGATCTTCCGCGAGGAGAACCTGTTCAAGGTGCGCGGCAAGGGCGATGCGGCACGCAGCGCTGCCCTGAAGACCGCGAGCATCGAGAGCGGCGCGGCGGTCGGCTTCATCGGCGCGGTCGGTGCCGTCGGCGGCTATCTGATCCCGAGCGGCTTCGGCAAGTCGATCGCCATGACCGGCGGGCCGCAGCTCGCGCTCGTGGTCTATCTCGCCTTCTACGCCTCCTGCCTCGCTCTGACCTGGTGGTTCTACCTGCGTCGCAGCCCGCAGGGCGAAGGCGCGCCAAGCCTCGCCGAGGCGCGTGTGTGAGCACGACAAACTGGCACGAATGTCGCTTCTCCCCGTACGCGGGGAGAAGTCTCTCTGATGACGTTTGATCCATGAACTTTGTCCGCAATGGCGCGGACGAAGGCAGACCGAAACAGACAGGAGAACATCATGACGCCCGAGCAGATTACTCTCATTCAGCAGAGCTTCGCCAAGGTCGCCCCGATTTCGGAAGCCGCCGCGGTGCTGTTCTACGACCGACTGTTCGAGGTGGCGCCGTCCGTGCGCGCGATGTTTCCCGAGGACATGACCGAGCAGCGCAAGAAGCTGATGGGCATGCTCGCCGCCGTAGTCGGCGGCTTGTCGAACCTGGAATCGATTCTTCCCGCGGCCTCCGCGCTCGCCAAGCGTCACGTCGATTATGGCGCCAAGGCCGAGCACTACCCCGTGGTCGGCGCCACCTTGCTGTGGACCCTCGAGAAGGGCCTTGGCGAAGCCTGGACGCCTGAACTCGCCGCAGCCTGGAGCGACGCCTATGGCGTGCTGTCCGGCTACATGATGTCCGAGGCCTACGGCGCGCAAGCGCAGGCCGCCGAATAGGAGATGCGTTGTGAGTGAACCGCTGGTCATCGTCGGCAACGGTATGGCGGCCGCGCGTCTGGTCGACGAGCTCGCCAAGACCGCGCTCGGCCGCTATGCGGTCGCCGTGATCGGCGAAGAGCCGCGGCTCGCTTACAATCGCGTGCTCCTCTCCTCCGTGCTGGCGGGCGAGACCGGCTCGCACGAGATCGAGCTGCGGCCGGCCGGTTGGTGGCGAGACCGCGGCGTCACGGTGCGGTACGGCTATCGCGTCAGCGAGATCGATGTCGGCCGCCGTGAGCTCAAGATCGCGGGCGAGGAGAGCATGGAATATTCCAAGCTCGTGCTCGCCACGGGATCGACGCCGCTGCGGCTCAACGTGCCAGGCGCCGATCTTGCCGGCGTGCACACGTTTCGCGACACCCGCGACGTCGACCTGCTGCTGACACTGGCCGCGGCCAGGAAGCGCGTCGTCGTGGTCGGCGGCGGCCTGCTCGGGCTGGAAGCGGCCTACGGTCTCGCCAAGGCCGGCGCGCCCGTGACGCTGCTGCATCTGATGGATCGGCTGATGGAGCGTCAGCTCGACGCGCCCGCGGCCGACCTGCTCAAGACGCTAGTCGAGCGCAAGGGTATCCGCGTCATGCTCAATGCCGCGACGGCCCGCATCCACGGCAAGGGCCACGTCCAGGCCGTCGAGCTCGCCGATGGCAGCCGCATCGAGGCCGATGCGGTGATCTTCGCCGCCGGCATCAAGCCGAACGTCGCGCTGGCGAAGGAGGCGGGGATCGCGGTCAACCGCGGCGTCGTCGTCAACGACGTGATGCAGACCTCCGCGTCCGACATCTTTGCGCTTGGCGAATGCGCCGAGCATCGCGGCACCTGCTATGGCTTGGTCGAGCCCGCCTACGAGCAGGCGCGCGTGCTGGCGCAGCATCTGGCCGGCCGGCCCGCCGCCTATCAGGGCAGCGTGGTCTCGACCAATCTGAAGGTCTCCGGCGTCAGCGTGTTCTCCGCTGGCGACTTCGTGGGCGGGGAGGGCAGCGAGAGCCTCGTGCTGTCGGATCGCAGGCGCGGTACTTACAAGAAGCTCGTCATCGCCGACGGTCGGCTCACCGGGGCGGTGCTGATCGGCGATACGATCGATGCGCTCTGGTACCTCGAGCTGATCCGCAATCGCGACAAGGTCGCTTCGATCCGCACCGACATGATGTTCGGCCGCGCGCTGGCGCAGCCTTCGAAAGCGGCGTGATATGACGGCGATCGATCCAAATCTCCGCACTACCAAGACCACCTGTCCCTATTGCGGCGTCGGCTGCGGCGTGCTCGCAACGCCCGACGGTAAGGGTGGTGCAGCAATCGCGGGCGACCCCGATCATCCCGCCAATTTCGGCCGGCTGTGCTCGAAGGGCTCGGCGCTGGGCGAGACCGTCGGCCTGGAAGGGCGGCTGCTCTATCCCATGATCCGCTGCAAGGGCGTGCTGGAGCGCGTTGCCTGGAGCGATGCGCTGGACCACGTCGCCCACCGCATGCAGCACATCGTGGCGCGCGATGGCGCCAACGCGGTCGCGTTCTATCTCTCCGGCCAGCTCCTCACCGAAGACTATTACGTCGCCAACAAGCTGATGAAGGGGTTTGTCGGCACCGCCAATGTCGACACCAATTCCCGGCTCTGCATGTCGTCCTCGGTTGCGGGCCATCGCCGCGCTTTCGGCGCCGACACGGTGCCTGGCTGCTATGAGGATCTCGACCAGGCCGATCTGCTCGTCTTCGTCGGCTCGAACGCGGCCTGGTGCCATCCGGTGCTGTTCCAGCGCATGCTGAAGAATAGGCAGGAGCGCGGCGCCCGCATGATCGTGATCGATCCGCGCCGCACCGATACCGCCAGCGATGTCGACCTTTTCCTCGGCCTCAAGCCCGGCACCGACACCGCGCTGTTCTCCGGCCTGTTCGTGCATCTCGCCGACAATGGCGTGCTGGACCAGGATTACATCGCGCAGAACACGTCTGGCTTCGATGATGCGCTGGCGCGCGCGCGCAACATTGCCGGCAGCGTCACTGCGACCGCGCTCGCCACGGGCCTCTCCGAGCAGGACGTCGCCGCCTTCTTCAGGATGTTCCGCGACACCGAGAAGGTCGTCACGCTGTATTCGCAAGGGGTCAACCAGTCGGCGCAGGGCACCGACAAGGTCAACGCCATCCTGAACTGCCATCTCGCCACGGGCCGCATCGGCAAGCCGGGCTCCTCGCCGTTCTCGCTGACCGGCCAGCCCAACGCGATGGGCGGCCGCGAGGTCGGCGGCCTCGCCAACATGCTCGCCGCCCATATGGGCTTTACGCCGCCCGACATCGACCGTGTCAGGCGGTTCTGGAAGGCGCCGCGCATCGCCACCCATGAAGGCCTGAAGGCGGTGCAGCTGTTCGAGGCCATCAACCGCGGCGAGGTCAAGGCGCTCTGGGTGATGGGCACCAATCCCGCGGTGTCGCTGCCCGATGCCGACATGGTGCGCGATGCCCTGAAGAAGCTCGAGCTGTTCGTGGTGTCCGAGAACGTGCTCTCCAACGACACCGTCGCGGCCGGCCCGCACGTGCTGCTGCCGGCGCTGGCCTGGGGCGAGAAGTCGGGCACGGTGACCAATTCCGAGCGGCGCATCTCGCGCCAGCGCGCGTTCCTGCCGGCGCCGGGGGAAGCGCGTCCTGACTGGTGGATCCTGAGCGAGACTGCAAAGCGTCTCGGCTTCGGCGACAGCTTCAACTACAAATCGGCCGCCGATATCTTCCGCGAGCATGCCGCGCTCTCGGCATTCGAGAACAATGGCAGCCGCGATTTCGACATCGGCGCGCTGACCTCGCTGTCGGACGATGCCTTCGATGGTTTGAAGCCGGTGCAATGGCCGGTGCGCGAGGGCGGGACGCCCGGCGAGCGCTTCTTCGCTGCCGGCGGCTTCTTCACCAATGACGGCAAGGGCCGCTTCGTTGCGCCGGAGGTGCCGGCGCTGCGCGGCGAGACCGGTCCGTCGCGCCCCTTAAGGCTCAACACCGGGCGCATCCGCGACCAGTGGCACACCATGACGCGCACCGGCCTGAGCCAGCGCCTGGGCGCGCATCTGCCTGAGCCTTTCGTCGAGATCCATCCCGACGACGCCGGCAAATACGGCATCGTCCATGACGGCTATGCCCGCATCACCACCGATTACGGCCAGTGCATCCTGAAAGTCGTCGTCAGCGAGTGGCAGCAGCGCGGCACCCTGTTCGTGCCGATCCACTGGAGCGCGATGAACGCCTCGCACGGCCGCGTCGGGGCGATGGTCGCACCGTTCACCGATCCGTTCTCGGGGCAGCCGGAAGCCAAGGCGACGCCGGCCGCGATCGCGCCTTACGAATTTGTCTTCCGCGGCTTTGCATTGTCGCGCAACCCGCTCGATCTGCCGCAGAACCTGTTGTGGACGCGCGTCACCGTCAGCGGCGGCTTCGGCTATCTCTTCGCCGACAACGCGGATCTCGCCCGCTGGCCCGCCTGGCTCGAGAGCGTCGCCGGCGAGGATGTTGCCGAATATCGCGATTTCGGCGGCGGGGTTTTTCGCGCGGCTTCGTTTGTTGGGGATCGAATCGAGACCTGCTTGTTCGTCGGCCCCGCGCATGATGCCGGCGACTGGGAGGTGGTGAAGAGCCTGTTCGCGGCCGATCAGGTCAGCGACGAGCAGCGCCGCATGCTGCTGTCGGGCAGGTCAAGCGAAGGCGCGGCCTCGACCGGCCCCATCGTCTGCGCTTGCTTCGGCGTCGGCCGCGGCACCATCTGCGACAGCATCGCCAGCGGCGCGCGCACCGCCGCCGACATCGGCGCCAAGCTCAAGGCCGGCACCAATTGCGGCTCCTGCATCCCCGAGCTGAAACGCCTGATTGCGATGACGGAAGTGCCTGCACAGCAGGCGAAGGTCGCGAGCGCGGCGGGATAGGTCTCGTAGGGTGGGTTAGCGCAGCGTAACCCACCACTCTTCGTCAATGCGGAAGCGAAAGAGGGGGGTACGCCAAGGGACTGCGCTTCGCGCAGCCCCGGGGGCTAACCCACCCTACGCAGCGCCCGCACCATTGCAATGTGGACCACCCCAATCGACGCGCCGGCTAATGTGCCGTATGGTGCCGCGCTCCTTTCAACATCCACAACAACCATGATGTACCTGGAAACGCCGCCGCGCCTGATCGAGACCAGGCTGTTCACCGCCATGCCCGAAAAGTTTCGCCGCAAGGGCGTGCGAACCGATTGGGCCGATGCCAACCGGCCGAACATACCGACCGAGAGCTTCATCGAGGGGCCGTCATTCGACAAGGACGGTAATCTCTATATCGTCGACATTCCGTTCGGCCGCATCTTTCGCATCGCGCCCCATGGCGAATGGTCGCTCGTGATCGAATATGAGGGCTGGCCGAACGGGCTGAAGATCGCAGCCGACGGACGCATCCTGGTCGCCGACTACAGGCATGGCATCATGGAGCTCGATGCCGCAGCCGGCCGCGTCAAGCCGGTCCTGACCGGGCGCAATTCGGAATCGTTCCGCGGCTGCAACGATCTGCATCTCGCCTCCAACGGCGATATCTACTTCACCGATCAGGGCCAGACCGGGCTGCATGATCCGAGCGGGCGGGTTTATCGGCTGGCATCGAACGGCCGGCTCGACTGCCTGCTCGACACCGGCATCAGTCCGAACGGCCTGGTGCTCGACCCAGCCGAAACCGTGCTGTTCGTCGCGATGACGCGCGACAACGCGGTGTGGCGGCTGCCGTTCATGAAGGACGGCAGCGTGTCCAAGGTCGGCCGCTTCTGCTCGCTGTTCGGCACCAGCGGCCCCGACGGCTTGACCATGGATGCCAAGGGCCGCCTGTTCGTCGGCCACCCCTCGCTCGGCCACGTCTTCGTGTTCGCGCCGAACGGGGAACTGATCGCGCGCATCAAATCGTGCGCGGGACCGAACTGCACCAATGTCGCGATCGGTGGCGAAAACAAGGATCGGCTCTATATCACGGAGTCGTCGTCCGGCAGCGTGCTGGTGGCCGAAATCGGCGGATTGTAGCGCTGACGTTTCGCCTCTCCCCGCTTGCGGGGAGAGGCCGACGCGCAAAGCGCGGCGGGTGAGGGGGGCCTCCGCGAGTCTCTTTGCTATCGAGTTTGCGGAAGCAGCCCCTCACCCCGACCCTCTCAGCGCGAGCGAAGCTCGTCGCGGCCCCGTAAGAACGGGGAGAGGGAAAAATAACAGCGGAGATCGGAGCGACCATGAACAAGAAACCCTTCGGCAAGACCGGCGCAAACGTCTCCGTGATCGGACAGGGCACCTGGTATCTCGACCACGGCGACCGCAAGCGCGCGATCGCGGCGCTGCAGCGCGGGCTCGATCTCGGCATGACCCACATCGACACCGCCGAGATGTACGGCGATGCCGAGCTCGTCATCGCGGATGCGATCGCAGGCCGGCGCGACGAGGTGTTCCTCGTGTCCAAAGTGCTGCCGAGCAATGCTTCGCGCCGCGGCACCATCACCGCATGCGAGCGCTCGCTGAAGCGGCTGAAGACCGATCGGCTCGACTGCTATCTGTTGCATTGGCGCGGCTCCTACCCGCTGGAGGACACCGTCGCTGCATTCGAGGAGCTGGTGCAATCAGGCAAGATCAAATCCTGGGGCGTCTCCAATTTCGATGCCGACGATCTCGACGAGATTCTCGAAGTCTCCGGCGAGGGGCGGATCGCCTGCAACCAAGTGCTCTATCACCTGAAGGAGCGCGCGATCGAGCACGCCGTGATCCCGTGGTGTGAACGGCATAATGTTGCCGTCGTTGCCTATTCGCCTTTCGGCCACGACGATTTCCCGGCAGGCAGCAGCAAGGGCGGCGCCGTGCTGGCGCGCATCGCAGAAGCGCATCGTGCGACGCCGCGTCAGGTCGCGCTGAGCTTCCTCACCCGTGCGACTACGGTGTTCGCCATTCCGAAGGCCTCGTCTGCGGAACATGTCGGCGAGAATGCGGCGGCAGGCGATCTCGTGCTGACGAAGGACGAGATTGCCGCGCTCGACGCGGCGTTTCCCCGCGGGCCGAAGCCGCGCGGCCTGCCCATGCTGTAGTGCACAACAGGCAATATTAACGGAGCATTGACGCGCGCGGCGGCTCGCGCATATCGGCATCCTGTTTTCGGAAGTTGTGAATGCGGGGCAGATGTCGTTTTTTACGGCTGTTCTCGATTCGCATTTTGCCCGGGTTCCAGCCGTGACACCGCCGCCCGCCGCAGCCGCAAGGCTCGACAGTATTCCCATGCCCGTTCCGGAGAAGAAGCAGCAGGCTCGCAGCGCGCCTGCGCGCGTCGATCATCCGTTCAAGGGCATTGCGCTGGTGTTGCTCTCGACGATCTTCCTCGGTTGCTCCGACGTCACCGCGAAATATCTATCGACCAGCCTGCCCTCGATCGAGATCACCTGGATCCGCTTCGTCACGTTCGCGTTGCTATTCACGCCCGTGATGCTGCCGGGCTCGCCACTGCATGCGATGCGCACCGAGCGGCTCGGCCTGCAATTGATGCGTGGCGCCGCACTGCTCGGCTCGTCGCTGTTTTTCATCACCGGGCTTGCATTTCTGCCCATCGCCGAAGCCTCCGCCACCGGCTTCGTCTCGCCGCTATTCGTCACCGCGCTGTCGATCATCTTCCTGAGCGAGAAGGTCGGCATGCGCCGCTGGATCGCGACCGCGATCGGCCTGACGGGCGTTCTGATCATCCTGAGGCCCGGCACGAGCGCGTTCCATGCCGCCGCATTCTTCCCGATCATCTCGGCGTTCTGCTGGGCCGCCGCGCTGATCCTGACGCGGATGATGAGCGGTCGCGAAGCGGTGCTCACCACCATGGCCTATTCCGCGCTGACCGGCGTTGCGATCCTCAGCGTCATGGTGCCGTTCGTCTGGGTCACGCCGAGCTGGACCGCGATCGGGCTGGGCATCGTGATCGGCGTCGCCTCGACCGTGGGCCAGTGGATCATCGTGCTGGCCTATCGCTACGGCGATGCCTCGGTGCTGGCGCCGTTCTCCTATACGCAGTTGCTCTGGGTCAGCATTCTGGGCTTCTTCATCTTCGGCGAGGTCCCGGATATCTGGACGGTCGTCGGCGCCGCCTTCATCGTCGCCAGCGGTCTTTATATCGCCCATCGCGAGCGGGTGCGCCGCGCCCAGCTGCTGGTGCTGGAAGAGCGGTCCCCGAACCCCTGACGCAAGTTTGCAAGTCCTGCTTCGTGCTATCACTCGCTCCAAAGGGGAGGAGCCGGATGCGCGCCGCGATTTTCAGGAACGGTGAGATTGTCGTAGGTCGGATGGCCGAGCCGACGCCGGGCCCCGGCCAGGTTCTGGTCAAGACGCTCGCCTGCGGCATCTGCGGCTCCGACCTGCACGCGCGCCAGCACGCCCATCGCATGGTGGAGATGGCGCGGAAGACCGGGCGCAAGCCGATGGACCTCAGCCGCGACGTCGTGTTCGGCCACGAATTCTGCTGTGAGATCGTCGATTACGGCCCCGGCACATCGCGCAAGCTGAAGCCGGGAACCCAGGTCTGCTCGCTTCCCGCGCTGGTGACGCCGCAGGGCATCGAAGGGATCGGCTACTCCAACGACAATATCGGCGGCTATGCCGAGGCGATGCTGCTGAGCGAAGCGCTGCTGCTCGAAGTACCCAACGGCCTCGCGCCGGAGCATGCCGCGCTGACCGAGCCGCTCGCCGTCGGCGTTCATGCCGTCGCCAAAGCCAATATCCGTGGCGGCGAGGTGCCGCTCGTGATCGGCTGCGGCCCGGTCGGACTCGCGGTGATCGCCGCGCTGAAGCTCAAACGGCTGCATCCGATCGTCGCGGCAGACTATTCGCCGGCGCGGCGCGCGCTCGCCGCAAAACTCGGTGCCGACATCGTCGTCGATCCCCGAACGTCGCAGCCTTACGCGACCTGGGCCGAGCACGCGCAGATGTCGGAGGCCGAGAAGGCGGCGCGGCCGCCGTTCCAGGCCATGCTGCCCGCGTTGAAGCCCGCGATCATCTTCGAATGCGTCGGCGTGCCCGGCCTGTTGCAACAGGTGTTCGAGGGTGCCCCGCGCGATGCGCGCATCGTCGTGGTCGGCGTCTGCATGGAGAGCGACAGAAGCGAGCCCATGCTCGGCATCATGAAGGAGCTCAACGTCCAATACGTGCTCGGCTACACCCCGGAGGAGTTTGCTGCGTCGCTGCGCCTGATCGCCGAAGGGCAGGTGGACGCGGCCGCGATGGTCACCGCCGAAGTCGGCCTCGACGGCGTCGCCAAGGCCTTTGCCGATCTCGCCAACCCCGAAGCCCACACCAAGATCATCGTGCAGCCGTGGCGGTAGGAGTGTCAGTATTTCGCCGGCACGTACATCTCTGGCGGGACCGGGCCTCGCTGATAGTCGGGATGTCGCACGCGCGGCGGCAGCGTCACCGGAGCCCGCACGACCTCCTGGTACGGGATCTGAGTCAATAGGTGTGCGATGCAGTTGAGCCGGGCGCGCTTCTTGTCCACGGCATCGACGATCCACCACGGGCTATCCGGCAGATGCGTGTGCTCCAGCATCGTCTCCTTGGCCTTGGTGTACGCCTCCCAGCGACTGCGGGACTCGACGTCCATCGGGCTCAGCTTCCACTGCTTCAGGGGATCCTTGATGCGCATGGTGAAGCGGAATTGCTGCTCGTCGTCGGTAATCGAAAACCAGTACTTGACCAGGATGATGCCGGATCGGATCAGCATGCGCTCGAATTCCGGCACGGTCTTGAAGAACTCCTGGTACTCCGCCTCCGAGCAGAAGCCCATCACGCGCTCGACGCCGGCGCGGTTGTACCAGCTTCGGTCGAATAGCACGATCTCGCCGCCGGCCGGCAGGTGCGCGACGTAGCGCTGGAAATACCATTGCGTACGCTCGCGCTCGTTCGGCGCGGGGAGCGCCGCGACGCGGCAGATACGCGGATTGAGCCGTTGCGTGATGCGCTTGATCACGCCGCCCTTGCCGGCGGCGTCGCGGCCCTCGAACAGCACCACGACCTTCTTCCTCTCGCTCTGCACCCAGTCCTGGAGCTTGATCAACTCGCCCTGGAGGCGGAGCAGTTCCCGGAAATAGAGCCTGCGATCGACCATCGGCCTCAGGGTTCCGGTCTCGTCGAGGAGCTCGTCGAGACGGGTATCATCCATCTCCATCTCAAGTTCCTCGTCGAGATCGTCGGCCATTTCCTGGATGATGCGCTCGCGCTTGGATATCTCGGATTTGCGATCGGCTGCGGTCATGGGTTCTTCTCTCGGCTCGGATACCAGCACAACGACCATCGGCGGGGTTTGTTGCGCCCATGTGACAACATGCAATCCGGCGGACGCTTGGTCACACCGGCAGCGCGATCGAATATTTCACCTGGCTAAGCGCAAAGCTGGACTCGATCGAGGCAATGCCGTCAAGCCGGGTCAGCTTGGTCTTCAGGAACGTCTCGTAGGAGGCGAGGTCGGCGGCGACGACGCGGAGCAGATAATCGCGGTTCCCGGTCATCAGATAGCATTCCAGCACCTCGTCCCATTTCGAGATGGCGCGGGCAAAGCGGTTGAGATCCTCCTCCTTCTGCCGTGCCAACTTGATCGAGATGAACACGCTGACATGCAGTCCCAGCGCCTTCTGGTCGACGGTCGCGACATAGCGCGAGATGACGCCGCGCTCCTCCAGGAGCTTGACGCGGCGATGGCAGGGCGAGACCGAGAGCCCGACCTTGTCGGCGAGCTCCTGCATGGTTAGGCGGCTGTCGTTCTGAAGGTGGCTGAGGATCTTGCGGTCGATGGCGTCGAGCTCGGGCATTGGGATGAAACCTGCATTTTGTCCGCTACGTTGGTAAAGTATCCCAATATCGGCGGGTATGGCGCGAAAAATTGAGAAGTTTGACGCACCGCGCAGGCGTATGATCGGTGCATATTTCCCGGAGCATCGCCATGCCCGTTGACCCCGCCCGTCTCGACATCCTGACCGCCCTCAGCCGCAAGGCGCTGTGGCTGTCGTCCTGGACCATCCACCACGCCAACCACATCCGCTCCAATGCCGACGGACTCAAGGTCGGCGGCCACCAGGCCTCGTCCGCCTCGCTCGCCACCATCATGTCCGCGCTGTACTTCCACGTGCTGCGCCCTGAGGATCGCGTCGCGGTGAAGCCGCATGCGAGCCCGGTGTTCCACGCCATCCAGTATCTGTTCGGCCGGCAGAGCCGCGAGAAGCTGGAGAATTTTCGCGGCTTCAAGGGCGCGCAGTCCTATCCCTCGCGCACCAAGGACGTCGACGACGTCGATTTCTCCACCGGCTCGGTCGGCCTCGGCGTCGCGCAGACGCTGTTCTCATCGCTTGTGCAGGACTACGTCAAGGCGCATGGCTGGATGAAGGACCGCCGCGAGGGGCGGATGATCGCCCTCGTCGGCGATGCCGAGATGGACGAGGGCAACATCTTCGAGGCCCTCGCGGAGGGCTGGAAGCACGGCCTGCGCAACACCTGGTGGGTGGTCGACTATAACAGGCAGTCGCTCGATGCCGTCGTGCGCGAGGGGCTCTGGGAAAAGTTCGAGACCATGTTCCGCAATTTCGGCTGGGACGTCGTCATCGTGAAATACGGCCGCCTGATGCGCGAGGCCTTCGCCGAGCCCGGCGGCGAGGCGCTGAAGACGTGGATCGACAATTGCCCGAATGCGCTCTACGCGGCGCTGTGCTTCCAGGGCGGCGCGGCCTTCCGAAAACATCTGCATGACGAGATCGGCGACCAGGGCCCGATCACAAAATTGATCGACAAGCGCAGCGACGAGGAGCTGCTGGCGCTGATGTCGAATCTTGGCGGCCACGACATGGCGAGCGTGCTGGAGGCGTTCGATTCCATCGATCACGACCGCCCCGTCTGCTTCATCGCCTACACGATCAAGGGCGTCGGCTTGCCGTTCCAGGGCCACAAGGACAACCACGCCGGCCTGATGACGGTTGCGCAGATGGAGAAATATCGCGACAGTCAGAACATCCGGCCCGGACGCGAATGGGACAAGTTCGAAGGGCTGCCGCAGGATGCGGCCGAGCTCGAGGCCTTCCTCGCGCGGGTGCCGTTCAATCAGGATGGCCGCCGGCTCACGGCGCCCGTCGTCGAGGTGCCGCAACAGCTCGCCTTCAAGCCGTCGCCGCAGATGTCGACCCAGCAGGGCTTTGGCCTCGTGCTGAACGAGATCGCGCGCAGCGACAGCGAGCTCGCCAGGCGCATCGTCACGACCTCGCCGGACGTCACCGTCTCCACCAATCTCGGCCCCTGGGTCAACCGCCGCGGCCTGTTCGCGCGGGCCGAGAAGGCGGACTTGTTCCGCAGCGAGAAAATTCCCTCGACCTACAATTGGGACGCTTCGCCAAAGGGCCAGCATCTGGAGCTCGGCATCGCCGAGATGAACCTGTTCATCATGCTCTCGGCGCTCGGCCTGTCGCACCAGATCAACGGCGAGCGGCTCTTGCCGGTCGGCACGCTCTACGATCCCTTCATCGAGCGCGGCCTCGATGCGCTGAACTACGCCTGCTACCAGGACGCGCGCTTCATGGTGGCGGCGACGCCGTCCGGCATCACGCTCGCGCCCGAAGGCGGCGCGCATCAGTCGATCGCAACGCCCTTGATCGGCATGGCGCAGGACGGCCTGGCCTCGTTCGAGCCGGCCTTCCTCGACGAGCTCGCCGTGATCATGGCTTTCGGCTTCGAGCACATGCAGCGCGAACCGGGCGAGGGCGGTTCGGTCTATTTGCGCCTCTCCACACGCGCCATCGAGCAGGCGCAGCGGATCATGACACCGGAGCTGCGACAGGGCATCACCGACGGCGCCTATTGGCTGCGCAAGCCGGGCCCGAATGCCGAGGTCGTGATCGCCTATACCGGCGCGGTCGCGCCCGAAGCGATCGAGGCGACCGGCTTCATCGGCGAGAGCCGCCGTGACGTCGGCCTGCTCGCGATCACTTCGGCCGACCGTCTGCATTCGGGGTGGACCGCCGCGCGGAAATTGCGGCGCGACCGCCGCGGCGTGCAGCATCTCAGCCACATCGAAAAGCTGCTCGCGCCGCTGCCGCGCGACTGCGGCATCGTGACCGTGATTGACGGCCATCCGTCTGCGCTCGGCTGGCTCGGCAGCGTCCGTGGCCATCGCGCCGAGGCGCTCGGTGTCGAGCAGTTCGGCCAGACCGGCAGCATCGCGGACCTTTATCGGCACTATGGCATCGACGCCAACGCCATCATCGATGCGGCCGAAAGCCTCACCACCGGCGCGCCGGTGCTGCATCGGAAGATGGCGGTGTAGCGGAGGTAACTGCCTCGTCATTCCGGGGCGACGCGAAGCGTCGAGCCCGGAATCCATAACCACGATCGGGAGTATGGATTCCGGGCCCGCGCCAAAAGGCGCGCCCCGGAATGACTGCGGGGCCACCTTGCCTCGTTCCCGCCATCGGCTCATATAACCTCCGCTCGCCGCAACGCTGGCCCCGCATATGGCGGGTTCAATTGCCGGCGCTTTCGTGCAAGGATGCCTGCCGAAACGCCCCCTCCAAGCCCCCAAGAAGAGGTTAACGATGGTCAATCGCATGCAATTCTACATCGACGGCGCCTGGGTCGACCCCGCCGTCAAGAAGTCCACCGCCGTGATCAATCCGGCGACGGAAGAGGCGATGTACGAGGTTGCGCTCGGCTCCAAGGCCGACGTCGACAAGGCGGTTGCCGCCGCCAAGCGCGCTTTCGAGACCTTCTCCCAGACCAGCCGCGAGGAGCGCGTCGCGCTGCTCAGCAAGGTCATCGAGGTCTACAAGGGCCGCCTCAAGGAGATCGGCGCCGCCGTCTCCGACGAGATGGGCGCACCGCTGCCGATGGCGGAGAAGCTGCAGGCCGGCGCCGGCCTCGGCCATCTCATGACCACGCTCGACGTGCTCAAGAACTATCATTTCGAGGAGCCGGTCGGCACCGCCATGGTGCTGCGCGAGCCGATCGGCGTGGTCGGCATGATCACGCCCTGGAACTGGCCGCTGAACCAGATCGCCTGCAAGGTCGCGCCCGCGCTCGCCGCCGGCTGCACCATGATCCTGAAGCCCAGCGAGTTCACGCCGACCTCGGCGCTGATCTTCGCGGAGATCCTCCATGAAGCCGGCGTGCCCAAGGGCGTGTTCAACCTCGTCAACGGCCTCGGCCCCGAGGTCGGCGCCGCCATGAGCGAGCACCCTGATATCGACATGATCTCCTTCACCGGCTCGACCCGCGCCGGCATCGACGTCGCGAAGCGCGCCGCGCCCACCGTGAAGCGCGTCAGCCAGGAGCTCGGCGGCAAGTCGCCGAACGTCATCCTCGAAGGCGCCGACCTCACGAAGGCGGTGACCGGCGGCGTGATGCACATGTTCAACAATTCCGGCCAGTCCTGCAACGCGCCCTCGCGCATGATCGTGCCGCTGTCGAAGATGAAGGAAGTCGCCGCGATCGCGAAGGCCGTCGCCGACAAGACCAAGGCCGGTGATCCCCGCGCCGAAGGCACCACCATCGGTCCCGTGGTCAATCGCGGCCAGTGGGACAAGATCCAGGGCCTGATCAAGAAGGGCATCGACGAGGGCGCAACGCTCGTTGCCGGCGGTCCTGGCCTGCCCGAAGGCGTCAACAAGGGCTTCTATGTCCGCCCGACCATCTTCGCCGACGTCACGCCTGACATGACGATCGCGCGCGAAGAGATATTCGGGCCGGTGCTGACCATCATCGGCGCCAAGGACGAGGCCGACGCGGTCAAGATCGCCAATGATACGCCCTATGGCCTCGCCGGTTACGTCACCGGCCCGACGGTCGAGGACGCCAAGCGCGTCGGCCGCCAGATCCGCGCCGGCAACGTCAACCTGCAGGGCGTACCCAACGACCGCACCGCGCCGTTCGGCGGCTACAAGCAGTCCGGTAACGGCCGCGAATGGGGCAAGTTCGGCCTCGAGGACTTCCTCGAAGTGAAGGCCGTCGCCGGCTTCAACGCGGCGTAGTTGATACGGCGCTTGCGCCGCGAGGGGATGCCGGCTTCCAGGGAAGCCGGCATCTTTGCTGTGAGACCAGCCGCTTTACGGCGACAACAGCCCGTCAAATCAAGAAAAGCAAAGGGACGGAACGTGAGAAAACTGATCATCGCATTCGTTGCGCTGCTGGCGCTGTCAGGCGCTGCGCAGGCCCAGACGGTGAAGGATCTGCTCAACACGCTCAGGGCGAAATGGAACGAACCGACCGAGCCGGTCAAGATCATCGACAACGTCTACTATGTCGGCACCAACGGCCTCGCGTCCTACCTGATCACATCGCCACAGGGACATATTCTGGTCGATACCGTGATGCCGGAATCGACGTCGCAGATCAGGACGAGCATCGAGAAGCTCGGCTTCAAGATCAGCGACATCAAGTATCTCATCAACACCCACGCCCATATCGACCACACCGGCGGCTTCGCCGAGTTGAAGCGGGCGAGCGGCGCGCAGATGGTCGCGGGCGAGGCCGACAAGCCGTTGCTCGAAGGCGGCTATTATCCGGGTGCGCAGGAGGAGAAGGCGCTCGACTTTCCGCCGGTGAAAGTCGACCGCACGGTGCGTGAGGGCGAGAACGTCGCGGTCGGCAGCGTCACGCTAACGGCGCGCGAGACGCCCGGCCATTCGCCGGGCTGCACCAGCTGGGCATTCTCGGTGAAGGATGGCGATGCAACACGCTCGGTGTTGATCTTCTGCAGCGGCACCGTCGCGCTGAACCGGCTTGTCGGCAGGCCGACCTATGCCGGCATCGTTGACGACTATCGCAAGACCTTTGCGCGTGCCAAGGACATGAAGGTCGACATCCTGCTGGCTCCTCATCCCGAGATGTACAAGATGGCCGAGAAGCGCGCCAAGCTCGCCGGCGGCGGACCCAATCCGTTCGTCGACCCGGGCGAGTTCAAGGTCTATGCGGCATCGCTGGAAAAGGCGTTCGAAGAGGCGCTCGTCAAGCAGACCGCGGCGGTACAGGAGAAGAAGGGGTAGAGGCGGTCGGTGGTTGGGCGCGCTGTATGTAAAACCTATCCCCCCACAGCACCTTGCGTGTTCACATACAGCGCGTAGATCGACTGGCTCGCGGCCATGAACAGGCGGTTGCGCTTGACGCCGCCGAAGCAGACGTTGGCGCAGCGCTCGGGCAGGGCGATGCGGCCGATCATGACGCCGTCGGGCGCGAACACCACGACGCCATCGAGCTCGGGATCGCCCATGCCCCAGCCGCACCAGAGATTGCCGTCGATGTCGCAGCGCATGCCGTCGGGCGTGCCCGGCCCGGCATCGATATGGACGCGCTTGTTTGCGATCGTGTTGCCCTCGGGCGAAACGTCGTAAGCGAGGATCTTGCGGTTGGGCACGCCTCGCGATTCCACGACATAGAGGATCTTCTCCTCCGGTGAGAAGCACAGGCCGTTCGGTCCGAGCACGCCTTCGGCGACGATGGTCGCCTTGCCGGTATCGGGATCAAGTCGATAGACGTTGGGATCGATCTCGGGCTCGGCCTTGTAGCCCTCGTAATTGCCGAGCAGGCCGAAGGTCGGGTCGGTGAACCAGATCGAGCCGTCCGATTTGACAACGACATCGTTCGGCGAGTTCAACCGCTTGCCGTTGAATTGATCCATCAGCACGGTGATGCTGCCGTCATACTCGGTGCGCACCACGCGCCGGCCGCCGTGCTCGCAGGTGACGAGCCGGCCCTGCCGGTCTCGCGTGTTGCCGTTGGCAAAATTCGAGGGCTTGCGGAACACGCTGACCGCACCGGTCTCTTCCTCCCACTTGAGGATGCGCTGGTTCGGGATGTCGCTGCACAGGAGATAACGCCCATCGCCGAACCACACCGGCCCCTCGGCCCAGCGCAGGCCGGTCGCCAGCCGCTCCACCGCCGACAGTTTCAGCCAGTATTTTTCGAAGCGGGGATCGAGCGCTTTGATCGCGGGATCGGGGTAATAGGTCGCCGGCCGCCAGCCTGGCCGTTCCTCCGTGTGGGACGATGCCTCATTCATGCCGGTTCTCTCGTTTCGTTCCCTCTGGACAATCCTGCTATCATTAGAGACACGTGATCGCAAATTCGGTCACCAACGGCGAGGGACGACATGCCGCGTATTCTGATGACGGGAGCTTCGGGCGGGATCGGCACCAGCCTGCGGAAGCTGTTGCCGCCGATCTACCCGGATCTCCTACTGTCCGATATCAAGCCACCGGCTGATCTCGGCCCCGATGAAAAATTCAAGGCCGCGGACCTCGCCGACCTCGCGCAATGCGAGGCGATCTGCGAGGGCGTCGACGGCATCCTGCATTTCGGCGGTTATTCGGTCGAAGGCACCTGGGATCAGATCCTCCAGGCCAACATCATCGGCGGCTACAACCTGTTCGAGGCGGCCTACCGCAAGGGCGTCAAGCGCGTGGTGTTCGCCTCGTCGAACCACGCCGTCGGCTTCTATCCGCGCCATCACAAGATCGGCACCGACGTTACCCCGCGCCCCGACGGCCGCTATGGCGTCAGCAAGGTGTTCGGCGAGGCCGTCGGCGCGCTCTACGCCGACAAGCACGGGATGAAGGTGACGTGCCTGCGCATCGGCAATTTCGGCGACATGCCGCTGGACAAGCGCCGGCTCTCGATCTGGCTCAAGCCGGACGATCTCGTGCAGCTCTGCCGCATCGGGCTCGAGCATCCCGACATCCATTTCGAGATCTTCTACGGCGCCTCTTTCAACGAGCGCGCCTGGTGGGACAACCACCGCGCCTACGAATTCGGCTATCGCCCCACCGGCCGCGCCGAAGATTTCCGTGAGCACGCCATGGCCGAGCAGGCCAAGCTGAAGCCGGACCCGGTCGGCGACTATTTCCAGGGCGGCACGTTCTGCAGCATGGAGTTCGACGCTGATCCGGATCGTGTGATCGACTGGAATAAGCGGTAGAGATCGTTCACCGGCCGAGCGTCAACAGCGGCTTGCCGGTCTCGACAATGTAGGTCGCAAGCTCCGCGGCGTTGCCGCTGCCGACATTCTTCACGGCATGATGCACTCCGTGAGGAATGAGCAGCACGTCGCCGGCCTTCAGGATGACGGGCGGTCTGCCGTCGAGCCGATATTCCAGCTCGCCTTCGATCAGATAGACGAGTTCTTCGCCCGGGTGACTGTGCCTGACGGCAACGATGCCCGGAGGAAAGTCGACGCGAACCTGGACGACCTCGCGCCCGGGCGCACTGAGTGCTTCCTTCATGAGATGTGTGCGCTTGATGTCTCCCAGTCGCGGCTCTTCGGATCGCGCCGAGAGCGAGGCCAGGCTGGTTGCGGCGATCAGCGCCGCCGCAATCATGATCCCAGGTTTCGTCATGTGAATGTCCTTTCGACTTGTGCAGGATGTTGTCGGGAACACGTCAGCCGGTGGCAGCCGCCGGCGTTGCGCGAAAGCTGATGGCCATGCGGTTGTAGGCGTTCATCAGGCTGATCGCGATCGTGAGGTCCACGAGCTCACGCTCTTCGAACACCGCGCGTGCGGCCTGGTATGCCTCGTCGGGCACGCCGGTCTCGGCCACCCGTGTCACCGTCTCCGCCCAGGCAAGGGCAGCCTGCTCGCGTTCGTCGAAGAGATTGCCGGCCTCGCGCCATGCCTGCAGCAGCGCGATCTTCTCGACCTTCTCTCCCTTCTTGAGCAGGTCGCGGGTGTGCATGTCCAGGCAGTAGGCGCAATTGTTGATCTGAGAGATCCGCAGATAAACCAGCTCGATCAGCGTGGCGGAAAGCTGGCTCTGCAGGACGTAGCCGTAGACGCCGCCGAGCGCCTTGATGCCTGCCGGCGCGATCTGGTTGTAGTCGAGACGCTTGCTCATGTTTCTCTCCTTGACGGTCATTCTGCTGAACGGCGCGGCGCTGGTCAGATCCTTCTCGCTGCTGTCGACGACGAACACTGCGAGCAGCGCGAGCCCCGCCGAGGATGAATCGTATTTTCATGGCGGGGCTCCTGTTTCGACTTTGGTTGTTGCTGTGGCTGAGCTCTCACCTGCGGATGACAGCCTTCAGCGAGTCCGTGAACACCCAGAAGGAAGCGGCGAGCAGGCCGACGTCCTTCAGCAGGAACTGACCCGGAGCGACCGTGATCGCGGGGACCCCGAGCTCCGGCACGACGACGCCGGGCGTCGAGATCATGAAGCTCAGCGTGGTGAGGAACAGCCCGGCCGACAACAGGCCGCCGGCCGCGGAGTAGATCGGGCTGGACAGGCGGAGCGCGATCAGAAGCCCGATGCTGAGTTCGACGAAGCCGAGGAAGGTCGAGAAGCCGCGCACCGAGAACAGCGTGTAGAACCATCGCAGCAGCGGACTGTTCTCGACCAGGGGTACGAGTCCCTGTGCTTCGTAGTCGGTGAATTTCATCCCGCCGAACCAGGCGTAGATGATTGCGAGCGAGGCGTAGAGACCGATCCGGCTGATCGGTTCGGCGTAAGCGAGCAGGCGTTCAGACTGTTCGCGCCAACTGATCGTGCGACGCAGGGCGATGGATAAGGTGGACGATTGGCTGATGATGCGTGACATGGTGATCTCCGTTTGATGCCGGTTGTTCGCTCACGCATTCACGTGCGTGTGCAGGTTGTAGCGAGGGGCGGGAATAGTGCTCGAGAGCTTGTTCGTCATGGCAAGCCGCGCGCTCTCGTGGCGATCCCACTCCGACTTGTCGGCCAGCGCCGGGATCGTCACGACTTCGCCGAGGTCTAGACCGGCGAGCGCGGCGTCGACCAGGTCGTCGGCCGACATGACGATCTCTGCCGGAAGCTGGTGAACCGGCGTGCCCGCGATGTCCCAAAACTCCGTCGCAGTGGCGCCCGGCAGCACGGCCTGAATGCGGATGCCCTTCCCGGCGAGCTCGTGAACGAGTGACTGGGTGAATGCGAGCACGAAAGCTTTCGAGCCGCCGTAGACGCCGTTGAGCAGCTCCGGCGCGATCGCGACGATGGAAGCGATGTTGATGATCGTGCCGTGGCCGCGGGCGATGAATCCGGGCACCGCTGCGTAGGTCAGGCGCGTCAGTGCACCGACGTTGAGACGGATCATGTCTTCCATCTTGTCGATGTCGGAATCGATCAGCGGGGCCGAGGCGCCGACGCCGGCGTTGTTGACCAGCACCGAAATGTCGCCGTTGGTTCTGATGAGTTGCTCGACGCGGCGGAGGTCGGCAGGGGATGTGAGATCGGCTTCCACCGTTTCCACCTTGCGGCCAGTTTCGTTGCCGAGCCTGCGCGCGAGCGATGCGAGCCGCTGCCTGTTGCGCGCAACGAGGATGAGGTCGTGGCCGCGCTTCGCCAGGCGATCGGCGTAGATCGCGCCGATTCCGGTCGAAGCTCCGGTGATGAGGGCAGTGCCTGTTCTGGTCTGGGTCATTTTCGTCTCTCCTTCGGTTTGGGTGCGGAGAGGAATAGGCACTTCCGGAAATGGTGGGTATCTGGCAAAATCGGGATCTTTCCTTCCAGAATATGGAAGTGTCCCATGGATCGTCTCGAAAGCATGTCGGTGGTCCTGGCGGTGGCGGAGGCGGGCAGCCTGTCCGCCGCCGCGCGCCGTCAGAAAATGCCGTTGGCAACGGTGAGCCGGAAGGTTTCGGAGCTCGAGGAGCACCTCCAGACCAAGCTGTTTCATCGCTCGAGCCGCGCGCTCGTCCCAACGGACGCCGGTCGCTCCTACATCGCCGCGGCCAAGCGAATTCTCGCCGATCTCACCGAAGCCGAGCGCGTTGCCTCCGGCGAATACACCACGCCGCGTGGTGATCTCAGCATCACGACGCTGGTCGCGCTCGGTCGGCTATGCTTGCAGCCGATCCTGGCCGAGTTTCTTGCGGCATTTCCGGAGGTGGATGTTCAGCTCATCTTGCAGGACCGGACGCTCAACCTTCTGGACGAGAACATTGACGTCGCGCTTCGTGTCGGCGATCTCGCCGACAGCGGCCTGATCGCCGTGCGCGTGGGGGAAATTCACCGCGTCGCCTGCGCCAGCCCGTCCTATCTGAAGCTGCGGGGAACGCCGAAGGCTCCCGATGATGTCTCCGCCCACGACTGCATCAGCTATCCTCCGCTTCAATCGCCGGGCACGTGGAGATTCAAACGAGGGCAGACCGAGTATGCAGTGCCGGTTCGGTCGCGCTTCATTGCAAGCAATCTGGAATCGGCCATCGATGCCGCGCGCGCAGGCATCGGGATCACCGTCGTGTTCTCCTATCTGGCGTCGGATGCGCTGAGGTCTGGAGAGCTCGTTGCGGTCCTGCAGGACTTTCAACCGCCGCCGCAGCCGGTCAGCTTCGTCTACTCGCCCAACCGCTTCATGCCGGCGAAGCTGCGAGCGTTTCTCGACTTCGCAGGGCCGCGCCTGAGGGCGCGCTTGGCCGACAGTCCCGGCAACGTTGCGCCGCGGAGGCCGCGGGCGTAACTGCGGGCCCGCACATCAGAAATGCAGGTTGAGCCGCAACAGCGCCTGGTGCCGCTCGAACTGATCGAGGTTGAGGCTGCGAACGTCGCCGATCGCCTGGCCGGCAACCTGCATCTGCCAGGTGCCGGAGATGCCGACCTGCTTCGAGATGTTGTAGGAGAAGGTTGGGCCAGCAAAGACTGCGTCTCCCAAAAAGCGGTCGAGGCCGCCGCCGTCATAGGCCCGCGCGTAGCGTACGCCGAGGCCGAGCACGAGGTCGGGATGCACTGCGTACGAGATCGCGGCCTGGAGCTGCATCTCGGAATCGTGTCGCCAAAGATTGGTTAGGGTCTCGCGGGTCCCGCCGGTCCCGTACCAGACGTTGAAGGCGGCGAACAGCCTGTCCTTGACCAGCTCGCGATCGAACAGGGCGGCAAATTCTGCGCCGTATTGCGCGATGTGCATGCCGCTGCCATCGTCGATCCGGCTCCAGCCGGGCTGCGCATGGAGAGTCAGCCCAAAGGGCGCGACGGCACGATCGAGCAGCTTGTAGCGCAGTTCGAGCGCCACCCCGCCGAAAGCGAGGTCGCGATGATCGGCAAGTCCCGGAACGCCATTGATGTGATGTCCGGTCAGTGCAAATCCTGGCGCGATCCGGAAGTTGTCCGAGACCGTGTATTTGACCTGATTGAGATTGGCCCAGGCTGCGTAAGTGCCGGAGCGCTTGCCGAATGCGCCGACATTCTCGAACTCGATCTCCATTTCGCCGGGCTTGCCGATGTCGGAGCCCATGCTGAAACCGAAGATGTGCTCCGTGTCGATCTCCGAATGAGCCGACGGCAAACCTCCCGTCAGCTTGCTGACGCCGGGGGCCGGTGCGGAGCCGGGCCAGGCATAGGCGAGGCCGCGTGGACCGTCGTCGGCAGAGGCGGAGACGCAACTCGCCAGATGACCGGCGACGACAATTGCGGCCGTTATTGCGCCCCGCAAGCTCAACTTTCTCAGCACGACATCCACCAACCCGCGCGAACCAAGGACACTGATCGACGCAGGGAGCTTGGTTCACGCGCAGCCCCTGCGATTGCAAGTCATTCGCAAGAACAATTCCACAGAATGGCCGGCCGTGCAACTACTTGCTAATCATTCTTAGTTGCGTTCAATGCAATTCACTTCGGCTGGGCGGCGGGTCGGGTCCGATCCACGCTGGAGAGGCTGGAAACGGGAGATTCCCTGCGCGTTCGGCGCCGTCCCGTGCGGCAATGCCGCGCGGTGCTCAGGAGTGCCAGAAACCAAGCGTCAGGCCTGCAAGTCGAGTTATTGACAATCAGGGCGCTGGCCTTACCACCACGACAAAAGCTGAAGGGAGCGCCCTGATGACGAGTGGCTTGCGCAAGGGTCTGACGAGCTATGGCGATGCCGGTTTCTCGCTGTTCCTGCGCAAGGCGTTCATCAAGGCCATGGGCTATTCTGACGACGCGCTGGAGCGCCCGATCGTCGGCATCACCAACACCTATAGCGACTACAATCCCTGCCACGGCAACGTCCCTGACATCATCGAAGCCGCCAAGCGCGGCGTGATGCTGTCGGGCGCGATGCCCTTCGTGTTCCCGACCATCTCGATCGCGGAGAGCTTTGCGCATCCGACCTCGATGTACCTGCGCAATCTGATGGCGATGGACACCGAGGAGATGATCCGCGCCCAGCCGATGGATGCGGTGATCGTGATCGGCGGCTGCGACAAGACGCTGCCGGCGCAGGTGATGGCCGCGATCAGCGCCGACCTGCCGACCGTGGTCATCCCCGTCGGGCCGATGGTGGTCGGTCATCACAAGGGCGAGGTGCTGGGGGCCTGCACCGATTGCCGCCGCCTCTGGGCGAAATATCGCGCCGGCGACATGGACGATGCCGAGATCGAGGCGGTGAACGGCCGGCTGGCGCCATCGGTCGGCACCTGCATGGTGATGGGCACGGCCTCGACCATGGCCTGCATGATCGAGGCGATGGGCCTGTCGCTGCCGATGAGCGCGACGATTCCCGCGCCGCATGCCGAGCGCTTCCGTCTCGCCGAGGCCAGCGGCAAGGTTGCCGCGGAGATGGCCAAGACCAAGGGTCCGAAGCCGAGCGAAGTGTTGACGCCGGCCTCGTTTAGGAACGCGCAAGTCGTGCTGCAGGCGATCGGCGGCTCGACCAACGGCCTGATCCATCTCACCGCAATGGCGCATCGCTCGCCGCACCGGCTCGACCTCGCAGCGTTCGACCAGATCGGCCGCGAGGTGCCGGTGCTGGTCGATCTCAAGCCGTCCGGCGAGCATTATATGGAGCACTTCCACCACGCTGGTGGCGTGCCGAAGCTGCTGGCGCAGCTCGGCGATCTCGTCGACCTCGATGCCAAGACCATCAGCGGCCAGACGTTGCGGGAGATCGCGGCGAATGCGGAGGACGTGCCGGGCCAGGATGCGATTCGTCCGCGTGATAATCCGATCAAGAAGGAGGGCGGCCTCGCCATCCTGCACGGCAATCTCGCCCCGCGCGGCGCGGTCATCAAGCAATCCGCCGCCAGCCCGAAGCTGCTGCAGCACACCGGGCGCGCCGTCGTGTTCGAATCCGTCGAGGACATGACCTTGCGGGTCGACGATCCCGATCTCGACGTCAACGCCGACGACGTGCTGGTGCTGCGCAACGCCGGCCCGAAGGGCGCGCCGGGCATGCCGGAAGCCGGTTATCTGCCGATCCCGAAGAAGCTCGCGCGCGGCGGCATCAAGGACATGGTGCGCATCTCGGATGCGCGCATGAGCGGCACCGCGTTCGGCACCATCGTGCTGCACATCACCCCGGAATCCGCCGTCGGCGGGCCGCTGGCGCTGGTTGAGAACGGCGACATGATCCGCCTCGATGTGGCCAAGCGCAGCATCGAGCTCTTGGTTGACGCCGCCGAGCTGGAGCGGCGCCGCGCTGCGTTGAAGCCGGTGGCCGCGCCGGAAGAGGCGCGGCGCGGCTACGCCTGGCTGTTCAACGAGACCATCCTGCAGGCCGACGAGGGCTGCGATTTCGACTTCATGCAGAGGAATGGCCCCGCGAAGGGCTGAGCCACCGACCGCAGGGATATCGCATTTGAGAGCTTTCCCTGCGGCCATCCTTCGAGACGCCCGCTTTAGGCGGGCTCCTCAGGATGAGGACGGAGTGCGCGGCTACAGTTTCAACGGGCGCTGACGCTGATTAGCCTCATCCTGAGGAGGCGCGTCAGCGCCGTCTCGAAGGATGAGGCGTGCGCGCAGGCCGCCGCCACAGGTCATATGCGATAGCCTCGGCACCGATCGTTTGGCCGCTACTTGCTCTTGCTCGTGAACTTCTTCACGGCGGTGCGGAACGCTTCCGTGTTCATCGCCATGATGATCTTGTGCTCCTCGGCATCGAGCTGCTGCTTCACCGGCGTGGTCGCCGCTTGATAGACCAGCTGCTTGGTGCCGGCGATTGAAGCCGGCGGGTTCTGCGCGAGACGCTCGGCAAGTTTTCGCGTCGCGGTCTTCAACTCGGCCGCGGGGACGGTCTTGGCAACCAAGCCCCATTCATAGGCCTGCTGCGCGGTAAAATTATCCTCGGCGAGAAAGATCTGCAGCGCCCGGCGGGAGCCGACCGTGCCGACGATGCCGACCGTCGAGCCGCCGTCCGGCGACACCCCGATCTTGGCATAGGCCGGCGTGAACTTGGCATCGTCAGCGGCGATGCAGAGATCGGTGACGAAGGCGAGGCCCATGCCGGCGCCGGCGGCCGAGCCGTGCACGCTCGACAGCGAGATCTTCGGCATGCGCCTGATGATCTCGATGAAGGCGTGATAGTGCTTCAATAGCTCGCCGACGACGGGCGTCACCGTGCCGGCTTCGGCGGCGGCCCCGATCGTCTGCAGGTCGCCGCCGGCGCAGAACGCGCGGCCTTCGCCTTCGAGCACCACGACGCGGATGTCGTCGGCGCCTTCGATATAGGTTGCGAGCTGCTCGAGCTTCTGGGCAATCGCAAGATCGATCGCGTTGAATGCGGCAGGGCGGTTCAGCGTGATGGTCGCGATCGGGCCGTCGACCTTGAGCAGGGCGGGATCGTCGGGCTTTGAGACGGGAGCGGTCATCTTAAATTCTCCGGCAGGAGGTCGAGGCTCGAACTAAATCGCAGAAGGGCAGGGGTGACAATCCCCGAACCACCGCTCTTGCGCCGGGCGGAACGATAGGCTCAAATGGAGCCGCTTTCGCCAAGGGACGGACACGAGCGCCGGCTCCTCGCAAGGCCAGCAAGCAAAATCAGCGAGAGAGGAGGCGGCATGGGTCACGCTCGTGTCTTCCGGAAATGGGCTGTCCGATGACTGGCCCGGTGATCATCGTCGGTGCCGGCCATGGCGGCTACCAGATCGCGGCATCGCTGCGCCAGGCCGGCTTTGCCGAGCGCATCTGCCTGATCAATGACGAGCCGCATCTGCCCTATCAGCGGCCGCCGCTGTCCAAGGCCTACATCAAGGGCTCCGCGGGCCCGGAGAGCCTGATGTTCAGGCCTGAGAAGTTTTACCAGGACCAGAGCATCGAACTGATCGCCGGCCGCGCCGCCTCGATCGACCGCGCCGCGCGTAAGGTGCATCTCGCATCCGGCGAGACGCTGGACTATTGGCACCTCGTGCTGGCGACCGGCGCGCGCAATCGCCTGCTCGATTTGCCCAATGCCAATCTGCCCGACGTGAAATATCTGCGCATTCTCGATGACAGCGAGGCGCTGCGCGCGATCATGCCGTCGAAGACGCGCGCCGTGATCATCGGCGCCGGCTTCATCGGCCTCGAATTCGCCGCGACCGCCCGCATCAAGGGCCTCGAGGTCGACGTGCTCGAGCTCGCCCCGCGTGTGATGGCGCGGGCGGTGACGGCGGAGGTCTCCGAATATTTTCAGGCGCGCCACCGCGAGGCCGGCATCCGTATCCATCTCGGTGTGCAGGCGACCTCGATCGAAGCCGAGGCCGGCAAGGTCACCGGCGTGTCCTTGAGCGACGGGCGGCATCTGCCGGCCGACCTCGTCGTGGTCGGCGTCGGCGTGCTGCCGAACATCGAACTCGCGGCCGAGGCAGGGCTGCCGGTCGCCGCCGGCATCATCGTCGATGAATATCTGTCGACGGCTGATCCCAACATTTCGGCCATTGGCGATTGCGCGCTGTTCGCAAGCCCGCGCTTCGGCGGATCGCTGCGGCTGGAATCGGTGCAGAACGCCACCGATCAGGCCCGCTGCCTCGCAGCAAAGCTGACCGGGGATAAGAAACCGTACGACAGCCATCCCTGGTTCTGGAGCGATCAGGGCGACGACAAGCTCCAGATCGCGGGGCTGACGACCGGCTACGACCGCGTCGTGCTGCGCGGCGATCCCGCCAAGAAGGCATTCTCGGCGTTCTGCTATCACGGCGACAAGCTGCTCGGAATCGAATCCATCAACCGCGCCGGCGATCACATGTTCGGCCGGAGATTGCAGGCTATGGACCGCTCCATCACGCCGGAGCAGGCCGCGGACGAGAGCTTCGACCTCAAGAGCGCGCTGGCATGAAGTTCTTCTCCCTCTCCCCGTTCTTACGGGGAGAGGGCTGGGGTGAGGGGCTTTCTCCGCGCATAGGATAGCAGTCGGACTCGCGGAGAGTCCCCCTCACCCGGAATTTGCTCTCGCAAATTCCGACCTCTCCCCGCAAGCGGGGAGAGGCGAAGAGGCCTCTACAGTATCGCCGCCACTTCCGCCCCCGTCGGCATCGACGGTCCGGCGCCCATGCGCTGCACGCTGATCGAGGCGGCGGCATTGGCGAACGTCAGCGCCTCACGCAACGGCGCGCCATCAGCGAGTTGCGCGGCGAGCGCGCCGACGAAGCAGTCGCCGGCGCCGGTGGTGTCGAGTGCCTTCACCACACGGCCGGCCACCGAGATCTCCTCGTGCCCGGCGAGCGCGAGCACGCCGCGCTTGCCGAGCGTGACGCAGATGGTCTGGTCCTCGCGCGCCTGAAGTTTTCGCGCGACATCGATGATGCGGCCGGCCGCGTCGCTCTCGGAGAGCTCAACGCCGGCGAGGAAGCCGAGCTCGGTTTCGTTCAGCACGAGGATGTCGACCAGCGCCAGCAGCTCGCCCGGCATCTTCTGCGCCGGCGCCGGGTTCAGCACGGTCACTGCCCCCGCCGCGCGGGCGCGGTGGAAGAAGGCAGCGATCGTCGGCAGCGGAATCTCGAACTGGCTGACGGCGACGTCGCCCTTCAGCAGCGGCACGACCTTGACGTCATCAGCGCCGACCAGCCCGTTCGCTCCGGGAACGACGACGATGGTGTTGTCGGCCTCGGCCACCGTGATGATGGCCGTCCCGGTGTGCGCCTCGGCCATCTCCACGACATAGCCGAGGTCGATGCCCTGGTCGCCGAGAAAGGCCTTCAGCTCAGCGCCCAACGAATCCCTGCCCAGCCGCCCGATCAGCGTGGTCCGCGCCCCTAACCGCGAGGCCGCGACCGCCTGGTTCGCGCCCTTGCCGCCTGGGAAATACAGGACCTGGCGGCCGGCGACGGTCTCGCCGACGCGCGGATGGCGATCGGCCGTGGCCACCACATCCATGTTGATGCTGCCGGCAACGAAGACCCGCCCCATCTCTTTCTAGACCCTGACCTCGAACTCGTGCCTGACCTTGGCGATATCGACCAGCGTCGGCAAGCCGGCCTCGTTGCCGAGGCGCTGGATCTTGTAGGTCGAGGCGGCGCGGGCAAAGTCGAAATGCTCGCGCCAGCTTTTGCCGGGATGGGCGAGGTAGGAATAGACATAGGCGCCGTGGAAGACGTCGCCAGCGCCGTTGGTGTCGATCACGCGCTCGCGCGGGATCGGCATCGCCGGCATCACCTGCACCGTCCCGGTTTCGTCGTACCAGAACAGGCCCTTCTCGCCCATGGTGACGCCGCCGATCTTGCAGCCGCGGCTCTTGAGATAGTCGAGCATCTTCTCCGGCGTCAGATCCATCTGCTCGCACAGGCGCTCGGCGACGATGGCGACGTCGATGAATTCCAGCAGCTCATGGGTGTTGGTGCGCAGGCCGCCGCCGTCGAGCGAGGTCAGGATGCCGGCCTCGCGGCACACCTTGGCGTAGTGGATGGCGGCATCCGGCTGGTGGCCGTCGACATGCAGCGCGCGGCAGCCGCCGAGATTGAGCATCGGAAAGGGGTGGATGTGCTCGTCGTCGCGGCAGCGGACGATGGCGCGCTTGCCGTCCTTGGGCATGATGAAGGAGAGCGAGGACTGGTTGACCTTGCGCCCATGCAGCGAGATGCCGTACTTCGCGCACATGTCCTGGAACATGCGCCCCAGCCAGTCATTGGCTGCGGTCGCGATCAGGTCCGGCACGATGCCGAGCTTGGCGCAGCAGAACGCCGCCGTCACCGCATTGCCGCCGAAGGAGACCGCGTAGTCACGCGCCACGTGCTTCTCGTCGCCGGTCGGCATGTGGTCGGTGATGAAGACGACGTCGATATAGGTCTGTCCGATGAAGAGAGCCTGCATTGCTTGTCCGTGATGCGCTTGTGGTCCCGGCCGGCGAGATTACTCTAGCACCGGTTCCGCTCCGGAGGGACGCTGAAATTATTCGCAAAACTGCCGCCCGAAGCGCTTGAGGTCAGCATGGTCCGGGAATACGACCATCACTGGCCTATGCCAAGCCCGGACAAACGCCGTCTTTCGCTCCCGGGGTTCCCCGTCCACAAAAAGGGTGCAGAATGATCACCGGCCTCGATCACATCGTCGTTCTCGTAGGCGATATCGGTGCGGCCAAGGCGGCCTATCAGACGCTGCTCGCCCGCGCGCCGGCCTGGCAGAACTCGGGCGAGGGCGCCGACCGGGTGCTGTTCACCCTCGACAACATGACCATCGAGCTGATGGCCCCTCACGGCTTCAGCGTCACCGCCGACCGCATGCGCGCACTGCTCGGCGACCAGGAAGGCATGCTCGCCAGCCTGTGCTTTCGTGTCGCCGACATCGGCAAGATGCACCGCCGGCTGGAGCGGGTGGCCCTGAGGCCTGATACGGTCGCCGAGGTCGAGAGCAGCGACGCCGCCACCGACGCCGTGCTGCACTGGAAGCGCACGCGGGCCGCCACCGAGCTGACGCGCGGCGTGCGCATGTTCTTCCTGGAGCTGGCCGACGAGCGTCCGAAGTCCGCCGTGACCGACATCGCGCCGATCGAGGGGCTCGACCACGTCGTTGTCACCACGGAGGATTCCGAGCGCGCCGCCGCGCTCTACGGCGCCCGGCTCGGCCTTGATCTCGCGCTCGACCGCTCGCACCAGGATTGGGGCCAGCTGATGTTCTTCCGCTGCGGCGACCTCATCGTCGAGGTGGTGCGCCGCCCGGTCGCGGGCGGCGATGCCGCGCATGACCGGCTCTGGGGCCTGAGCTGGCGGGTCGGCGACATCGACGCCACCCGCGCCCGCCTGATCGCGAGCGGACTCGACGTCTCGGAGGTCCGCACCGGCCGCAAGCCGGGGACGCGCATCATGACCGTGCGCAACGGCACCTGCGGAATCCAGACCGTGCTGCTGGAGCGTTCGCCGAAGCCGGTGGAGTGATTCTGTCATTCCGGGGCGATGCGTAGCATCGAACCCGGAATCCATTTCGCGGCTGACTCTGCCGCCCAATGGATTCCAGGCTCGCGCCAAGAGGCGCGCCCCGGAATGACGAACATTCTCAAACTCACGCTCGCGTGCTACACGCGTCTTGTCGGCACCCAGCGAGCACCCGGTTTGGCGAAGGCAAAGCGAACTCTGAAATGGCAGCGTGACCCCGAGGGGATGCGGCTGCGCATTCTCGAAGCCGCCAAGCAGGAGTTTTCCGCCCATGGCCTTGCCGGCGCGCGCGTCGACCGCATCGCCGCCAAGGCCGGCGCCAACAAGCGCATGCTGTACTATCACGTCGGCAACAAGGACGAGCTCTATCTCGCGGTGCTCGAAGGCGCCTATGACAAGATCCGCAGCGAGGAGCGGGGGCTCGACCTCGAACATCTCGATCCGCCCGAGGCGATCCGCCGCCTGATCGAGTTCACCTGGAACTACTTCCTGCGCAATCCCGAATTCCTCTCGCTGCTGCAGACCGAGAACCTCGCGCGCGCCAAGCACCTGAAGAAATCGACCAAGGTCAAGTCGATGCACTCGCCCTTCGTCGAGATGATCCGCACCGTGGTGCGCCGCGGCGTCGACAGCGGCGACTTCCAGGTCGCGGTCGACCCCGTGCAGCTCTACATCTCGATCGCAGCGCTCAGCTTCTTCTATCTCTCCAATTCGGCAACGCTCAGCGTGATCTTCGGCCGCGATCTCCTGGACAAGAAGGCCAAGGAGGAGCGGTTGGCGCATATGGTGGGCCTGGTGCTGGCCGCGCTGACGGGGCAATCCGCGGCGCTGTTCGAGATCGCGAAGACGCCGAAGTCGCGCGCCGCGGTCGTGCAGGCGGTGTAGCCCGTAGCCATGATGGGGCGCCTTGCTCCGTCATTGCGAGCGCAGCGAAGCAATCCAGACTGTCTCCGCGGAAAGATTCTGGATTGCTTCGCTGCGCTCGCAATGACCACGTGGAGGCGCGTGCACCTCACTCCGCTCCCGTGCCCCGACGCAGCGCAGCAACGCTTACATTGCAGCGCGTCCGGGACACGGAAGGCGATAGTCCCGTCCCCAAAAGCTCCCGGAACCCCGAGCACAAAACGTCACAGGGAAAGCTCTGGACAGTATTTATCCAACGGGTTAATTTCTCCCCATAACGAAGAAGACTGCCGGGAGTGAAAATTGGCCGAGCCGAAGCCGCAAAACGCTGTTTCCAAGCTGCTGAATGCAGCCTGGGTTCGGCCGTTCTTGTTCCTGGTCTTCATCGTCGTCGCCTGGGATCTCGCGATCCGGCTGTTCAGAATCCCCGCGTACCAAATCCCGGCGCCGCTCGACGTCGTCGCCGTGCTGCGCACCGAATGGCCGGAGCTGCTGCGGCAGTCCTGGCCGACCACCTATGCGACCGTCTGCGGCTTCCTGCTGTCGGCACTGTTCGGCATTCCCGTCGCGATGCTGATCGCGGGTTCGAAGACGGTGGAAAGCTACGTCTATCCGCTGCTGGTGTTCTCGCAATCCGTGCCCAAGATCGCGATCGCCCCGCTGTTTGTGGTGTGGTTCGGCTTCGGCATCATTCCCAAGGTGATCTCGGCGTTCCTGCTCGGCTTCTTCCCGGTCGTGGTCTCCGCGGTGCAAGGCTTCAAATCGGTCGATCCCGATATGGTCGATCTCGCCCGTGCCATGCAGGGCAGCCGCCTGCAGGTGTTCCGCGCGGTGAACCTGCCGCATGCGCTGCCGGCGATCTTCTCCGGTCTCAAAGTGTCGGTGACGCTGGCCGTGGTCGGCGCGGTGGTCGGCGAGTTCGTCGGCTCCAATTCCGGCATCGGCTACGTGATGCAGCGCTCGATCGGCACTTTCGACCTGCCGACGATGTTCGCGGCGCTGGTGATCCTGGCGCTGCTCGGCGTGGTCCTGTTCTGGATCGTCGACCGGGTCGAGAAGCTGGTCATTCCCTGGCATGTCAGCCAGCGCGAGGACGTGATCTTTGCATCCTGACTAAAGCAACGAGCGGCCACCAACGGCCGACGCAACCAACGGCAAGGGAGAGAAACGATGAAGCGGTTGATTGGAGCTGCATCCTTAGCACTGATGGCGTTCGCAGCCATGCCGGCGCAGGCAGCCGACAAGGTCGTGCTGATGCTGAACTGGTACGTCTATGGCGAGCACGCGCCGTTCTATTACGGCAAGGCCAAGGGCATCTACGCCGCCGAAGGCATCGAGCTCGAGATCCAGGAAGGCCGCGGCTCGGCTGCGACCACGCAGGCGGTTGCCGCCAAGACCGCGGACTTCGGCTATGTCGACGTCCCCACCATGATGCGCGCCGCGATCAAGGGCGCGCCCGTGGTCGCAACCGGCGTGCTGCTGCAAACGAGCCCGATGTCCGCCATGGGCTTCGCCGACAAGAACATCAGGAAGCCTGAAGACATCAAGGGCAAGACGGTGGCGATCACGCCGGCCGATTCCATGACGCAGATCTGGCCGCTGTTCCTGAAGAAGACCGGCCTGAAGGAAAGCGACTTCAAGACCGTCGCCGGCGACGGCCAGACCAAGCTCAACGCCGTCATCAACGGCCAGGCGGATCTGTTGCTCGGCTACGTCATGGATCAGTCGATGAAGATCAAGGACGCGACCGGCAAGGATGTCTATCCGATCAAGTTCGCCGACTACGGCATCAACATGGTCTCCTCGGGCGTCATCGCCAACACCGACTACGTGAAGGCCAATGCGGACCTCGTCCGCCGCTTCATGTCGGCGACGACCAAGGCGGTCGAAGCTGCCGAGAAGGAGCCGAAGGCGGCGGCGCAATCGATCCTCGATGCCAACCCCAAGGGCGGCAAGATCGACACGCTGACGCAGGGTTTTGAGCTGACCATCCCGCTCTACCGGACCGCGGAGACCAAGGGCAAGCGGCCGTTCCAGGTCACCGACCAGAACATGACCGAGACCGTCAACCTGCTGGTCGAATATGGCGGCCTCGATGCCAAGGCCAAGGAGAACCCGAAGGCCTTCTACACCAGCGATTACCTGCCGAAGAGCGGCTCGTGAAACCTGCGACTGTCATGAGTGAAACCGCGCAGTCGGCCGCTCATCTGAGACTGGTGAGCGACCGGGCTGCCGGCGATGCGTCGGGCATCAAGCTGTCGGGCGTGTCGAAGACCTACCGGACGCGCGACGGCGATGTGCCGTCGCTGCGGCCGCTCGACTTCCACATCAATGACGGCGAGTTCTTCGTCGTGGTCGGCCCTTCCGGCTGCGGCAAGTCCACGCTGCTCAAATTGATCTCGGGCCTGCTGGCGCCGACCACGGGCGAGATCCTGGTCGAGGGCCAGAAGGTGACGACGCCGCACGGCAATGTCGGCATCGTGTTCCAGAACGCGCTGCTCTTGCCCTGGCGCAACATCCTCTCCAACGTGATGCTGCCGATCGACATGAAGCGGCTGCCGCGCCAGGAATATCTCGACCGCGCCAAGTCGCTGCTGAAGCTGGTCGGCCTCGAAGGCTTCGAGAAGAAGCTGCCCTGGCAGCTCTCCGGCGGCATGCAGCAGCGCGCCTCGATCTGCCGCGCGCTGGTGCACGATCCGAAGATCATGCTGATGGACGAGCCGTTCGGCGCGCTCGACGCGCTGACACGCGAGCGCATGAATGTCGAATTGATGCGGATCCAGCGCGAGACGAAGAAGACCGTGCTCCTGATCACGCATTCGATTCCGGAGGCCGTGTTCCTCGCCGACCGCGTGCTGGTCATGACCGAGCGCCCCGGCGCGATCGCCGCGATCTACGACGTGCCGCTGCCGCGCCCGCGCTCGCTCGACGCGATGGCCGACCCGGTGTTTACGGAGCTGGTGCAGCGCATCCGCAAGCATTTCTTCTCGCAAGGGGCGTTGGACTGAAACCATGTCCCCCCGCCTGAAGCTGCGAGACATCGCCTTCTTCGAACGTCCCGTGCAGTTCGCGCGGCCGTTCCGCTTCGGTGCGATCACGATCAACGCGACGCCGCAGCTGTTCGTGCGGGCCGAGATCGAGGTCGAGGGCCGGGGTACCGCCGTCGGTGCCAGCGCCGAGCTGCTGGTACCAAAGTGGTTCGACAAGCGGCCGGAGCTGTCGCCAGCGCAGACGGTGGACGAGTTGCGTCGCTCGCTGGAGATCGCGCGCGGACTCTATCTGGCACGGACCGGCTTCCAGACGGCGTTCGATCTGCATGCCTCCTGCATCGGTGCCCAGATCGCGACCTGCGCGAAGGAGAACATTCCGGGGCTGGCTGCGGCCTATGGCCCGGCGGAGATCGACAAGGCCATCCTCGATGCGCTGCTGCGCGCGATAGGGACCAGCTTCTATGAAGGAATGGCCGCGAACATCGCCGGCATCGATGCGCGGCTTTCTCCTGACCTGAGCGAGCGGGACATCAGGACGTTTCTCGCCGGCCGGGTGCCGCTGGCGCGTGTTGCCATCAGGCATACCGTCGGCCTTGATGATGTCGTCGAGGGTGAGGGCGGCATTGCCGATCCGCGCGAGAATACCGGCGCGCGCTTTTTCAAGCTCAAGCTGTCCGGCGATCCGGCTGCCGATGCGGCGCGGCTCGCCCGGATCGGCAAGCAGCTCGACACGCTTGGACGCGACTACAAGGTGACGCTCGATGCCAACGAGCAGTATGCCGATCTCGCCGCGTTACAGGCGCTGATGGACGGGCTCAATCGCGACGCCGCGCTGCGCCCGATTGCCGCGCGCCTGCTCTATGTCGAGCAGCCGATGCCGCGCGACATTACGCGGCGAACGCCGCTCGGCGCGCTGGGCACACGCGGCTTCATCATCGACGAAGCCGACGATTCCTACGACGCGTTTCCGGCAGCACGGGCGCTCGGCTATCGCGGCATCTCCTCGAAATCTTGCAAGGGACTTTACAAGTCAATCATCAACGCCACGCGTGTGGCGAAATGGAGCGCGCAAGGCGAAGCCTTCTTCATCACTGGTGAGGACCTCACCTGCCAGGCCGGCCTTGCCGTGCAGCAGGATCTTGCGCTCGGTGCCTTCATCGGCGTCACCCACGCCGAGCGCAACGGCCACCACTACGTCGATGGCTTCGGTGAAACGCCCATAGCAGAAGCTCAGGCCTTCGCCGCCGCGCATCCCGATCTCTATGCCGATGCCAGGCGGGGCATCCGGCTCTCCATTCACGACGGCGATCTCCTGACGGGATCGCTTCATTGCGCGGGCTTCGCCTCGTCGGTCCATCCGGACTGGTCGGCATTGCGCCCGCTCGCCCAGCCAAGATCTCAGGAGCAATTGGCATGACCACCCAACGCCTCGGCCTCATCATGAACGGCGTCACCGGCCGGATGGGGCTCAACCAGCATCTGATCCGCTCGATCGTCGCGATCCGCGACCAGGGCGGCGTGCGCCTGAAGAACGGTGACCGTGTCATGCCCGACCCGATCCTGGTCGGCCGCAGCGCCGACAAGGTCGAGGCGCTGGCCAAACGCTACAACATCACGCGCTGGACCACCGATCTCGATGCCGCGCTAGCCGACAAGAACGACACCATGTTCTTCGACGCCGCGACGACGCAGGCCCGTCCCGGCCTGCTGACCCAGGCCATCAACGCCGGCAAGCACGTCTATTGCGAGAAGCCGATTGCGACGAATTTCGAGGAAGCGGTCGAGGTCGTGAAGCTCGCCAATGCCAAGGGCGTCAAGCACGGCACGGTGCAGGATAAGCTGTTTCTGCCGGGGCTGAAGAAGATCGCTTTCCTGCGCGATTCCGGCTTCTTCGGCCGCATCCTCTCGGTGCGCGGCGAGTTCGGCTATTGGGTGTTCGAAGGCGGCTGGCAGGAGGCGCAGCGGCCCTCCTGGAACTATCGCGACGAGGATGGCGGCGGCATCATCCTCGACATGGTCTGCCACTGGCGCTATGTGCTGGACAACCTCTTCGGCAACGTCCAGAGCGTCAGCTGCATCGGCAACACCGACATCCCCGAGCGCTATGACGAGCAGGGCAAGAAGTACAAGGCAACTGCGGACGATTCCGCCTACGCCACATTCCAGCTCGAAGGCGGCGTCATCGCCCACATCAACATGTCCTGGGTGACGCGCGTCTATCGCGACGATCTCGTCACCTTCCAGGTCGACGGCACGCTCGGCTCGGCGGTCGCGGGCCTCACCGACTGCATGATCCAGGCGCGGCAGGCGACACCGCGCCCGGTGTGGAATCCCGACGAGAAGCGGCTGCACGACTTCTACGGCGACTGGCAGAAGCTGCCCGACAACGTCACCTACGACAACGGCTTTAGGGAGCAATGGGAGATGTTCATCCGCCACGTCTACGAGGACGCCCCTTACAAGTTCACACTGCTCGAAGGCGCCAAGGGCGTGCAGCTCGCCGAATGCGCGCTGAAGAGCTGGAAGGAGCGGCGCTGGATCGACGTCGCGCCCATCAAGGTGTGACATTCCGATGCTCATGATTTCGTCATCGCGAGCGAAGCGAAGCAATCCAGACTGCCTCCGCGGAAAGACCCTGGATTGCTTCGTCGCTTCGCTCCTCGCAATGACGGAGAGAGGACCAAAATGAACAAGCCCGTCCAACCAATGTCATCCCTGTCGCTGAAGCTCCCCAAGCCCGATCGCTCGATCGAGACCTATCGGCTCGCGGCCTCGCGCACGTTCCCCGCAAAGCTCGAGGGGCCGCTGAACCGCATCGCCTTCTCGGCCGTGCACACCGTCGCCGATCCCTTCGCCGAGAACGATCCCTGGCTGTCGGCCGCCATCGACTGGGACAAGACCATCGCCTTCCGCGAGCACGTCTGGGACCTCGGCCTCGGCGTTGCCGAAGCCATGGACACCGCGCAGCGCGGGATGGGGCTGGATTGGCCCACCTCGCTGGAGCTGATCACGCGCTCGGTCGCCGCCGCCAAGCGCCGCAACGCGCTGGTGTTCTCCGGTGCAGGCACGGATCATCTCGCAGTGGAGGACGCGAGAAACCTCGACGACGTCATCCGCGCCTATGAGGAGCAGATCTCGGCAGTGGAGAAGGTCGGCGGCCGCATCATCCTAATGGCCTCGCGGGCCCTGGCAAAACTCGGTCGCAATGCCGACGATTACGCCAAGGTCTATGACCGCGTGCTTTCGCAGGTCCGTGAGCCCGTGATCATCCATTGGCTCGGCGACATGTTCGATCCGGCACTGGCGGGCTATTGGGGCACCAACGATCTCGACAAGGCCATGGACATTGCCGTCGCCATCATCAACGGCAACGCCGCCAAGGTCGACGGCGTCAAGGTTTCGCTGCTCGACAAGCAGCGCGAGATCGACATGCGTCGCCGCCTCGACAGCCGCATCAAGATGTACACCGGCGACGATTTCAACTACGCGGAGCTGATCGCCGGCGATAGTGAAGGTTTTTCACACGCGCTGCTCGGCATCTTCGATGCCATCGCGCCGGCGGCGTCCTACGCGCTGTCGCGGCTGGCGGCAGGCGACGAGGCCGGCTTCCACGACGTGCTTGGCCCGACGGTCCCGCTGTCGCGTCACATCTTCAAGGCGCCGACGCGCTTCTACAAGACCGGGGTCGTGTTCATGGCCTATCTCAACGGACACCAGGATCACTTCACCATGGTCGGCGGACAGCAGAGCACGCGTTCGACGTTGCATCTCGCCGAGCTGTTCCGTCTGGCCGACCAAGCCGGTCTGCTCGCCAACCCTGAACTCGCGACGCAACGGATGAAGACCGTATTGGCCACCCACGGGATCGAATCCTGATGCGCGATTTCTCGTCCGACCATCGCTGGCTGTCGCTGAACACGGCGACCGTCCGCAAGCAGGGTGACCTCGTCGCCATCATCGAGGCCTGCGCGAAGCACGGCATCCGAGCCATCGATCCCTGGCGCGACCAGGTCGCGAACGTCGGTCTCGACCGCGTCGCGCGCGCGGTGCGCGAGGCTGGCCTTGATCTCTCTGGCTATTGCCGCGGCGGCATGTTCACCTCGGATGTCTCGCGCCGGGGCGAAGTGCGCGACGATAACAGGCGCTGTGTCGATGAAGCCAAGGCACTGGGCGCGCCCTGCATCGTCCTCGTCGTCGGCGGCCTGCCGCAATATTCGCGGTTGGGCAGTGAAGCTTCGAAGGATCTGGTGGCAGCGCGCGGGCAGGTCGAGGAAGCGCTCGCTGACATGCTCGACTACGCGAGGCAAGCCAAGCTGCCGTTGGCGATCGAGCCGTTGCACCCGGCCTATGCGGCCGACCGCGCCTGCGTGAACACAACCAAGCAGGCGCTCGATATCTGCGACCGGCTCGACCCCGGCCGCACCGGCATGCTCGGCGTCGCGCTCGACGTCTATCACATCTGGTGGGATCCGGAGCTGATGGACCAGATCGCACGCGCCGGCCGGGACCGCCTGCTGGCGTTCCATGTCTGCGACTGGCTGGTGCCGACCAGGGACATCCTCAACGACCGCGGCATGATGGGCGACGGCGTCATCGACATCAAATCGGTGCGTGCAGCGGTCGAAGCGCAGGGCTTTGCCGGCTATTCCGAGATCGAGATTTTCTCCACCGATTGGTGGGGCAAGCCGATGGACGAGGTGCTTCGCACCTGCATCACGCGGCATAGGACGGTGGTGTAGTTGCCTCGAGTGTCTCGTGAAAAGTCAGACGATTGCGCTATCATCGATTTTTCCGTTGAATCTCGGACTATCACTCGTCAATTCGATCTGCGAAGCTCCAACGACACAAATGCGCTTGCAACCAAGCAGGCGCGGAGGGAGGTTCGCAGTGGAGAAAGTGCGACGCTTGCGTGCGATGAGCTCACTGTGCCGGCAACAGGCCGCGTACAACAGCATGAACAAATGGAAGCTGCTCGCAGAGGCAGAATACTGGGATCATCTGGCTGACCTCGAGCTGTCTTCCCATTTCCAACAATGCAACGCCATTGTCTCGAATGAGGCCCAGCAGTCTCGATCGATCACAAACGCGAGTGATGCTGGGTCGACGACGATTTCCGTCGCGTGAGATCAGAAAGGCCGTGAACTCATGAAAGGAAGAGCTCTGAGTGCAGATCGTTCAGAGCATGACTGCTTGTGCCCCGACAGCGGAGTTGATCCGTGTCAGTTCCAATAACGCAAGTAGAAGGTTACCGTGTCACCCGTGTGCTTGCTGTCCGCCAACGTCTGGAGTTTGGAAATGCGCGATCATGATCGGGAAAGCTCCTCCATGAGCGCCTTGGCGGAACGAAGGTCCGGCGTTTCGAAGCCTTCCGTAAACCAGCCGTAAACCGAGCCAAGAAGGCACCGCGCGTCGGCCCTCCTTCCCTGGTCGCGCCAAAGCCGAGCCAAACTCATTGCGGCACGTAATTCAAAGGACTTTGCGCTCTGGCTTTGGGCGATCTTGAGCGCAGTTTGCAAATACCCCTCGACCTCGTCAGCTGGAGCACCACGACAGCGGTGCAGTTCACCGTCGATGCATGCAAGTTCTGCCTCCCACATATGCTCGCCGCTGCGCGCAGCAAGGGCCTTTGCCTCGGCAAGGGTAGCGACGCCGTTGTCGTGGTCACCTAAGTTGAGGTAGGTGGCCGCGAGCATCCACAAGTACCGAACCTGGTACCAACTGGCCCCGAGCCTGTTCCGCTCGTTCAGACTGAGGCGCATGAGCGCCAGGCCGGCCTCTACGTTGCCCTCTTGCGCCATTGCCCAGCCCCGCAGGACGAGGCCGCTCACGCGCCAATAGTTCAAGCTGTTCTGATCGGCGAGATGGATGATGGTGTCGGCATGCGCATGTACGGCCGCCACGTTCCCAATTAGCTCCGCAAGAGCCGCCTCGCCATAGACCTGCACATGCGCGGTAAGGTTCGTCTGATTCAACTCCATAGCGTATTGAGATGCGGCACGGCTAGTCCGCTGAGCCTGTTCGGGGTAACCAAGAACCCAAAGCACAATCGCCAAGTAGGGTAGCGCAGAGGCCTTCGGGTCATGTACGTAGTGCACAGGCGGCGGCCGATGCTCCTCTGGCTGATAGCGACTCAGGATCGTTTCGAACTCCGAGCGTGCGGTCAGAAAATCACCGGCATGCATTGCGGTGAGCGCGGCCAGACGATGCGTAGCCAATTCCAGTGCTGTGTGCCCGGTGCGCTCAGCGGCGCGCTGCGTTTCGGCAACGAGGCTCTGCATGGCAGCATAGTCGCCGCGCACGAAGTGGAAGATGAATTTGCCGCTAAGGGTGGAGAACAACGCACCCGTGTCGTCGAGTTCATAGCAGAGCGCATGAGCCCTGCTGAAGGCTGTGCCAAGCTGCGGAGCCGTGTATCCGTGGATGGCAATCAGTGGACCTCCGATTGCCGTTTGCAGAGCGAGTTCCTGACGATCGCGCTCCGGCCCTGGTGGATTGGACTTGAGTGCCTCCAGCCCCCTTGTGAGATGAGTGATCGCTTCGAGATTGGCGGAACGCCCAGCCGCAATGCGGCCGGCCCGCAGCCAGTAGTCCACCGCCTTTCCTGCCAGTCCACCCTCGGTGAGATGTAGAGCGATTGTCTCCGGCTCCGCCTCCGCACGGGGAGGGTAATGTTGTTCGAGAGCTGCAGCTATGCGGGCATGGATCTGCTGCCGCTTGCTCTTCAGGAGACTCTCGTGCGCGATGTCCTGCACCAGCGCATGTTTGAAGCTGTAGGCAACATTCGGAGGTACGCCACGACGGAATATCAGTTCCGCGGCCAATAGATCAGTGAGAGCATGCTGGAGCGCGTGCTCTTCGAGTGCCGTTACAAGGCGCAGAAGATCGTGTCCGAATTCGCGTCCGATGCAAGCTGCAATCTGGGCAACTTCCTTGACCGGCGCCAATCGATCGAGGCGGGCCATCAAGGAGTCCTGCAGCGTCGTCGGGATCGCCAGCGGCGGTAGTGGGCCGATCAACTCATAGCGGCTGCCCTGATCTTTGAGCAGCCCGGATTCGACGACGGCCTTGGTGAGCTCCTCGACGAACAACGGCACGCCGTCGGTCTTGGCCAAAATCTGCTCAAGCACCTCCTGAGGGAGCATTTTGCCGCCCGTGATCCGGTCAACGACTGCCGCCCCTTGCCTACGTCCCAGCCGGCTTAGAAAGAGCGCTGTCACATGTCCATGACCCGTCCAGCGCGGAATGAACTCGGGCCGGAAGGTAACGATCATCAAAATTGGAAGTCGCTGCACCTCGTCGACGAGCCGATCGAGGAATTCGAGCATAGTAGGGTCCGCCCAATGGACGTCCTCGTAGACGGCAAGCACTGGCTGTCTTGCCGCTAAGCCTTGTATCTGTTCCAGAAGGGCCTGGAAGGTTCGCTCCTTCTTCTGGTGCGGACTGAGTGCGAGAGGCGGGTATCTCTCCCCGGTCGGGATTGCCAAGAGATCCGCGAGAACCGGCGCGCTCTCATGCACATTGTCCGCACCAAGCGCGAGCATGGCCTCGAGTTTATCGAGCTGTTCGTCGGAAGCGTCCTCCCGCCGTATTGCCGCTGCCCGTTCAAGGAGGCCAACGACGGGATATAGAGCGGTGTTGGTATGAAATGGTGAACAGAAATGACTCAGCGGCGTGTGCGGCACACGGGCGACCTGGTCCCGTAAGGCTCGCACGAGCCGCGACTTGCCAATGCCGGCTTCGCCGCCGAGCAGGACGATCTGTCCTTCCCGCTCTTTCGCCCGCTCCCAGCGATCCAGGAGCAATGCAAGTTCTTCATTCCGTCCGACCAGTGCGGTCGTTGCCAAGCCATGCCGAGCCTCGAACCTGCTCTCTGCCGCGCCTTCACCAATGACAAGCCACGCCTGCACCAGTTCCGGGAAACCTTTGAGAGGCACCGTGCCGAGGTCGCGGTACGTGAAAGCTTCGCCGAGTAGGCGGCGGGTCGATTCCGCAATCACCACATCACTTGGGTTGGCCAGATCTTGCAGTCGGGCGGCTAGGTTTGGTGTTTCGCCGATGACTGCGCGCTCGCGAGCCTCTCCCTCGCCAATCAGCTCGCCGACCACGACCAGACCGGTTGCGATGCCGACGCGAGCGGCGAGCGCTGCACCACCCGGTTCGGTAAGGGATGCGACCGCCTTGGTCACTCGAAGCCCGGCGCGAACGGCGCGCTCCGCCTCATCTTCGTGCGCCCGCGGCCAGCCAAAATAAGCGAGAACGCCATCGCCGAGGAATTTGGCTATGTGGCCTTCGAATCGGTCGATCTCGCCCACCACGGTGTTATGGTAGGCCTGCAAGAGGTCACGCAACTCCTCGGGATCCCGCCCTGAAGCAAGTGCCGTCGAGCCGACCAGGTCGACGAACATGACTGTGAGCTGTCGACGCTCCGCGTCCGAAGGGATCGATGGCTTCGCGTAGTCGGCAGGTCCATTGGCGTTGACAGCCACCGGGGTGATCGGCGCAGCGAGTGCATGGATTGCCTTTAGCACAGCCTTGCGTGGGCCGAGTGGCAAGCCAAGCTCCCGCAGGTCGGCTTCGGTCAGTTCTGGCAAAATTTCGGACGTGATTTCAGCGTCACAAAAGGTCTTTATGTAGCGCTCCAGCCCGAGACCGCGAAGCCATTGCGCGATATCCACGACAAGCCTCCTCGTGCCGGATCAGGCGACGGTCAGCTCAATTGAAAGTATGCAACTTCAGCTTCAGCGAACCATCTGCCTGACGCTCAAACACGTGGGTTGCGATCCCGCCTGCAGGTTGGCTGGCGCCA
Source organism: Bradyrhizobium sp. NBAIM03 (assembly GCF_020194055.1). Lineage (NCBI taxonomy): Bacteria > Pseudomonadati > Pseudomonadota > Alphaproteobacteria > Hyphomicrobiales > Nitrobacteraceae > Bradyrhizobium > Bradyrhizobium sp. NBAIM03. Next base: position 61,895 of record NZ_JADYVS010000004.1, on the reverse strand, counting down.
TCCGCTGTCTTACCGTTGGCGCTCCAATGGGCCGTGCCGTAGACGATCTTCTCATCTCCGCCGGCGTCGATGACGACCAACCTGTGATCGGTGAATCCGCTTGAAAACAGCCCAGCAAAGAAGCTCTCGATCTCTGTCGGACCGGATATCACCTGATGCGTTGGCGGCAACAATTTGGCGTCTGGCACGTAAGTCGCCGCGATAGCCCTGGCATCTGCTTTGTTGAATGCTGAATCCCACGCGGCGTACGCCGCAGCAATGTCGTGTCTTATGGAGGAAGCTAAGGCTGTCATGATCCCTCCCTCAAACGCGGGCTTGCTTTCGTTGGAGAACGATAACGTCACCTGACGTCGTTCGACCGCTGCAAACTGCAACGAGGGAACGCGACGCCGCCTTCATTGGGCTGCGACCTGTTGCAGTCTGTTGAAGCGCGCCTTCTGCTCGCTGCTCAGCGTGGCATAGAACTCGTCCAGGGCGGGTTCGACCAGCTTGGCGGCCGTCAGCATGGCCTCGAGCCGATGCTGCATCGTCTCCAGCCGTCCGACAGGTGTCAGCGGCGCATCGTTCGGACAGGCCGCCTGTAGGCCCTCAACGCCCTTCGCCGTCGCTTCGCTGAGGCGGTCGAGCGCCTCCTTCTGCTTGCCGGCTGGGTGGAGCACAGCCTCGATCCTCTGGATCGGCAACTGCGTCAGCCCGGACTTCGGATCGCCACAGCCCTCGCTACTCGCCTCCTGCTGCTGCGGCGAGCGCTCGCCGACATTGGGGCCAAGCGCGTTGAAGCGGGCCTGCTGCTCGTCACTGAGCGAGTTGTAGAAATTCTCCAGTGCCGGTCGAACGATCTTGACGGCTTCAAGCGTCGCGCTGATGCGGTTCATCATCGCGCGCAAGCGGCCAGGGGGAGTCAGTGCATAAGTCTCCGCGCAGGAATCCTTGAACACACCGGCAGCGTTGGCCGCCGCGGTCTTGAGCTCGTCCAGCAATGCGCGTTGCTCCGGCGTCGGCCGCACCGCCTGTGCGATATCGGCAAGCGGCCAGGCGGTCACGCCCTTGTCCGGCGTGGCACACAATTGCTGAAGCGTCTGCGGGCTCACGCTGGCACGCTGGCGCGCGCGGTAGCCGCCGCCGGCTTGAGGGTAGTCATACGAGTTGGTGCTGGCATAAGCGGAGTAGGGGCCGTCACCGCCCCAGAACACGGTGTCGACGAAGTCGTCATAGGCGTACGCCCAATATCCGGGCTCGTAGCCATACGACCAGAATGTGTAGTTGAAGATGTCGGAATAGGCGTAAGGCCAGAACACGGGCCCAAGCCAAGCCACGAACACCGCGGGATGACGGTGACGCCAGGCCTGCCGGGGTGCCCAGCCGCTTTGGCGCGTGACGAGAGCCGCTTGGGTCAGCGCAGTGGACTGCTCGCGGAAGCGTTCCGCAAACCGTCCGCGCTCGGCGGCCGGCGCAGCGGCTGCAAGTGCCGGAGCGCGCTCCGCCGGAGCCTGCAGCCCAAGCCGCTGCTGGCGCGCCAGGTCAATTTGCTGCGCGCGCTGCTCTCGGCCAAGCAAGCGGTTTTGCGCCTGGAGCATTCGCTGCTGCGCCCGTTGCGCTTGCACGCCTTCGGGCTTTTGCGACTGCAATTGCTGCACCCGCTGCTGCAGGCGTTCGATGCGGGCCTGGCGCTCCGTCGTCTGGCGCGACAGCATGTCGCGCTGCCGCTGCTCGACGTGCTGCGAGCGCTGTTGCACGCGTTGCTCGCGCTCAAGAAGACGGCTCTGCGACTGCAGCAGCCGTTGCTGCCGTTGCTGCGCCCTTGCGCCTTCCGGTTTCTGCGATTGCAGTTGCTGCACGCGCTGCTGCAAGCGGTCGATGCGGTCTTGGCGTTCCGCGGATTGGCGCGAAAGCATCTCACGCGGCGGTCCCGAACGCTCGCTCACGGCCGGGGGTGCACTTGGGCGCGAAGGGGCGGCGATCTGCGGCGTCGGCCGCGGCGCCATGGCCGGACGTTGCGGCGCTGCCGGCGGGCGATGGATTTCGCGCCGGGGCGCTGCCACCTGCGGGGCGGCTCGGGGGGCACTGATTTGTGGGGTCGGACGCGGTGGCGGTGAGGCGATGTGGGGCGCCGGACGTGGCGCCATCGCCGGTCGCTGCGGCATGGCTGGCGGCGCGGCGGGACGCGCCATGGCTGGCGGAGCCGCCGGACGCGCCATGGCTGGCGGAGCGGCCGGACGTGCCATGGCTGGCGGTGCTGCTGGCGGTGCGGCTGGACGAGCCATAGCCGGTGGTGCTGCCGGTGGTGCTGCCGGGCGGGCCATGGCCGGTGGTGCTGATGGCGGCGCTGCGGCTGGTCCTGGTGGTCCTCCACCCCGTCCGTGTCCGAGAGGTCCCTGGGCTGGCGCGCTCGTCGTCAGCATCGAGACGCCAACCAAAACAGCCGTCAGGCAAACGCCACGCGGAAGCATGATCCTAGCTCCCAACTCGTAATCGCCCACGACTTTCAACGCACAGACTGTGGAATCGTTCGTCCTTGGTCACAGCCGGCATTGCGATCTTCCGACGCAGCCAGTCTCAAGAGAAATCCTGCGTCAGGATCGCGGCGAACCGCTCCAGCGCCCAGTCGACCTGGTCGCTTGTGATCACCAGCGGCGGGGCGATGCGGATCGTATGCTCATGGGTATCCTTGGCGAGGATGCCCTTGGCCTGGAGCGCCTCGCAATAGCGGCGTGCGCGCCCGGCCTCGGGATGCAGCTCGACCGCCAGCATCAGGCCGCGCCCGCGCACCTCGCGGATCGTATTGGCGCGAATGTCCTTCAAGCCCTCCAGAAAGCGCGCGCCTTGCCTCGCCGCGTTCTCAATCATGCCTTCCTCGACCAGCACGCGCATCGCCGCGCGGGCCACGGCGCAGGCAAGCGGGTTGCCGCCGAAGGTCGAGCCATGCTGCCCGGGCCTCAATGTCCCGAGCACGTCGTTGTTTGAGAGCACGGCCGAGACCGGATAGAAGCCGCCGGACAGGGCCTTGCCGAGCAGCGTCACGTCCGCCTCAATTCCCTCGTGCTGTTCGGCGAGCAGCTTGCCGGTGCGACCGAGCCCGGTCTGGATCTCGTCGAGCACCAGCATCACATTGTTGGCGGTGCAGAGCTCCCGGACCTCAGTGAAATAGCCGGCCGGAGGAATGACGACACCGGCTTCGCCCTGGATCGGCTCGACCAGAAAGGCGACCGTGTTTGGGGTGATTGCTTCCGCAAGCGCCGGGGCGTCGCCGAACGGGATGACCTTGAAGCCCGGCGCGAACGGCCCGAAGTGTCCGCGTGTCTCGGGGTCGGTTGAAAAGCCGACGACGCCCAGCGTGCGTCCGTGGAAATTGTTGGCACAGACGATGATCTCGGCCTGGCCGTCCGGCACGCCTTTCACCTCGTAGCCCCATTTGCGGACCGACTTGATCGCGCTTTCCACCGCCTCGGCGCCGCTGTTCATCGGCAGCACCTTGTGGGAACCGGTGAGCGCGGCGATCTCCTCGTAGAACAAGGCGAGCTGGTCGTTGTGGAAGGCCCTCGAGGTGAGCGTCAACCTGTGCGCCTGTTCGACCATCGCCGCCAGGATCTTGGGGTGGCAGTGGCCCTGGCTGACCGCCGAATAGGCGGACAGGCAATCAAGGTACCGGTTGCCTTCGGTGTCCCAGACCCAGACACCTTCGCCGCGCGACAGGACGACCCCGATCGGCTCGTAATTACGGGCCCCGAAGCGCGCTTCTGTCGCGATGAAATCAATGACCGACGAGCTCATCTGCCGTCACTCCATTGCTGCGCGCGGCGGCGTCAATCGACTGCACCGGCGGGTCGCGCCCAAATGAATGTGGGTATCGGTTTGTCAGCTCGGAAGCCTTGATGCGCCGATGGCGCGGCGCGGCCTGATAGTCCCGAAATGTCAGGTGGTTCTGCCGGGCCACAGGGCACCGTTCTGCGACCCAGGCTCTACTGTGCATGGGGTTGTTTTCGCAGTTTGGTTGCCGGCCCCTCAGCCAAGCGCGCAGGGCACGCTCAAGAAGCCGCGGAACCGGACCCGTCCGCCGCGCACTGGCGGGCCGCTCACGGCATAGTTCGGAAAGCGCGCCAGAAAGCGCGAGATCGCAATCGCCCCCTCCAGCCGCGCCAGGGCCATGCCTGCGCATTGATGCGCGCCTGTGGCGAAGGCGAGGTGCCGGTTCGGCGTGCGCGCGATATCGAAACGTTCGGGGTCGGGAAACTGCGCGGGGTCGCGATTGGCAGCCCCGATGCACAGCGTCACCGACGTGCCGGCATCGAGCATGACGCCGCCGAGCTCGACCTTCTCGGTGGTCATGCGGTTGCCGAGCTGGTTGGAGCTCTCGTAGCGCAACATCTCCTCGACCGCAGTCTTGATCATGTCCGGGTTCTCGATCAGGCGCTGCTTCTGGTCGGGATGGCGGTCGAGCGCCACGAGGCCGTTGCCGATCAGGTTGGTGGTGGTCTCGTGGCCGGCATTGAGCAGGAAGATGCAATTGTGCAGCAGCTCCTTCTCGGTCAGCCGCTCGCCGTTCTCTTCCCCCTGGATCAAACGCGTCAGCACGTCGCGCTCGGGATTGCCCGGCTTCGCGCGCCGCCGCGACACCAGCGTCTGCAGATAAGCGAGGAAGTCCGCCACCGCCTTGTTGCCGCGCGCAGCTACTTCGGGCGACACTACGGGTTCGAGAGCACCCAGGATCGCCAGCGACCAGTCGCGCAGCGGCCCGCGCTCCTCGTGAGGCACGTCGAGCAGGTTGCCGATCACCTCGATGGGAATCGAAGCGGCAAAATCCTCGATCAGTTCGCAAGCGCCCTTGGTTTCGATGGCATCGAGCAGGCCGTCGACCAGCTTGATCAGGTCCCCCTCCATGCTGGCGATCGCGCGCGGCGACAGCGCGCCCATGATCAGGCGGCGGACGCGGGTATGGGACGGCGGATCGTTGAACACGAGGCTGGTGGTGTGGTGCTCGTAGAGCAGGGTGTCGCCGTATTTCGGCGCGAACTCGCGCTTCTTGTCCGAGCTGAACGACTTGGTGTTCTTGTAGGTGGTGACGAGATCATCGTAGCGGGTCAGGAACACGGTGCCGCTCCGCAGGCGCTTGACCGGCTCGTTCTCCCGCAGTGCACGATAGGTCGGATAGGGGTTGTCGTAGAACTCCGGCGTCAGCTTCTCGAGGTCGAAGCTTGCCGCCAGCGCCTTCGCATCTGCGTTCATCCCGTTATACTCGCCGGTTAAAGCCGATATGCCGTTTTTGTTGTTCTGGTCGGCGCATGCATGCGTCTACAGTCTTCGCACACTGCTAGCCGACCGGACAGGAAAATGCACGCACGCGCTGACGCTGCCGACACGGCGCCGAACTGGCCCGACGATATTTTCGCGACCCTCCAGCGCTTCGACGTCCGGCAGGTGCCTTACGTTCCGGACGCCGGTCATTCCAAGCTGATCCAGCGCGTATTGGCCTCCTCCACCATGCGCGGCATTGCGCTGACGACGGAGGAGGAAGGCGTGGCGCTGCTCGCCGGCGCCTGGGCCGGCGGACAGCGCGGCGTGCTGCTGATGCAGTCGAGCGGCGTCGGCAATTGCATCAACATGCTGTCGCTGATCCCGATCTTGCGCTTTCCGTTCCTCACGCTCGTGACGATGCGCGGCGAGTGGGGCGAGTTCAATCCGTGGCAGGTGCCGATGGGCTCGACCACGCAAGGCGTGTTCGAGCTCTCCGGCGTCAAGGTGCTGCGCGCCTCGCACGCTGCCGAGGTGCCTGCCGTCTTGGAAGCGGCCGCGGCGCAGGCCTACAACGCGCTGACGCCAACCGCCGTCCTTCTGTCGCAGCGCCTGATCGGCGCCAAGGTTTTCACCAAATGAGCAAGGCCAATCTCCTCGACCGCCGGCAGGTGGTGTCCACGTTGCTGGCGAACCGCAAGGACGTCGTCGCGATCGGCGGCCTCGGTGCGTCCACCAACGACATGTGCGCCGCCGGCGACCACGCCCGCAACTTTTACCTCTGGGGCGGCATGGGCGGCGCCGCGATGATCGGGCTGGGTCTGGCGCTGGCGCAGCCGAAGCTGCCGGTATTGGTCATCACCGGCGACGGCGAGATGCTTATGGGCATGGGCAGCCTTGCCACCATCGGCCTGCAGAAGCCGGCCAACCTCTCGATCGCAGTGCTCGACAACGAGGCCTATGGCGAGACCGGCGGCCAGACCAGCCACACCTCCGCCGCCGCCGACCTCGTCGGCATCGCCAGGGCTTGCGGCATTAAGGACAGCCGGGCTGTCACGACCATGGCCGAAGTCGAAGCCTTCGCCAAAGCCGTCCATGACCTCTCCGCGGGTCCGCGCTTTGCCAATGTGAAGATCGACAGCGCCGGCCTGGAGCGGATTCTGCCGACGCGGGACGGGACCTACATCGTCAACCGGATCCGTGCTGACCTGGGCTTCCAGCCGATCTAGGCGGTCCGGTAATGCCTTGCTGAACGTCTGCACGCGGGCCGTGCAGGCTCGGCCAATTTCCATTGATTCTAGGTCGCACGCAGGTTGCGATGCAACATAGTGCTTGACTCCTGCGTGGGTGAGTGCTTACTCACCCAGCATGAGCTCATTGCGTATGACGAGCGACCTGAGGCGTCAATTGATCCTCGGCGCCGCAAAGCGCTGCTTTGCCCGACACGGCTATAACGGCACCACGACCAAGAGCGTGGCGGCCGCCGCTGCCATTTCTGAAGCGCTGCTGTTCAAGCATTTCCCGTCCAAGGCGGCGCTCTACGCCGAGATCCTCAGCGACGAATGCGAGGCGGATCCCGCTCTGATGGAGCTGCTCGAGCGCGAGCCGTCGACGGCTACGCTGGTCGAGGTGATCCGCGGCATGGTCGAACACTTCCTCCAGATCGCCGACGGTCCCGATCAGGAAGAGGCCCAGCGCCTGCGGCTAATGGCCACGAGCCATTTGGATGACGGCGAATTCGCCCGATTGCTGTATGCCAAGATCGAGACGCTGATCGGCGCTGTCTTCGTCGCCTCGCTCGAGCGTGCGGTTGCGAGCGGTGACGCGCGGCCCTGCGCTGGCGATCCGCTCAACCTGTTCTGGTTCGCGCATCATGCGGTGATGACCGCGGCGCTGACCAGGCTGCCGGCCACGCCCTGTCTTGCTTACGGCAGGGCGACCGACCTGGAGCGGCAGCTCTGTGAGTTTCTCCTGAGGGGTATCGGACTTAACGACGCCGCAATTGCTTCGCATCTGGGCCGCAATCAGGCCGCGGATGCGAACCGGGCGGCGATTGCAGAAAGTGCATGACATGAACATCGTGGCCGAAAACAAGATTTCGGGGCAACCGATCGACAACAAGGCTCCCAAGCGTCCGGTCCGGCCAGTGCGCTGGTTCATCATCGTTGGCACGCTTCTGGCCGTGCTCGTCGGAGGGCTCGTCTGGTTCAATTACTTCCGCGGCCAGATGATCAAGCAATTCTTCGCCAACAACAAGCCGCCGCCGACCGCTGTCAGCGCGGCCGAGGCGAAGTCCGAGGTGGTGCCGAACCTGCTCACGGCGGTCGGCAGCCTCGTCGCCGTGCATCAGGTCGACGTCAGCGCCGACGTCAACGGCCGTGTCACCGCGATCAAGTTCGAGCCGGGCACGCGCGTCGAGGCCGGCACGCCGCTGGTGCAACTGTTCGACGCGCCCGAGCAGGGCGATCTCGCCAATTACAAGGCGCAAGCGACCGTCGCGCAGCTGTCGCTTGAACGCGCCAAGCAGCTGGCCTCGCGCCAGTTCGGTCCGCAGGCGACCGTCGACACCGCGCAGGCTGCCTATGACCAGGCCCAGGCGGGCATCGCCAAGACCGAGGCGTTGATCTCGCAGAAGCTGGTGCGCGCGCCGTTCGCCGGCGATCTCGGCATGCGCAAGGTCGAGGTCGGCCAGTATCTGACCGCCGGCACGGCGATCGTGTCGCTGACCGATCTGTCCGAGCTGTGGGCCAACTTCACGGTGACGGAAAAGGATTCCGGCAGCCTCAAGGTCGGCCAGGTCGTGCGGTTGAAGGTCGACGCCTATCCGGGCCGCACCTTCGAGGGCAAGATCACCACGATCGAGCCCCAGATCTCGACCGATACTCGCAACATCCGCGTGCAGGCCACGATTGCCAATCCGGAGAAGATCCTGAAGCCCGGCATGTTTGTCACCACGACCGTGGTGCTGCCGGAAAAGCCGGCCGTGATCACGGTGCCTGAAACGGCAGTCGATTACACGCTGTACGGCGACTCCGTGTTCGTGATCACCGAGAAGAAGGAAGAGGACGGCAAGACCAGCCTGTCGGCGGTGCGCACCTTCGTGCAGACCGGCAACCGGGTCGAGGGTCGCGTCGAGATCGTCAAGGGCCTGAAGGTAGGCGACAAGGTCGTCGCTCTCGGCCAGCTCAAGCTGCAATCAGGCGCGCCGGTATCGATCTCGACCGATCCGGCCCCGCAGATCCCGGCGCAGCCGCCGCGCTACTGACAATATCCTCGCGTGATCCGGCCCGGCCGGATCACGCGTCTTGAAAAAAAGAAATCGAGATCGCCCGCGATGGCCTTTACCGACATTTTCATCAAACGACCGGTCCTGTCGGTCGTCGTCAGCCTGCTGATCCTGCTGATCGGCCTGCGCGCGGCAATGGTGCTGCCGATCCGGCAATATCCGAAGCTGTCGAATACGGTCATCAACATCACGACCGTCTATCCCGGCGCGTCCGCAGACCTGATCCAGGGCTTCATCACCACGCCGATCGAGCAGGCGGTCGCGTCCGCCGAAGGCGTCGACTACATCACCTCGTCCTCGGTGCTCGGCACCTCGACGATCCAGGTCTACATCAAGCTGAATTTCGATCCGAACCAGGCGCTCACCGAGGTGTTGGCGAAGACCAATTCAGTGAAGTACCTGATTCCGAAGGAATCCAACGACCCGATCGTCACCAAGACCACCGGCCAGACCACGGCCGTGATGTATCTCGGCTTCTCCTCGGACGAGCTGTCCGGCTCGGCCATCTCCGACTATCTGACGCGTGTGGTGCAGCCGGTGCTGTCGACCGTCGACGGCGTCGCCTCGGCCGACATTTTGGGCGGCCAGACCTTTGCGATGCGGCTGTGGCTCGATCCCGTGAAGATGGCGGGCCGCAACGTATCGCCGGCTGACGTTGCGGCGGCGATCCAGGCCAACAACTTCCAGTCCGCGGCCGGCCAGACCAAGGGCTATCTGATCGTCTCGAACGTCTCGACCAACACGGGCCTGACCAACGTCGATCAGTTCAAGAAGATGATCGTCAAGGCCAAGGACGGCGGCTTCGTGCGGATGGAGGACATCGCCACCGTCGAGCTTGCAGCCCAGAGCACGGATGCCAGCGTCGCCTTTAACGGCGAGCGCGCCATCTTCATTGGCGTGCAGGCGACGCCACAGGGTAATCCGCTGACGCTGGTCAAGGGTGTGCGCGCGCTGTTCCCCGAGCTCGAACGCAACCTCCCGCCCTCGATGAAGATGAAGGTCGCCTACGACTCGACCAAGTTCATCCAATCTTCGATCGACGAGGTGCGGAATACATTGGGCGAAGCCGTCATCATCGTGATCGTGGTCATTTTCCTGTTCCTGGCCTCGCTGCGCTCCGTCATCATTCCCGTCGTCACCATTCCGTTGTCGATGATCGGCGTCTGCACGATGATGCTGGCGCTGGGCTTCAGCTTCAACCTGCTGACCCTGCTCGCGATGGTCCTGGCGATCGGCCTCGTCGTCGACGATGCCATCGTCGTGGTGGAGAACATCCATCGCCATCTGGAGGAGGGCAAGACGCCGGTCCAGGCCTCGCTACAAGGCGCGCGCGAAATCGTCGGGCCGGTCATCTCCATGACCATCACGCTCGCCGCCGTGTACGCGCCGATCGGGTTCCTCGGTGGCCTCACCGGGTCGCTGTTCCGCGAATTTGCCTTTACCCTCGCAGGCTCGGTCATCGTATCAGGCGTGATCGCGCTGACGCTGTCGCCCATGATGTGCTCGGTGCTGCTGAAGAACACCGAAGAGGGCCGCTTCGCCAAGTTGGTGAACCGGGTGTTCGGCGCCATGACGCGGTGGTATGGCCGCAAGCTCGACCGCTCGCTCGACTACAAGGCCATCACCGGCCTGTTCGCCGTGACGATCCTGGGACTCGTCGGCTTCCTCTACATGAACACTTCGAAGGAGCTGGCGCCCGAGGAAGATCAGGGCATCGTGTTCGCGGTGACCAAGGCGCCGAAATACGCCAACATCGACTATGTCGATTTCTACGGCGAGAAGCTCGACAAGGAATTCCAGAAATTCCCCGAGACCGATCTGCGTTTCGTGCTGAACGGCATCAACGGCCCGCAAGGCGGCATTGCCGGCATGCTCTTGAAGCCCTGGGACGAGCGCACACGCTCGTCGATCGCCTTGAAGCCGCTGGTGCAGGCCGAGCTCTCCAAGATCGAGGGCGTGCAGGCGTTCGCGTTCAACCTGCCGCCATTGCCGGGCGGACCCGGCGGTCTGCCGATCCAGATGGTGATCAATTCCACGGCCAGCTTCCAGACCGTCTATGAGCAGATGGAGAAGCTGAAGGAGGCTGCACGCAAGAGCGGCATGTTCATCGTCTCCGATAGCGACCTCGCCTACAACCAGCCGAACGTCGAGGTGACGATCGACCGCACCAAGGCTCAGGACCTCGGCGTCAACATGCAGAACCTCGGCTCGACGCTCGCGGTGCTGCTCGGCGGCAATTACATCAACCGGTTCAACCTCGAGGGCCGCTCCTATCAGGTGATTCCGCAGGTGCCGCGCGGCAAGCGGCTGTCCCCGGAATCGCTCGGTGGCTACTATGTGACGACCAACACCGGGCAGCAGCTTCCGTTGTCGACCGTGGTCTCGATCAGGACCAAGACCGATCCGAATTCGCTGACGCACTACAACCAGCTCAATTCGGCGACGTTCTCCGCCGTGCCGATGCCCGGCGTGACCGTCGGCGCTGCGGTCGACTTCCTCGAAGGCGAGGCCAAGAAGCTGCCGCAAGGCTTCAGCCACGACTATCTGGCTGACTCCCGGCAATACGTGCAGGAAGGCAATCAGCTTGCCATCACCTTCGGCTTCGCGCTGATTATCATCTTCCTGGTGCTCGCGGCCCAGTTCGAGAGCTTGCGCGACCCGCTGGTCATCATGATCTCGGTGCCGATGGCAATCGTCGGTGCGCTGATCCCGCTGTTCTTCGGCATGGCGACCATAAACATCTACACCCAGGTCGGTCTGCTCACCCTGGTCGGCCTGATCACCAAGCACGGCATCCTGATGGTGGAGTTCGCCAACGAGCTCCAGGTTAACGAGCGGCTCGACCGCCGCTCGGCCATCGAGATGTCGGCCCGCATCCGTCTGCGGCCGATCCTGATGACCACGGCCGCGATGGTGACCGGCCTGATCCCGCTCCTGACCGCGACCGGCGCGGGCGCGGCCAGCCGCTTCTCGATCGGTCTCGTCGTCGTCGCCGGCATGTCGATCGGCACGCTGTTCACGCTGTTCGTGCTGCCGGCAGTCTATGTGGTGCTGGCGACCGACCATCGCGCGGCGGCCGATTCGGAGCGGAACAAGCAGATCGGCGAGCTGGACCTCGATTCAAAGGCGCTACGGCCGACCTGAGGCCGCTGGCAGGTTAGTCCCGAAAGGGCGGCAGCGGTGATCCGCTGCCGCCCTTTTCGTTGGGTCTCGGGCGAGCTCCTTGCCGCGCTTGCGAGAGACAAGGTCCGGTCTTCTTGCTAGGTTCCGTGGAATGAGCCTGTCCCTCCACCCCGATACACCTCGAGCCGGGACATTGCCGAGCGCGGCCCCAGGCGAGGTCGCCTCCGGCGACACTGCGGGGCGCGGAATCCGGACCCGGCTCTTCGCCAAATACGTCGCGCTTTTCGTGGCGGTCGTCGCCATTGCGCTGCTCGCCAATGGCCTGTTCGAGGTCTACTTCTACTATCGCGAGCACAAGGCCTCTCTGATCCGAGTCCAGCACGAGCAGGCCGAGGCGGCCGCTGCCAAGATCGGCCGGTTCGTCAAGGAGATCGAGAGCCAGCTCGGCTGGACCACGCAGCTGCCCTGGTCGGGCGGCTCGATCGAGCAGCGCCGGTTCGACGCGCTGCGCCTGTTGCGCCAGGTCCCTGCGATCACCGAGCTGGCCCAGGTGGATTCGACTGGCAAGGAGCGGCTGCGGGTCTCGCGGCTGGCGATGGACGTGCTCGACAGCGGGATCGACCTGTCGAGCGATCCGAAGTTCACCGAAGCGGTCGCGCGCAAGGTCTATTACGGGCCGGTCTATTTTCGCCGGGAGTCCGAGCCCTACATGACGCTGGCGCTGGCGGGCGCACGCAAGGATGCCGGCGTCAGCATCGCCGAGGTCAATCTCAAGCTGATCTGGGACGTCGTGTCCCAGATCAAGGTCGGCGAGCACGGCAACGCCTACGTGGTCGGCCCGGAGGGCCGCTTGATCGCGCATCCCGACATCAGTCTCGTGCTGCGCAACACCGACATGTCCGGCCTTGCGCAGGTACGCGCCGTGCAAGCCGGCGGCGCCATGCCAGACGTGCTTTCCGAGGCCCACAACATCCAGGGGCAGAAGGTGCTGACCGCATCGGCCCCGATCGAGCCGCTGCGCTGGACCATGTTCGTCGAGCTGCCGGTCGAGGAAGCCTATGCCGCGCTTTATGCTTCGCTGCAGCGCCTTGCAATCGTGCTGCTCGCGGCATCCATCTTCGCGGTGCTGGCCGGGATCTTCCTGGCGCGCCGCATGGTCGGGCCGATTCAGGCGCTGCGGAGCGGCGCGGAACGAATGGGCGGTGGTGATTTCTCCCAGCGCATCTCGATCAAGACCGGCGACGAGCTCGAAGGGCTCGCCGACCAGTTCAACGACATGGGCGCGCGCCTGCAGGAATCCTATGCGGACCTCGAGAACAAGGTCGAGAAGCGGACCGCCGAATTGCGGGAGTCGCTCGAGCAACAAACGGCGACGTCGGAGGTGCTCGAAGTCATTAGCTCCTCTCCGGGAGAGTTAGAGCCGGTGTTTCAGAAGATGTTGGAGAATGCTACCCGCGTCTGCGGTGCGAATTTCGGCACGATGAATCTGTGGGACGGCCAGAAATTCAACATCGTCACCGACTACAACATTCCGCCCGATTTCTCCGCCTTCCGTAAGCGGACTCCGATCTTCCCACATCCAGGAACGACGCTGGCTGCAATCATCGCGACGCATCAGCCCGCGCAGATCAATGACTTGAGGGAAAGTCCTGGGTACAAGGCCGGTGTTCCCTTTGTCGTCGGAATGGCCGACGTTGCCGGCGCCCGAACCCTTCTCTCCGTACCCATGCTGAAAGAGGATGATCTGATCGGCGCGATGACGATTTTTCGACAAGAGATTCGCGGCTTCACGGACAAACAAGTCGCGCTGGTGGAGAACTTTACCAAGCAAGCCGTCATCGCGATCGAGAATACGCGCCTGCTGAAGCAATTGCGCGAGCGTACGACCGAGCTATCGCAATCGCTCGACAATCTGCGCACCGCGCAGGACCGCCTGATTCAGACCGAAAAGCTCGCTTCCCTCGGCCAGCTCACCGCCGGCATCGCCCACGAGATCAAGAATCCGCTCAACTTCGTCAACAACTTCTCCGCGGTCTCGACCGAGCTGATCGACGAGCTCAACGAGATCCTGCAATCGGCCGCGCTCGACGGCAAGACGAAGAAGGAGGTCGACGAGCTGACCGGCATGCTCAGGGCCAATCTCGAGAAGGTGGTGCAGCACGGCAAGCGCGCCGATTCCATCGTCAGGAACATGCTGCTGCATTCGCGTCAGGGTTCCGGCGAGCATCGCGCCGTCGACATCAATGCGGTGGTCGAGGAGAGCCTCAATCTCGCCTATCACGGCGCGCGCGCCGAAAGGCCCGCCTTCAACGTCACGCTCCAGCGCGATTTCGACCCGGATGCCGGCATGATCGAGGTGTATCCGCAGGAGATCACGCGCGTCTTGCTGAACCTGATCTCGAACGGCTTCTATGCCGCGGCCAAGCGCAAGGAGAGCGAGGGCGATGCATTCGAGCCCACTTTGCGCGCGGTAACGAAGAATCTCGGCGACAGGGTCCAGATCCGGATTCGCGACAACGGCACCGGGATTCCAGCCGAGGTGAAGGAAAAGATGTTCAATCCCTTCTTCACCACCAAGCCGGCCGGCGAGGGCACGGGGTTAGGCCTTTCAATGAGCCACGACATCGTGGTGAAACAACACGGCGGCACGATCGACGTGGACACCACACAAGGTGTATTCACCGAGTTCATCATCACGCTGCCGCGGACGATGGCAGCGGGCGACACTTCCGGAGGAAAGTCTTGAACGTTTACATCCTGGTCGTCGATGACGAGCCCGACGTCGAGGCACTGTTTCGGCAGCAGTTCCGGCGCGACCTGCGCGCCGGCCGGTTTCAGATGGAGTTTGCGCTCTCGGCCCCCGAGGCGCTCGAGCGCGCCGCCGAAGTCCGTGATCCCTCGCTGATCCTGATCCTGTCGGACATCAACATGCCCGGCATGAGCGGGCTCGACATGCTGCCGAAGGTGCGTGCCGCGCATCCCGATGTTCCCGTCATCATGATCACGGCCTATGGCGATGCGGAGACGCGCCGCAAGGCGATCGAACGGGGCGCCGTCGGGCTCCTCACCAAGCCGATCGACTTTGCGCTGCTGCGGCAGGAGATCGACACGAGGCTCGAGCAAGCCGCATGACTGCGACCATCCTCTTCGTCGACGACGAGCCGGATCTCGAGGCGCTGATCCTGCAGAAATTTCGCAGGCAGATCCGCGATGGGCAGCTCGCGCTGATCTTCGCGCGCGACGGCCTGGAGGCGCTGGAAGCGCTGGAGCAGAATCCGCATGTCGACATGGTGGTCTCCGATATCAACATGCCGCGAATGGACGGCCTGTCGCTACTCGCGAAGCTCCAGGAGGCCCAGGAGAAGAAGTCGACCATCATCGTCTCGGCCTACGGCGACATGAGCAACATCCGCACCGCCATGAACCGCGGTGCGTTCGACTTCCTGACCAAGCCGATCGACTTCGCCGACCTCGAAGCTACGATCGAGAAGACCGTCCGCCATGTGGAGATGCTGCGCGAGGTGCGGCGGCGCCAGATGGAAGCCGAGCGCGCCCATGCCTCGCTGTCGCGCTTCTTCTCGCCGGAGATTGCAAGGCGGCTGGCCGCGAACGTCGATGGCGACGGCATTGAGGTGCAGTGGCGCGATGTCGCCACCCTGTTCACCGATATTACAGGCTTCACCTCGCTGGTCGAGACCGCGCCTCCGCAGACCCTGGGCGAGCTCCTCAACGAATATGTCGGCGGCATGACCGAGATCGTCTTCGCCCATGAGGGGACGGTCGCCAAGATCATCGGCGATGCGATCCAGGTGCTGTTCAACGCCCCCGGCGACCAGCCGGACTATGCAACGCGCGCGATCGCCTGTGCCCATGCTCTCGACGCCTGGGCGGAGGACTTTTCGGCGCGCTGGAAGGCAAGAGGCGTGAATTTCGGAGCTACCCGCATCGGCGCTCATGCCGGTCCGGCGCTGGTCGGCAATTTCGGCGGCAACCGTTTCTTCGACTACACGGCCTATGGCGACACCATCAATATTGCGGCCCGGCTTGAGGCGGCGAACAAGCACCTGGGAACGCGCATTTGCGTTAGTGCCAGCGTTGCGAATGGGGCCGAAAACTTTCGTGGCCGTCCCGTGGGCGACCTGATGCTGCGCGGACGCAGCGAGCCGCTGCGCGCATTCGAGCCGCTGCCGCAGGCGAGGTTCGAGGCGCCAGCGACGGCGCAATATGCCGAAGCGTTTGCCAAGATGGAGGCCGGCGATGCCGCGGCCATGCCGTCCTTCGCCGCGCTGGTTGGCATGCACGCCGACGATCCGCTGGCCGGATTTCACCTGAAGCGCCTGCTCAACGGCGCCAAGGGCACTCGCATGCAACTGGAATAGGAGTCCGTCATGACGCGCGAATTCTCGGCCGGCAACTATCGTTTCATCCCGTCCGTGTTCCAATATTCCGCCGGTGCTGCCGCGGATGAGGGCTACGAGATCGAGCGGGTCCGGTTCGACCGCCTGGTGCCGCTCGCGGAAGGGTTTGCGCTGGCCGCAAAGTTCATCCAGGAGGCGGGGCGTCCGCTGACGGCATTCTGTGCCTGCGAGCTGCGCTCGCCCGCGGCCTTCAGCGAGGAAGGCTTTCGCGCGTTCAATCTGCACTATGTGAAGACGCTGTCCGAATGGGGCATCTTCGACGGCAGCACCAATCCGGTGGCGCGCAGCAATGTCTGCCCCGAGATCGATCCGCCGTCCGAACCGTCGTTCTATGCGTTCTCCTTCACGCGTCCGACGCGGTCAGATTCGCCGAGCTTCGTCATCGCCGGCGGCGCCGAGGCGCGCGAGGGCAGCGGCTCCTATGTCGAGCGCACGGTGCGCTACCGCGATCTCAGCCCGGAGGGGCTGCGCGAGAAGGTGCGCTTCACCACCACGTCGCAGATGGAAAACCGGATGGCAGCCTTCGGCTTCGGCTGGAAGGATACAACCGGGGTGCAGGCCTATTCCGTGCACGACTTTCACCATGCGCTGGTGGACGAACTGGTCCGTCGCGGCGCGCTCCGCTCCGGGCTGACCTGGCATTTCGCCCGTCCGCCGGTGGTCGATCTGGAATTCGAGATGGATTGCCGCCGCGTGCTGCGGGAGGTGGTGGTCTGAGCTCCTCACCAAGAGGAATAATCAGCGCTGCCTTGGGTCGAGCGCGTCGCGTAGGCCGTCACCGAGCAAGTTCAGCGACAGCACGACGAGGAAGATCGCCAGGCCCGGCCAGATTGCCATCCAGGGCGCCTGGGTCAGGAAGCGTTGTGCCGCGTTGAGCATGCTGCCCCAGGACGGCGCCGGCGGCTGCTGGCCGAGGCCGAGGAAGGAGAGGGCGGCCTCGGCGATGATGGCGGCAGCGATCGAGAGCGTCGCCTGCACCAGAAGCGAGGGGAGGATGTTCGGCAGGATGTGCGAGAGCGCGATCCGCCACGGCGGATTGCCGAGTGCGCGCGCGGCCTCGACATAGTCTTCGGCTTTGACGACGAGCACCTGGCCGCGGGTCAGGCGGATGAAGATCGGCGTCGCCGAGATGCCGATCGCAATCATGGCATTGCCGAGGCTCGGGCCGAGGAACGCGGCGAGCGCGATCGCCAGGATCAGGAACGGGCAGGCCAGCATCGCATCGGTGATGCGGCTGATCAGCGCGTCGGTGAAGCCGCCGCGGTAGCCGGCGAGGAGACCGAGCGGCACGCCGATGCCGAGCGCGATCGCGACCGAGATCAGGCCTGCGAGCAGCGAGGCGCGCGCGCCGTAGACGACGCGGCTGAGGATGTCGCGGCCGAGCTCGTCGGTGCCGAACCAGTGGGCCGAGGTCGGCGGTTTGCGCACCAGGCTCCAGCTCGTCGCGATGGGATCATAGGGCACGATGAGCGGAGCGAGCACGGCAAGGGCGATGAACATCGTGAGCACGACGAGCCCGAACACCGCTGCCTTGCGCTTGAACAGCCGCCGTCGCGCGCGGCGGGCCGGGCTATCCAGCTCGTCGGCTCGCGTGAGAGGGCTCGGCAGCGCGGCGTCGGTCATGGATCAGCCCCGGAGCCGCGGATTGACGAGGATGTAGGCGATATCGGCCACCAGATTCAGCGTGATGTAGACCGTGGCCGTCACCAGGACGACGCCCTGCACCACGGCATAATCGCGGTTGAATACGGCATCCACGATCAGCTTGCCGAAGCCGGGAATGGAGAAGATCTGCTCGGTCAGGACCGCGCCGGAGAGCAGCGTACCGAGCTCGAGCGCGCCGAGCGTGATGACGGGGGTCAGCGCATTGCGCATGGCATGCTTGAGGATCACCGTGCGCTCCAACAGTCCTTTGGCGCGCGCGGTGCGCACGTAGTCGCTTTCCAGCACCTGAAGCATGGCGCTGCGCGTATGCCGCATCAGGATCGCGGCGATCGCATTGCCGAGCACGAAGGCCGGCATGATGGTGACGGCCAGGCTTGCGCGCCAGTTCTCGGTGAGCGGCACGTAGCCGGAAGCCGGCAACCATCCAAGCTCGATCGAGAACAGGAAGATCAGCATGATTCCGAGCCAGAAGTTCGGCGTTGAGATGCCCCACAGCGCAAAGAGATTGGCGCCGTAGTCCCACGCGGAACCCTTCTTCACGGCCGCGACGATGCCGGCGGGAATGCCGATCAGCAGCGCGATCAGAATCGCCATCGAGCCGAGCTGCAGCGTCACCGGCAGCTTCTGTGCGATCAACTCGCGCACCGGCATCTTGTTGCGCAGCGACTCGCCGAAATCGCCAGAGAGCACGCCCTTGATCCAGTAGGCGTACTGCACCGGGACGGGCTGATCGAGCCGGTACTGGCGGCGGATCTGCTCGATCACGGCGGGATCGCGCTCCTCGCCCGCCATCACCAGCGCGGGGTCACCCGGCAGCAATTGCTGCAGCGAGAAGATCAGCACCGAGACGAAGAACAGCGTCGGCACGATCTGCACAAGGCGGCGGGCGAGGAAGTTCAGCATCCTCGCAGCGTCACTTCAGCTTGAGGCCGACAACGCGGACGAGGCCGTCCGGCATTTGCCTATAGCCTTCGAGCTTGGTCGTGTGCGCGATGATGATGCGGCGGTGATAGAGGTAGAGGATGGCGTGATCTTCCAGCTCCAGCTTCGCAAGTCTCTCGTAGGCGGCCTTGCGCTGAGCCATGTCCGACGTACGGCGGGCATCGTCGAGCGCCTTGTCCGCGTCGGCGTTGGTCCAGGCACTGTAGTTCTGCGGCGCATCCTTGCGCAGGAACACGTAGGAATTGCCATCGGGATCGATGCGTCCGCTCCATGCCAGCATGAAGGCCTGGTATTCGCCGGACTCGGCCTGCTTCAGCGACGTCGCAAACTCGGTGACGCGGATCTTCATATCGAAGCCCGCCTCGCTCGCCATGGATTGCACCACTTGAGCCACCGCTTCGGTCTCGGCACCCTTTGGTACCAGGAAGTCAACGCTGACTGGCCCAGTGACGCCGGCTTCCTTCAGGAGGGCCTTGGCTTTGGCGATGTCGCGGCCGTGGACCGGAAATGCGCCCTGATAATAGGGGTGATCGGGATTGACCCATTGGTTGCCCGGCTTGAATTCGCCGTTGAACACCACTTGGTTGATCGCCTCGCGGTCGATCGACCAGTCGAGTGCCTGCCGCACCTTGGCGGATTGGCTGAGCGGGCCCTTGGCCTTGTCCTTGCCGATGTTGAGCGTGATGCCCTGATAGCCGAGCTCGATGGCGGTCGCGACCTTCAGCCGGGAGTCGGCGCGCACCTCCTTGAGGTCGGTGGCGAGTACGCGCTCGATCAGATCGAGGCCGCCGGATTTCAGGTTTGCGAGCCGCACGGTCGCATCGACGATCGGCTGAAACACGATCTTGTCGATGAAGATGTTGTCCTTGTTCCAGTAGTCGGCGAATTTCTCGAACACGATGCGGTCCTGCTGCACGCGCTCGACGAACTTGTAGGGGCCGGCGCAGACCGGGCGAAGGCCGAACTTGTCGCCGGCCTCCTTGGCGGCCTTCGGCGACATCATCATTCCGGCGCGGTCGGTGAGCTGAGCGAGCAGGGGCGAGAACGGCGACTTCAACACCAGCTTGATCGTGAGGGGATCGACGATTTCGACGCGATCGACCGAGGCGAGCTCCGGCTTGCGGAACGAGCCGGGGAACGTCAGATGCCGTTCCAGCGAGAATTTTGCGGCCTCGGCATCGAACGGCTCACCGTCGTGGAATTTCACGCCGGGCCGCAGCTTGATGACCAGCGCCTTGCCGTCGTCGGCGGTTTCGCTCGAGAGCGCCAGCTGCGGCACGATGTTGAGCTTCTCGTCGATGTCGAACAGCTTGTCGCAGAAGGAGGAGAACACGATGCGGCCGACATAGGTGCGCGCCATCGTAGGGTCGAGGATATCGGGGTCTTCGGCGAGGCCGATGCGCAACGTGGTCTGGGCCTGCGCGGCCCCGATCGACACCAGCACAGCGGCGGCTGTTGCGGCCAGGCGAAACATCTTCATCGGTCAATCCCCATTGCTTCGGCTATTTCGTTGCGGACGCGGCGCACTGTATACCAACCCCGTCGGGGCTGCTGCCTTCCGTCTTTTGGCTGAAGGCCGCGACCAGCTTTGCAAGCGCCGGCGAAAACCCGCCGGCGGTGGGTAGAATGGCGTCGGCAGACGGCAGCTCCGCGGTGCGGTGACAGGCGGTGGCATGGCCGGTGCGGTCAGCTAGAAGCGCAGGCGCCTCATTGCGGCAGCGCTCGATCACGAACGGGCAGCGGGTGTGAAAGCGGCAGCCGGCGGGCGGATTGAGGGCGCTCGGGATTTCGCCCTCCAGCAGCACCGTCGTCCGTTTCGCCTTCGGCTGCGGCAGCGGGATCGCGGACAGCAATGCGCGGCTGTAGGGATGGCGCGGCGCGGCGAACAGCGCGTTAGCTTCGGCCGTCTCGACGATCTGGCCGAGATTCATCACCGCGACGTGGTCGGCGATGTGCTTGACCACGGCAAGGTCGTGCGAGACGAAGATGTAGGCGAGGCCAAGCCGGTCCTGGAGCTCGCGTAGCAGATTGAGGATCTGCGAGCGGATCGAGACGTCGAGCGCCGAGACCGGCTCATCGCAGATGATGAGCTTCGGCTCGACCGCGAGCGCGCGGGCGATCGCGATGCGTTGGCGCTGGCCGCCGGAGAATTCATGCGGATAGCGGCGGGCGAGGCGCGGCTCCAGCCCGACCAGCCGCAGCAGTTCGGCAACGCGCTCGGCCCGCCGCACCGGCGGCACCAGATCGTGCAACGCCAGCGGCTCGGTCAGAATCTGGCCGACCGTCATGCGCGGATTGAGCGAGGCGTAGGGATCCTGGAAGATGATTTGCGCCTCGCGGCGGAAGGCGCGCAAGGTCCCGGCGTCGAGCGCGAGCAGGTTGCGGCCGTCGAAGCGGATCATACCAGCGTCCGGCTCGATCAGCCGCAGCACCAGGCGGCTGACGGTGGACTTGCCGCAACCGGATTCGCCGACCAAGGCCAGCGTCTTGCCGGCCTCCAGCGAGAAGGACACGCCATCGACCGCCTTGACGTGCGCCAGCGCGCGGCCGAGCAGCGACCGCTGGGCGACAAAATGCTTGACCAGGCCTTCAACCTCGAGCAGCGCCATCACGACACCAGAAGTTCGAGCGGCGCGCGGATGCAGCGCGAGAGGTGGCCGCCGCTGACTTCGACCAGCGGCGGCGGCGCCCTGGTGCAGGCGTCGAGCACGAAGGGGCAACGCGCGGCGAAGCGGCAACCGCCGGGCGGCCGCGCCATGTTCGGCACCATGCCTTCGATTGTCGCAAGCTGCTCGGCGCGGTGGTCGAGCCGCGGGATCGAGCCGAGCAGGCCGACGGTGTAGGGATGCTGCGGCGCGGAGAACAATTCATCGACCGGCGCCCGCTCGACGATCTCGCCGGCATACATCACCGCGACCTCGTCGCAGACCTCGGCGACGACGCCGAGATCGTGGGTGATCAGGATGATCGCGGCGCCGCTCGCGGCTTTCAGCTCGCGCATCAGCTCCAGGATCTGGGCCTGCAGGGTGACGTCGAGTGCGGTGGTCGGCTCGTCCGCGATCAGCAGCCGCGGGTCGCAGGCGAGTGCCATCGCGATCATGACGCGCTGGCGCATGCCGCCGGAGAGCTTGTGCGGGTAGTCGTCGATGCGACGCTCGGGCGAAGGGATATGGACGCGGCGCAACAGCTCGATCGCGCGCTCGCGCGCGTTCCTCCGCGAGCCGCCGCGGTGACGCAGGATTGTCTCGATGATCTGGTCGCCGATCGTGAAGCTCGGATTGAGCGAGGTCATCGGCTCCTGGAAGATCATCGCCAGCCGGTTGCCGCGCAGATCGCGCAACGTCTGGTCCGGCGTGGTCAGCAGGTCGAAACCGTCGAAGCGGATCGCGCCACTTATTTCCGCGCTCTGCTTCGACAGCAGGCCCATGATTGCCAGCGACGTCACGCTCTTGCCGCAGCCGGATTCCCCGACGAGACCGAGCGTCGCGCCATTGGCGACGCTGAGATCGACGCTGTCGACCGCGTGGGTGATACGGCCGTCGTCGCCATGAAAGCGGATACGCAGATCCTTGATCTCGATGAGGGGGCTGGCGCTCATGATCGTCTCGCGCGCGCCGCTTCGATGCTGGCGTCGATGACGCTGCGATCGGTGTTGCCGGCCGGGTTCTGCCGCGTCGGCATGGAGGCGCGGAAGTGCACCCAGAGTTCGTGGCTGACGCGCTCGAGGCGTTCGAGCTCACCGAGCGGATCGGGATGGTCGTCGGCGCGAATGTCCAGCGCTGGCCATTCCTCCTCGCCGTGGATCACGAGCGCGGCCGATTGCTTGCCGCGCTTGTCGCCGCCGGCGGCTTCGCCGGCGCGCATCGCCGCGAGCAGACGGCGTGGGAAGGGCAGGCTGTCGCTCGCGATATAGGTCCTCGCTGTCTCGTCGAGCACGTCGGCCCCCGCGAGCATGTTGCCGGCGATCGAGAAGCCGCTGCCGGCAATATGGCCGCACCAATCGACGCAGTCGCGCCCGGTATGCGCGGCGATGGCGCCGCTGGCATCCATCAAATGGACCTGCCGGCTCTCGCGGCCGTCATCGGTCGCCAGCAGCGTGGCGAGCACGTCGTGGGCGTTGAGGCCCTCGCGCAAGAGCTTGACGCCGTCGATGCCGTAATAGGGATTGACGAAGGCCTGCGTCGCGATGGCGCCGAGGCCAGCGGCGATGTAGGGCACGCGCGCGCCGACGGCGAAAAAGCGGGTCGCAACCGCGATACCGAACTGGCCGGTGGCAGGATCGCGCGCGATGATCGACCAGGTCATGTGCTGCCTTCAGCGTCCCGCCGCATAGCCCTGCATGCCGCGCGGATTGGCGGCGGCACGGCGGCGGCGACCTACGCGTGAGGCCGCGGTGAGGCGGCCTTCGGACCAGTCGGGGCCGACCTCGACTATATGCCCGCGCTCGCGCAGGTTCTCGATCGTCGCCTTCGGCACGCGGTTCTCGACCACGAGCACGCCGGGACGTGCGGTGCGCGGCCAGAACGAGATCGGGAAATGCTCGGAATGCCAGGCCGGCGCGTCGATGGCTTCCTGGAGATTGAGGTTACAATGGACGTGGCGCAGGAAGAACTGCGTGATCCACTGGTCCTGCTGATCGCCGCCGGGCGAGCCCCAGGCGAGGTAGGGCTCGCCATCGCGCAGCGCCATGGTCGGAGAGAGGGTGGTGCGCGGCCGCTTGCCCGGCGCGAGCGCGGCGGGATGACCTTCCTCCAGCCAGAACATCTGAGCGCGGCTGCCGAGGCAAAAGCCGAGCTCGGGAATGATCGGCGAGGATTGCAGCCAGCCGCCCGACGGCGTCGACGACACCATGTTGCCGTCGCTGTCGATGATGTCGAAATGCACGGTGTCGCCGCGCACCTCGCCGAAGCGGCCCACGGTCGGCTCGCCGGCGCCGAGCGCGCCGACCGCCTCGCGCTGGCCCTCCGCGCGGCGCAGCTTGACGACACCGCCGAAGCCCTCGACAGAACCAGGGATGAAATCGAGCGAAGCCTTGTCGGTGACGAGCTTGCGGCGCTCGTCGTTATAGGTATCCGACAGCAGCGTTTCGATCGGGATCTCGTTGAACTTGGGATCGCCGTAGAATTTTTCGCGATCAGCAAAGGCGAGCTTGGCGCATTCGATCTGGAGATGGATGAACTCCGGCCCTGTCGGGTCGAGGCCGTCGAGCGCAAAGCCCTTCAGTAGCGCGAGCTGCTGCAAGGTGACCGGACCCTGGCTCCAGACGCCGGCCTTGCAGACGGTGTAGCGGCCATAGTCGTAGGTGAGCGGCGCCTCGACTGTCGGCTGCCAGCGCGCCATGTCGTCGGCGGAGAGCACGCCGCGATGTGGCGAGCCGCTGACGTCCATCACCTCCTGGGTTCGGCAGAACTTGTCGACGGCTTCCGCGACGAAGCCTTGCGACCAGGCTTTGCGCGCGCGCTCGATCTCCGCATCGCGGCCACCGACGCCGCTTTCCGCCTCGCTCAGGATCCGGGCGTAGGTCGCAGCCAGTGTCTTGTTGGTGAACAGCGTGCCTGGCTTCGGCACTTCACTGTTCGGGAGGTAGACCGCGGCGGACGTCGGCCAGTGCTTGCGGAACAGCTGCTCGACGGTCTGGATCGTGGCGCAGGCGCGCTCGACCAGCGGATAGCCGTCGCGGGCGTAGGAGATCGCCGGCTCCAGCACGTCGCGCACGCGCATCGTTCCGTAGTCGCGCAGCAGCATCATCCAGGATTCGAAGGTGCCGGGAACGCAGGCGGCGAGCAGACCCGTGCCCGGCACCATGTCGAGGCCTTCGCTTCTGTAATGCGCGATGGTGGCCCGCGCCGGCGCCGGGCCCTGGCCGCAGATTACCTCGGTGCGGCCGCGCTTGACGTCATGCACGATGATGGGCACGTCGCCGCCGGGACCGTTCAGATGCGGCTCGACCACCTGGAGCGTGAAGGCGGTGGCAACGCCGGCATCGAAGGCATTGCCGCCCTTTTCCAGGATGGCCATGCCCACGGCAGTCGCAATCCAGTGCGTCGAGGCGACGACCCCGAACGTGCCCTCGATCTCGGGCCTCGTCGTGAACGGATCGGGATTGATATTACTGCCCATGGGACTTCACCACCTTATTTCCGGCGCGCGCAATTGATCACAGGGCCACGCCGCTTCCAAATGCGCAGGCTGCATGGCACGCGCGCGTCACGCCGGGACCGGCGCGGTGTTGACCGCATGGCAGGCGACGCCGTCGATCAGTTCCGGGGTCTCCTTGCGGCAGAGATCGAACGCCAGCGGACAGCGCGGATTGAAGGCGCAGCCGGAGGGCGGATTGATCGGGTTGGGGATCTCGCCCTTGACCGGAATGCGCTGGCGGCCGCTCATGGCAAGATCAGGCACGGCGCCCAGCAGCATCTTGGTGTAGGGCATGCGCGGATTTGCGAACAGCTCGCGTCCGTCCGCGATCTCGACGATGCGGCCGAGATACATCACGCCGACGCGGCTCGCCATGTGGCGCACCACGGCGAGGTTGTGGCTGATGAACATGTAGGTCAGGCCGAACTTGTCCTGGAGGTCGCGCATCAGGTTCAGGATCTGCGCCTGCACGGAGACGTCGAGCGCCGAGGTCGGCTCGTCGCAGACGATGAATTCGGCGTCGGACGCGAGCGCGCGCGCGATCGCGATGCGTTGGCGTTGGCCGCCGGAGAATTCGTGCGGATATTTCAGCCGGTCGTCCGGATGCAGGCCGACGAGGCTGAGCAGCTCGCCGACGCGAGCCTGGATGTCGCGCTCGCCCTGGATCAGGTCGAAGGCACGGATCGGCTCGGAGATGATGGCATCGACCCGGAAGCGCGGGTTCAGGCTCGCATAGGGATCCTGGAAGATCATCTGGATGCGCCGGCGCAGCTTCCGCCGCGCTGGCGCCTGCCGCGGGTCGGTCATGGAGACGCCGTCGATCAGCACGTCGCCGGCGCTTGGCGGCAGCAGGCCGACGACCATGCGTGCCACCGTGGTCTTGCCGGAGCCGGACTCGCCGACCAGGGCAAACGTCTCGCCCTTCCTGATGTCGAAGGTAACGTGATCGACTGCCTTGAGATATTCGAGATGTCCGCCTTCAAGCACGCGGTTGAGCCAGGGTTTCGAGACGTCGAAGACGCGGCGCAGGTTTGTGGCCTGGACGAAGGGAGCACTCATGCCACGCTCTCCGCCGGCACGTCGTCATAGAGGTGGCAGGCCACCGATTGCGCGCCGCGCGGCAGCGGCTCCGGCCGATCGACACGGCAACGATCGAAGGCGAAGGCGCAGCGCGGATTGAACGAGCAGCCGCGCGGGATCGCCGACAGGCGCGGCATCGAGCCCGGGATCTGCACCAGGCGCTTGTCCTCGCCCGCAAGCGTCGGGATCGCGCCCATCAGGCCCTTGGCATAAGGATGCAGCGGATTCTTCACGACGTCCTGCACCGGGCCGATCTCGGCGACGCGGCCGGCATACATCACCGCGACGCGGTCGGAGGTTTCCGCGATCACGCCCATGTCGTGCGTCACCAGCATCACCGCGGTGCCGTGGTCGCGGCCGAGGCGCTTGATCAACGAGATGATCTGCGCCTGCACGGAGACGTCGAGCGCGGTGGTCGGCTCGTCCGCGATGATCAGCTCGGGCTCGGCACAGATCGCGAGCGCGATCACGACGCGCTGGCGCATGCCACCGGAAAACTCGTGGGGATAGCCGTCGATGCGCTTTTCGGGCGCGGGTATGCCGACTTCGGCGAGGAGGTCGATGGCGCGGCGGCGGGCGGCCGACTCGGACAGATTGAGGTGGGTGCGGATCGTCTCCACGATCTGGTCGCCGACCTTGTACAGCGGATTGAGCGATGTCAGCGGATCCTGGAAGATCATGCCGATGCGCTTGCCCCTGATACGGCGCATCTCCTCCGGCGGCAGATTGTCGATGCGCAGGCCCGCGAGACGAATCTCGCCGCCGGCAATGCGGCCGGGCGGATCGATCAGGCCGATCACCGCGAGGCCGGTGACGGACTTGCCGGCTCCGGACTCGCCGACGACGCCGAGCACCTCGCCTTTGGCGATGTCGAAGGAGACGCCGTCGATGGCGCGCAGCGTGCCGCGGCGGGAGGCAAACTCCACGTGAAGATCGCGCACGGAAAGGACGGGTTCGGTCATGGACGAGGCGTATTCATCGAAGCTTCGGATTGAGCGCGTCGCGCAGCCAGTCGCCGAGCAGATTGATCGACAGGATCAGCGCCGCGAGCGCGAGCCCCGGGAAGGCGACGATCCACCATTCGCCGGCGAACAGATAATTGTTGCCGATGCGGATCAGCGTGCCGAGCGAGGGCATGGTGTCGGGCAGGCCGACGCCGAGGAAGGACAGCGTCGCCTCGGTGATGATGGCGAGCGCAAGGTTGATGGTGGCGATGACCAGAATCGGGCCCATCGTGTTCGGCAGCACGTGCCGCAGCATGATCTTCGGCGCCGGCAGGCCGATCAGCTGTGCGGCGGCGACGTAGTCCTTGTTCTTCTCGACCATCACGGAGCTGCGCACCGTCCGGGCATAGCCAACCCAGAAGCTCAGGCCGATCGAGATCACCAGCACCACCAGCATGCTGGTGGCGTCCAGCCGGTTGCCGAGGATTGATTTCGCGATGCCGTTGACCAGCAGCGCGATCAGGATTGCAGGGAATGTCAGCTGCACGTCGGCGATCCGCATGATCACGCCGTCCACTGCGCCGCCGAAATAGCCGGCGATCAGGCCGAGGGCGATGCCGAGCGCGCCGGCGAAGATCACGCCGGCGACACCCACGGCGAGCGAGATGCGCATGCCATAGAGAATCGCGGAGAACACGTCGCGGCCCTGCTCGTCGGTGCCAAGCAGGAACGGGCTCTGGCCGTCCGCAGTCCACAGCGGTGAAATCCGCGAATTCATCAATTGCAGCTGTGCCGGATCGAACGGGTTCTGCACCGCGAGCACGGATGCAAAGATCGCAAGCAGGAAGAACAGGACCGTGATGGCCGCAGCCACCATGGTGAGCTTGGAGCGGCGGAACGAATAGAACAAGTCGCTGTCGAGCGTGCGGCTGAACCAGCCATGGGCGACCTGCACCGGCTGCGCGCTTTGCTTGTCGGAATTGGAAACGACTGCGTCGGACATGCAGGTTGTCCTATGCGGCGCGACCGACGGTCGAGCGCAAGCGCGGATCGACCACCGTGTAGAGAATGTCGACCACCAGATTGATGGTGACGAAGATTAGTGAAACCATCAGCAGGTAGGCGGCCATGATCGGAATGTCGACGTTTTGCACGGCCTGGACGAACAGAAGCCCCATGCCCGGCCATTGGAACACCGTTTCGGTGATGATCGAAAATGCAATAACCGAGCCAAACTGAAGCCCGGCTACGGTAATCACCGGAATCAGCGTGTTCTTCAGCGCGTGGCCGAAATGGATGGCGCGCGTGGTCAGCCCCCTGGCGCGGGCGAAGCGGATATAGTCGGTCCGCAACACTTCCAGCATCTCCGCGCGCACCAGCCGCATGATCAGGGTCATCTGGAACAGGCCGAGCGTGATCGAAGGCATGATCAGTGCCTTCAGTCCCGACACCGTGAGCAGGCCGGTCGTCCACCAGCCGAGCTTGACCACCTCGCCGCGGCCGAACGAGGGCAACCAGCCCAATGTCACGGCGAACAGGTAGATCAGGAGAATGCCGATCAGGAAGGTCGGCAGCGAGATGCCGATCAGCGAGATCGCCTGGAATAATTTGGCCAGCACGGTATCGCGCTTGAGCGCCGAATAGACGCCCATGAGGATGCCGAAGACCATGGCAAACACGGTCGCACAGATCGCAAGTTCCAGCGTCGCGGGCATGCGCTCCATCAACAGCGTCGCGACCGGCTGGCGGAACTGGTAGGAGACGCCGAACTTGAACTGCGCCGCATCGGCGAAATAGCGCACGAACTGCACCGGCACGGGGTCGTCGAGGCCGAGCGACTTGCGCACGATCGCGCGTTCGGCGGCCGAGGTGTCGATCGAGACGATCTGGTTGACGGGGTCGCCGGCGAAGCGGAACATCGAGAACGCGATGATGCCGACGGCGAACATGACGCCGATGGCCTGAACGGCGCGGCGAAGCGTGAAAGCGAGCATGCCTTCCACTGTCCTTGGGTGAGCGTACGGCCGACGTCCTTGGCGGCCGGAAAAGAAAAGGTCCCGGAAGGCGGATGCCGCCGGGACCTCGTGTTCAACCGATCCTATTCCTTCTTGGTTGCCCAGTGGAACATGACGAGATTGTCGGCGCGCTGCGGCAGGTTCACCTTCTTCGAAACGCCCCAGGCCAGCGCCTGCTGGTGCAGCGGGATGTAGGACCAGTCCTTCATGCCGATTTCGTAGGCCTGCTTGATCAACTGGTTGCGCTTGGTGGTGTCGGCTTCGACCAGCACCTTGTCGGTGATGGCGTCGAACTCCTTGTTGCAATAGCCGCCGAGATTGGCCTCGCCGCGCGAGGATTTCGCATCGTCGCGGCAGCCCATGATGTCGTAGAGCACGTTGTGGGAATCCATCGTGCTTGGAGTCCAGCCCAAAAGGTAGAACGAGGTCTGGTAGCCGCCCTGCTTCAGCACCTTGGCGAAGTACTGCGCCTTCGGTTGCGCCAGGAGATTGATCTTGACGCCGATGCGGGCGAGCATGCCGACCACGGCCTGGCAGATCGCGGCGTCGTTGACGTAGCGATCGTTCGGGCAGTCCATGGTGACCTCGAAGCCGTCGGGGTAACCGGCTTCGGTCAGGAGCTTCTTGGCGCCGTCAGGATCGAATTTCGGCCGCGTGAACTCCTTGGACAGCACGAACAGTTCCGGTGCGATCATCAGCGCCGACGGCGTCGACAGCCCGCGCATCACGCGCGTCTTGATCAGCTCGATGTCGATCGCCTTGTAGAAGGCCTCGCGGACGCGGACGTCCTTGAACGGGTTCTTGCCCTTGATGTTGGAGTAGAGCAGCTCGTCACGCATCTGGTCAAAGCCGAGGAAGATGGTGCGCAGCTCCGGTCCCTTCAGCACCTGGGCGTTCGGGCTGGAATCGACGCGGGAGATGTCCTGGATCGGAACCGGCTCGATGACGTCGACTTCGCCCGAGAGCAGGGCGGCGACGCGGGTGGCGTCGGAAGCGATCGGGGTGAAGATGATCTCCTTGAGATTGCCTTCGACCTTGCCCCAGTAATTGGGATTGGCCTTGAACACCGTCTTCACGCCGGGCTGATGGCTTTCGATGATGAAGGGACCGGTGCCGTTCTCGTTCAGTGAGGCATAGCTCGGCGTGGTCGCCGCCACCGGCGTCGGATCGACGACGTTGTTCTCCTCGGCCCATTTCTTGTTCATGATGTACCAGACATCCCACGCGTTGTGCAGGATGGGATTGGGCGAGGGCAGGACGAAGTCGACCGTGTAGTCGTCGACCTTCACTACCTTGACGTCGGGCGCAAGGCGGGTCTGCATGTTCGACCCCTTCTTGCGGACGCGATCGGCCGAGAACACCACGTCGTCGGCGGTGAATGGGTTGCCGTTGTGGAATTTCACGCCCTTGCGCAAATGGAAGCGCCAGCGGGTCGGCTCCGGGGTTTCCCAGCTTTCCGCCAGTGCCGGAATGATCTTGAGGTCCTTGTCGCGCGCGGTGAGGCCCTGATAGACGTGGCCGAGATGGGCGTGGGTGGTGCTCTCGTTCAGGGTATAGGGGTCGAGCGACTTCAGGTCACCCTGGTTGGCATAACGTAGCGTCTGGCTGGTCGCTGGCGAGACCGCCAACGCAAGCGTACCTGCGAGCGTCGCCGCAAACAGACTTTGACCGATTGACATTCTTGACCCTCTCCACACTGCCGCGCCGGTGATTTTTGATTGTTCGGCGGGGCTGACCGATCCATGTTGCCCAGAGTTCTCGACCCGTGCAAGCGTCATTCCAGCAAGGAACGCGCCAAGTTGCACCGCTGTGCAGCAATGCTGCCCGGCGTCCCCCGCGGCCGGCCGGCGAGCTTCTGCGCGGGTCGCGGGCCAGCCAATTTGATTGATTGACCATACGAGCCGATTGGGGAAGCCGATCCCAGCGGCTTCCCCTCAGGTCGCTTGCCTTGCAGACCTTCTCGCGGTGATACTCCGACGGGCCGCTCGAATCTCATCTGGAGGGGACATGAAGGTTAACATCGAAATCGACTGCACCCCCCTTGAGGCCCGCCAGTTCTTCGGTCTGCCCGATGTGGGGCCGATGCAGACGGCCGTGATGGACAAGCTGCAGCAGCAGGTTCTCAGCAACATCGAGAAGGTCTCGCCGGAATCGCTGATCCAGAGCTGGTTCACCTTCGATCCCAAGATCGCCGAGCGGTTTCAGGACATGTTCGTCGCGATGGCAGGCCTCGGCGGCACGCGCAGCGGCGACAAGAAAAAATAGTGTCGCCCGGGCCGGACGGGGCGCTGCAAGAAGGCCGGCTTCGTCCGCCGGGTCTCGGCCTGCTGCTCGCCGAGGCCCGTGGGCTATTCGAGTTGAATGCGAGCCTCTTGCTGTCGCCGCTCCTGATCCGGGCGCCGCGGGGCGATGGCCATCCGGTGCTGGCGCTGCCGGGCTTTCTCGCCAGCGACCTCTCGATGGTGCCGATACGGCGCTACCTCAGCGAGCTCGGTTATGCGGCGCATGCCTGGCGGATGGGCCGCAATCTCGGCGGGCTCGGGCGCATGCGGGATTCGCTGCGCATGCGCTTGGCCGAAATCCATGCCGCCACGGGACGCAAGGTCAGCCTGGTCGGGTGGAGTCTCGGCGGCGTCTATGCCCGCGATCTCGCGCTTTGGGCGCCGGACAAGGTCCGCTACGTCGTCACGCTCGGCAGCCCTTTTGCCAACGATGTGCGGGCGACCCACGCGACGCGGCTCTATGAGACGCTATCCGGCGAGAAGGTGGAGGACTATGCGGAAGCGCGCGAGGCGATTGCCGGCGATCTGCCGGTGCCGGCAACGTCGATCTATTCGCGCGCCGACGGCGTCGTGAACTGGCGGACCTGTGTGCTGCGCCCCTCCGACCGTGCCGAGAACATCGAGGTGCACCTGGCGAGCCATATTGGGCTTGGCGTGAACCCGGCGGTGCTGTGGGCCGTGGCGGATCGCCTGGCGCAACCGGAGGGAGACTTCCGGCCATTTGACCGGGCGGGGCCGTTTGCCATTGCATATGCCCCGCCGGACCGGGCAGTATCGGCCTGACGAGAAGCGCCGCCAAGGCGCCCGTCGAATACTCGGGAGGGAACCATGGCTGACGGTAAGAAGCTGTCGTCGCTTGACGCGTCGTTTCTCTATCTGGAAACACCGGAGATGCCGATGCATGTCGGCAGCATGGCGATCTTCCGCCTGCCTGACGACTACAAGGGCGATTTCTTCGAAGAGTTCAAGGCGATGATCGTCTCGCGCCTGCACATCGCGCCGATTCTCAAGGCGCGGCTGGAGAAGGCGCCGCTCGACATCGATCATCCCTCCTGGGTCGAGGACGACCAGTTCGACATCGACCGCCACATCTTCCGGGCAAGCCTGCCGCAGCCGCGCGACCGCGCCACGCTCGAGCGCATCGTCGGCTGGATGCATGCCAAGCTGCTCAACCGCGCCCGTCCGCTCTGGGAGTTCTACGTGTTCGAGGGCATGAAGGACAACGAGGTCGGGCTCTATTCCAAGATGCACCATGCCGCG
This sequence comes from Bradyrhizobium sp. NBAIM03, assembly GCF_020194055.1. Taxonomy (NCBI): domain Bacteria; kingdom Pseudomonadati; phylum Pseudomonadota; class Alphaproteobacteria; order Hyphomicrobiales; family Nitrobacteraceae; genus Bradyrhizobium; species Bradyrhizobium sp. NBAIM03. The sequence continues at coordinate 29,513 of NZ_JADYVS010000004.1, read as the reverse complement.
ATCGATGGCGGCGCCGGTGCGGCGCTGACCAACATGATCTACGACATCTCGCCGATCCCGCGGAAGGTCGATCCGCCGACCGCGGGCAGCAAGCCCGGGCAGGAGCCGCGCGACATCGCCGCCAACCTGCTTGACTCCTATCAGCAGCTGTTCAGCCAGCCGCTGGAGGCTTCGCAAGCGGCGAAGAACCTGCAGCTGCCCCGCACCGGCAAGAGCGATATCGGCTCGATCCTGTTCGACAACGCTATGTACCAGATCGAGAGCGCGGTGCGCTTCGCCGGCAACATCCCGACCGTGCTCAAGAGCGTCTCCGACGTGCTCGGCAAGATCGCCGATCCGAAGTCGCGCGAGAGCCTTGCCAGCATGGTGTCGCCGCCGACCATGCTCAACAAGACGATCTCCTCGGAGCGGAGCTTTGCCGGCGTATCGATCCCGCTGTCGCGGGCGAAGGCGCTGGCCAAGCAGGCCGGCGGCAAGCTCAACGACGTGGTGCTGGCGCTCGCCTCCGGCGTCGTCCGCCGCTATCTCCTGCGATACGGCACGCTGCCGGCGAAATCCCTGACCGCAGCGGTGCCGATCTCGCTGCGGGAGGAGGGCAACACCGAGGCCAACAACCAGGTGTTCGGCATGATCTGCTCGATCGCCACCAACATCGAGGATCCCAAGGCGCGGCTGGAAGCGATCATCGCGCAATCAACCAAGTCCAAGGAGATGTCGCATCCTTTGCGGGCTTTGATGCCGCAGGTCTCCAACATCTCGATGCTGGGCGCGCCGATCATGGTGCAGATTCTGGCGCTGCTCTATAGCCGCTCGAACCTCTCCGACGTGCTGCCGCCCGCGGCCAACATCACCGTGTCCAACGTGCCCGGGCCACGGCAGACGCTCTATGCCGCCGGTGCCGAGCTCTTGCACATCTTCCCGGTGTCTATCTCGACCCACGGGCAGGCACTCAACATCACCGTGCAGAGCTATCGCGACCAGCTCGATTTCGGCTTTATCGTCGGTGCCAACATCATTCCGCATGTGCAGGTGATGTGCGACATGCTGCCTGAGGAATTCGCCGCGCTGGAGGCGGCGTACACGCCGCCGGCCGCTGATATCAAGGGCGCCGCCGAGTAAGGACTTTGCAATGATTGAAATGCCGCCGCTCAAGTTCGCGACGACGAACGGAATCCGCATGGGCTATTACGAGGCGGGCCCGTCCGATGACAAACCGCCGGTCGTGCTGTGCCACGGCTGGCCGGAGCTCGCATTCTCCTGGCGTCACCAGATCAAGGCACTAAGCGAGGCCGGCATCCGCGTAGTCGCGCCCGACCAGCGTGGCTACGGCGCGACCGACCGGCCCGAGCCGGTCGAAGCCTATGACATGGAGCACCTGACCGGCGATCTCGTCGGTCTGCTCGATCATCTCGGGATCGACAAGGCGATCTTCGTCGGCCACGACTGGGGCGGCTTCGTCGTCTGGCAGATGCCGCTGCGGCATCCCACGCGCGTCGCCGGAGTCGTCGGCGTCAACACCCCGCATTGGGACCGCATGCCGATCGACCCGATCGCGCTGTTCCGCCAGCGTTACGGCGACCAGATGTACATCGTCCAGTTCCAGGATCCCGCGCGCGAGCCGGACAGGATCTTCGGCAGCCGCGTCGAGCAGACCTTCGACGCCTTCATGCGCAAGCCGCTGGCAAAGCCGGCAGCGAAACCGGACGAGCCGCCGATCGCGGGTGTCGGCGCCTCGTCGAAGACCAACCTGGCTTTCCCGCAGATGATTGCGGCGTACGACGCCAAGGTCGATCCGCGCACGCCGATCCTGTCGGCTGATGAGAAGAAGGTGTTCGTCGACACCTTCACGAAGACCGGCTTCACCGGCGGCATCAACTGGTACCGCAACTTCACCCGCAACTGGGAGCGCGCCGAGGGGCTGGACCACCACATCCACGTGCCCTCGTTGATGATCATGGCGGAGAATGATGCCGTGCTGCCGCCCTCGGCGGCCGACGGCATGGAGAAACTGATCGATGATCTCGAGAAGTATCTGGTGAAGGACAGCGGCCATTGGACGCAACAGGAGAAGCCGGAGGAGGTCAGCGCCAAGCTGATCGAGTGGCGGAGAAGGCGGTTTGGCTAGCGGTCGTCATTGGGAACGCGTCATTGCGAGGAGCCCGCGGCAAATTGCCAAGCAATTTGCGCTGGCGACGAAGCAATCCAGACTGCCTCCACGGATACATTTCTGGATTGCTTCGCTTCGCTCGCAACGACGACATTGAGGCAGGGGGACTACATTTCGATGTCATCCAAGAACCGTCTGGACCCGATTCCGCAGCCGCCGACCAAGCCAGTGGTCGGCAATATGCTGTCGCTGGACGCGGCCGCTCCCGTGCAGCACCTGACGCGGCTTGCCAAGGAGCTCGGTCCGATCTTCTGGCTTGACATGATGGGCTCGCCGATCGTCGTCGTCTCCGGCCACGATCTCGTCGACGAGCTCTCCGACGAGAAGCGGTTCGACAAGACGGTGCGCGGCGCGCTGCGGCGCGTGCGTGCGGTCGGCGGCGACGGCCTCTTCACCGCCGACACCCGTGAGCCGAACTGGAGCAAGGCGCACAACATCCTGCTGCAGCCTTTCGGCAACCGCGCCATGCAGTCCTATCACCCGAGCATGGTCGACATCGCCGAGCAGCTCGTCCAGAAATGGGAGCGGCTCAACGCCGACGACGAGATCGACGTCGTCCACGACATGACCGCGCTGACGCTGGATACGATCGGCCTGTGCGGCTTCGAGTACCGCTTCAACTCGTTCTACCGGCGCGACTACCATCCTTTCGTCGAGTCACTGGTACGATCGCTCGAAACCATCATGATGACGCGCGGCCTGCCGTTCGAGCAGCTCTGGATGCAGAAGCGGCGGAAGACGCTGGCCCAAGACGTCGCTTTCATGAACAAGATGGTCGACGAGATCATCGCCGAACGCCGCAAGAGCGCGGAAGGCATCGACGACAAGAAGGACATGCTGGCCGCGATGATGACCGGCGTCGACCGTTCCACCGGCGAGCAGCTCGACGACGTCAATATCCGCTACCAGATCAACACCTTCCTGATCGCAGGGCACGAGACCACCAGCGGCCTGTTGTCCTACACGCTCTATGCGCTGCTCAAGCACCCGGAGATTCTCAAGAAGGCCTATGACGAGGTCGACCGCGTCTTCGGCCCCGACGTCAACGCCAAGCCGACCTATCAGCAGGTGACGCAGCTCACCTACATCACGCAGATCCTGAAGGAGTCGCTGCGGCTGTGGCCGCCGGCGCCGGCCTACGGCATCTCGCCGCTGAACGACGAGACCATCGGCGGCGGGCAGTACAAGTTCAGGAAGGGAACGTTCGTCACCATCCTGGTGACGGCGCTGCATCGTGATCCCAGCGTGTGGGGTCCCAACCCCGACGCCTTCGACCCCGAGAATTTCAGCCGCGAGGCGGAGGCAAGACGGCCGATCAATGCTTGGAAGCCGTTCGGCAACGGCCAGCGCGCCTGCATCGGCCGCGGCTTCGCCATGCATGAAGCAGCGCTCGCACTCGGCATGATCCTGCAGCGCTTCAAGCTGATCGACCACCAGCGCTACCAGATGCACCTGAAGGAGACGCTGACCATCAAGCCGGAAGGCTTCAAGATCAAGGTGCGGCCGCGCGCCGATCGCGAGCGCGGCGCTTATGGCGGGCCCGTTGCGGCTGCGTCCTCGGCACCGAAGGCGCAGCGTCAGCCCACCACGCGGCCCGGCCACAACACGCCGATGCTGGTGCTCTACGGCTCCAATCTCGGCACCGCCGAGGAGCTCGCAACGCGCATGGCCGATCTTGCCGAGATCAACGGTTTTGCCGTGCATCTCGGCCCGCTCGACGACTATGTCGGCAAGCTGCCGCAGGAGGGCGGCGTGCTGATCATCTGCGCCTCCTATAACGGCGCGCCGCCGGACAATGCGACGCAGTTCGTCAAATGGCTCGGCGAGGATCTGCCGAAGGATGCCTTCGCCGGTGTGCGCTACGCCGTGTTCGGCTGCGGCAACAGCGACTGGGCCGCGACCTATCAATCGGTGCCGCGCTTCATCGACGAGCAATTGTCGAAGCATGGTGCGCGCGCGGTCTATCCGCGCGGCGAGGGCGATGCGCGCAGCGATCTCGACGGCCAGTTCCAGAAATGGTTCCCCGCCGCCGCGCAAGTCGCGACCAAGGAGTTCGGCATCGACTGGAATTTCACCCGCACCGCCGAGGAGGATCCGCTCTATGCAATCGAGCCGGTCGCGGTGACCGCCGTCAACACCATCGTCGCCCAGGGCGGCGCAGTGGCGATGAAGGTGCTGGTCAATGACGAGCTCCAGAACAAGTCCGGCGCGAATGCTTCCGAGCGCTCGACGCGCCACATCGAGGTGCAGCTACCGGCCAACCTCAGCTACCGCGTCGGCGATCACCTCAGCGTCGTTCCGCGCAACGATCCTACGCTGGTTGATTCGGTTGCCCGCCGCTTCGGCTTTTTGCCGGCCGATCAGATCAGGCTTCAGGTGGCCGAAGGCCGGCGCGCGCAATTGCCGGTCGGCGCGGCCGTGTCGGTTGGCCGCCTGCTCAGCGAGTTCGTCGAGCTGCAGCAGGTCGCGACCCGCAAGCAGATCCAGATCATGGCCGAGCACACCCGCTGTCCCGTCACCAAGCCGAAGCTATTGGCCTTCGTCGGCGAGGAGGCGGAGCCGCTCGAGCGCTATCGCAGTGAGATCCTCGCCAAGCGCAAATCGGTGTTCGACCTGCTGCTCGAATATCCGGCTTGCGAACTGCCGTTCCACGTCTATCTCGAAATGCTCTCGCTGCTGGCGCCGCGCTATTACTCGATTTCGTCTTCGCCGTCGGTCGACCCGGCGCGTTGCAGCGTCACGGTCGGCGTGGTCGAAGGTCCGGCTGCCTCGGGCCGCGGCACCTACAAGGGCATCTGCTCGAACTATCTCGCCAATCGGCGGGAGGGCGATACGATCTATGCCACCGTGCGCGAGACCAAGGCGGGCTTCTGCCTGCCGGACGATCCTTCCGTGCCTGTTATCATGATCGGTCCGGGCACGGGACTTGCGCCGTTCCGCGGCTTCCTCCAGGAGCGCGCCGCGCGCAAGGCGAAAGGGGCCGCGCTCGGCCCGGCCATGTTGTTCTTCGGCTGCCGCCATCCCGACCAGGATTTTCTTTACGCGGAGGAGCTGAAGGCGCTGGCGGCGAGCGGCATCACCGAGCTGTTCACGGCATTCTCGCGCGCGGACGGGCCGAAGACCTATGTGCAGCAGGTGATCGCGGCGCAGAAGGACAAGGTCTGGCCGCTGATCGAGCGGGGCGCGATCATCTATGTGTGCGGCGATGGCGGCAAGATGGAGCCCGACGTGAAGGCGGCGCTCGTCGCGATCCACCGCGACAAGAGCGGCAGTGATGCCGCGGCAGGCGCGCGCTGGATCGAGGAGATGGGCGCGAACAACCGCTATGTGCTGGACGTCTGGGCGGGAGCGTAGCCGCAGATCGTACGGTGGGTTAGCCCCGCGGATTGCGCGAAGCGCAAACCGCTAGGCGTAACCCACCAATTCTGTCCGAGCGGTGGGTTTCGCCTTCGGCTAACCCACCCTACAATCCTGTTCGTGCTAAAGCATTCCCATGATTCCCTGGGAAAAGATCGACACCGCCAAGATCCCCGGTTCCGACGAGGAGCTCCGCCTGATGCGGCGGGGCAAGGAGTTCTCCATCAAGCTCGGCACCAACGAGCTGATGAACAGCCGCCTGTCGGGGTCGGAAGCGGCGCTGGCAACCCTTGCCGCGAAGCAGATCGAGAAAGTCGCAAAGCCCGTCGTTCTCATCGGCGGTCTCGGCATGGGTTTTACGCTACGCGCGGCGCTGGCCGTGCTCGGAGCCCAGGCGAAGATCGTGGTCTCCGAGTTGGTCCCGTCGGTTGTCGCCTGGGCGCGAGGCCCGATGGCCGAGGTCTTCGGCGACAGCCTCGATGATGCCAGGGTGAGCATTCGCGAGATCGATGTCGGTGAAATCATCCGGGCGAAGCGTTCGGCCTTCGATGCCATCCTGCTCGACGTGGACAACGGGCCCGAAGGGCTGACCCGGAAGGGCAATGACGCGCTCTACGATGCGAGCGGGCTGCAGGTTGCGAAGACGGCGCTGCGGGCGGGAGGCGTGCTGGCCGTCTGGTCGTCGGGACCCAATCCGCCGTTCACAGGGCGCCTCAAGCGCGCCGGCTTCGACGTCAACGAAGTCAACGTTCGCGCCACCGGCAGAGGCGGCGGCGCGCGCCACGTGATCTGGATCGCGCGGAAAGGCTAGGCGCGCCTCGAGGCTAGAACATCGTGTTGCCGTTCGCCGGGTTTTCAGGAATCTCCTGAATGACGTCCCAATGCTCGACGATCTTGCCGTTCTCCAGCTTGAAGATGTCGACGATCGCGCGGCCCCTGGTGCCGGGCTCGCGAACGGAGTGGACGTGCAGGATGACGAAGTCGCCCTCCGCGAAGCTGCGCTTGATCTCGCTGCGCGAGTTCGGAAACTTCTCGCGCAGGAAGCCGATGAACTTCCGGAAGCCCTCCGGCCCGTCGGGAGCGGTTGGATTGTGCTGGACGTAACGGTTGCCGACATAGGCGAGGGCGGCGTCGGCGTCCTTCTGATTGAGGCCCTTCTCATAGAAGGCCAGCACAGTTTGGCGGTTGGCTTCTTCCTGCGCGCTGGCCGCCATCGCGGCGCCGCCGGCGAGAGACAACATGAGAATGGAAGCGGCCATTGCCGCCGATCGAATGATGAAGTGCATGTGAGCTCCGAGAGGCCGCAGCCTCTGTCTGGCGTCTGAGACGGTCTGTATAGCCTTCATCGGAACCCGCGTTAAGACAGGCACCGGCTGCTCACATGGTCACTTGGAGGAGACCGGCCGGCCTAGGCCGCCTGCGCCGCCGCGCCATGCGCGTGCTTGTCGATCGCGTCGATGATTTCCGGCCAGAAGCGCATGGGCAGCGCGTGGCCCATGCCCTCGATCATCAGCAGCTTTGCGTTCGGGATCGACGCGGCCGTGTCCTTGCCGCCTTCGGGGCGGACCAACGGATCGACGGTGCCGTGAATCACGAGCGTCGGAACCTTCACGGTGTGCAGCCGCTCCTTGCGGCTGCCCGAGGCAAGCACGGCGCGGAGCTGGCGGCCGACGCCGGCCGGATTGAGCCCGCGTGCAAACACGCGCTCGGCGCGCCCAAGGTCGAGCGCTTCCTCTTCCGGGAAATGCCCGGCGCGCAGCACCTTCCAGGTCTGGCCGTAGCGGACGATGAACTCCTCCTTGCTGCGCGGCGGCGGCGCCATCAGCACCGCGGCGGCCTCGCGGGTCGGCGGCGGTACGCGCGGATTGCCCGTCGTCGACATGATCGAGGTCAGCGAGCGCACGCTGTGCGGAAACGACAGCGTCACCTCCTGCGCGATCATGCCGCCCATGGACGCCCCGACGAGATGCGCCGACTTGATGCCGAGCGCATCCATCAGCCCGACCGTGTCCTTGGCCATGTCGATCAGCTTGTAGGTGGCGGCTACGGGGATCCGCAAGAAGCGCAGCTTCAGCAGCTCGAACGGCGTCAGCCGCTTGCCGCCGGTGAGATGGCTCGACTTGCCGATGTCTCGGTTGTCAAAGCGGATCACGCGGAAGCCGCGTGCGGCGAGCTGCTCGCAGAACGCATCGTCCCAATGGATCATCTGCGCGCCGAGGCCCATGATCAGCAGTAGCGGCTCGGCATTTTCGTTGCCGAAGATCTCGTAGCAGATGTCGATGCCGTTGGCGCGGACGGTCTGGGGCGGTTGATGGGCGGTCACGGGTTCCTCCTGCTGACCGATGCTGTATCGCACGGTTTCATTCCACGAAGAAGCCGCGTCTCCGACGTTGCGTCAGTTGCTTGCCGGTTGACCGGCACCACGCAACGGTGTGGTATGGCGGGACAAGAAGGGTGCAAAGCCCTCCGCATTGGGAGGACGCTGATGACCGACAAGATCACTGATCCGGTCGCCTTGTGGCAGAAGATGGTTGGCGAAATGGAGAAGGGTTTCAACTCCTTCGCGACTAAGGCGATGGAGACGCCCGAATTCTCGCAGGCCATGAACCGCGCCGGCGGCGTTGCTGCAGGTGCTCAGAAGCAATTCGGCGATCTCATGGAGAGGTACCTGATCTCGATGAACCTGCCGAGCCGCGAGCAGATGACCGGCATCGCGGAACGGCTCCAGTCGATCGAAGGCCAGCTCGGCGAGATCAAGTCGATGCTGAGCCAGATGTCGGCCACGTCGGGCGCGCCGCAACCCGGCGCCGCGCCGCGGCCACCGCGAACCAAGCGTCCGCCGTCCGAAGGCGGAGACCAAAAATGAACGCGCCGGCGGGACTTGATCTTGCCTCGATCCCGGAGCGCATCCAGTCCGAGGTGCAGCGCGCGATTCAGCGCAGCATCAAGGGCGTCGAATATTTCTCGACCTCGGGCCCCTCGCTCGGCTCGACGCCAAAGGACGTGCTGCACTCGCGCGGCACCATGAGCCTCTATCACTACCGGCCGATGTCGGACGAGATCTACCGCGTGCCGGTGCTGATCGTAATGGCAACCACCAATCGCGGCTACATCCTCGACCTCGTGCCCGGCCAGAGCTTCATCGAGTTCCTGCTGAAACGCGGCTACGACGTCTACATGCTGGACTGGAGCGCGCCGAGGCCGGAGGAGAAGAGCTTGCGCATGGAGGACTATGTCCTCGACTTCATTCCGGACTGCGTCCGCCGCGTGCAAGCCGATTCCGGCGAGCAGGACGTTTCGGTCATCGGCTATTGCTTTGGCGGCGTGCTGTCGCTGCTCTACGGCTCGATCCACAAGGACGGGCCGATGAAGAACCTGATCTGCTTCACCACGCCGATCGACTTCCGGGAGATGAAGCTGTTCTCGAACTTCTCCGATCGCCGCTATTTCGACGTCGACCACCTCGTCGACAGCGTCGGCAACGTGCCGCCGGAGATGATCCTGTCCTCGTTCGAGATGCTGCGGCCGGCCTCGCGTACGGTGAGCCAGATCCAGCTCTGGGAGAACATCTGGAACGACGAGTTCGTGAAGTCGTACCGCATGTTCGATCGCTGGGCGACCGACACGCTGCCGCTCGCCGGCGAATATTTCCGCACCATCACCAAGGACCTGATGTGGGACAACAAGCTGTTCGACGGCACCATGTCGGTCGGCGGCCGTGCGGCCAAGCTCGAGAACATCACGGTGCCGATCCTGCATGCCGTCGCCGAGCACGATCATATCGTGCCCTATGAGGCGGCCAAGCACCTGATCGCCAAGGTCGGCTCGACCGACAAGGAAGAGGTGATCCTGAAGGGCGGTCACGTTTCGCTCGTTGCCGGCGCCAACGCGGTGAAGCGGCTGTGGCCGAAACTGGATTCCTGGCTGGGAAAGAGATCGATATGAGCGAGCAGCGTTCCTATCCGCGCCATGTCAAGACCGACGCCGGCACTATCGAGATCCGCCTGATGTCGCCCGCGGACGAGGCCGCGGTGCTGGCTTTTGGCAAGGGCCTGCCGACCCATGACCTGTTGTTCCTGCCACGCAACATCAGCGAGCCGAAGGTGCTGTCGGCCTGGGTCAAGGAAATCGAGCGCGGAGCTATTCAGAGCCTGCTCGCGGTGAGAGAGGGCAGGGTCGTTGGTTGCGGCACGCTGGTGCGCGATCCCCATTCCTGGTCGCCTCATGTCGGTGAGATCCGGATGGTGGTTTCGCCTGAGGTCCGCGGCAAGGGCGTGGGCAAGGCGCTGTCGCAGGAGACTTTTGCGCTGGCGCTCGGAGCGGGCCTGGAAAAGCTCTCGGTCCAGATGACGGTGGATCAGCAGGCGGCGATCGCCCTGTTCGAGAGCCTCGGCTTCAAGGCCGAGGCCCTGCTGCGGGACCATGTCCGGGACGTCGACGGCAAGACCCACGACATCGTCGTGCTCGGCCACAACATCGCGCAGGTCCAGGCTCAGATGGAGGCCTACGGCCTGCCTGGCGCCGTGCAGCACTAAACAGGGGGCGTCCGACATTGGGTCCGGATCGGACCCATTCACGTGCCCCCATGGCTACGGAAGCATCAGGATGCCTCTCGCGAGGGCTGTTCACTATTTCGTGATATCGCACTGCAATATCAATATTGCAATGCACAATTAACCGTGCCATATAGGTCGTGCCCCGGGCCAATGCGGACGGGGTGAGCCCATAGCTCAAACCATTGAGGATGGAGAGAACCCCATGACCACTGAAACCAACACCGCTTTCGAGGGCTTCAAGGACGCTTTCAAGAACATCCAGAACCTGGAAGTTCCCGAGGCCGCCCGCGAATTCGTCAAGAAGACTGCCAACACTGCCAAGGACCGTGCTGCCGAGGTGTTCGCTGGCTCCGAGCGCGTGACCGCCGCCGTCGAGAACGCGGTGACCGAGTCCATCACCGAGGCCGGCAAGATCAGCCGCAACATCCAGCAGGCGATCTACGAGGACGCCGAGGCGTTCTTCTCGGGCATCGACAAGCTCGCGTCCGCCAAGTCGGTCAGCGAAGCCGTCGAGATCCAGTCGAGCCTGCTCCGCTCCCGCGGCGAAGTGTTCGTCTCGCGCGCCAAGGCGACCGCCGACTATCTCGGCAAGCTCGCCGCCAACGGTGCGAAGTCCGCTCAGGACAATTTCGCCAAGGTCTACAGCAAGACCGCCTGATCTGGCGCCTGAGCACAAACTGAATTTAAGGCCCGCTTCGGCGGGCCTTTGTTTTTGCGCCGCCGTCATTGCGAGGAGCTCGCGACAAAATTGCGTAGCAATTTTGCGCTGATGCGACGAACAATCCAAAGTCTTTGAACGATTCTGGATCGCTTCGCTCGCAATGACGAGTACTGTGATGCAGTCATGGACTCATCTGTCACCTTTTCCTTCGACGCCCCCGGCGATGCCGAACGAGCGGCCGAGCTGCGCCGCGTCAAGGCGCTGGCGACTTTGGTGCTGGCCGCGACGCTGGCACTGTTCGTCGTCGCGAAATGGCTTCTGCCCGTGCATCCCGTGTTCGGCTTCATTGCCGCCTTCGCCGAGGCCGCGACCATCGGCGGGCTCGCCGACTGGTATGCCGTGGTGGCGCTGTTCAAGCGGCCGCTCGGCCTGCCGATCCCGCACACCGCGATCATCCAGAGCAACCAGGCCCGCATCGCCGACAAGCTCGGCGAATTCATCCAGGTGCATTTCCTCGAGGCGGGTCCAGTCGAAGCCAAGCTGAAGGAGATCGACTTCGGCTCCTTCGTCGCCGACTGGTTGCGCGACCGCAAGCGCAGCGACGACCTTGCGCGCTTTGCGCTGCGGCTGTTGCCGGAGGCCGTATCCGCAACCGAAAGCTCCGGCCTGATGACCTTCATCATCCGCCGCATGTCCTCGCAGCTCCAGGCGATCGACCTCGCGCCGCTCGCGGCCGGCACGCTGCGCGGCTTCGTCGCGGAGGGACGGCACCAGATCCTGTTCGACGATCTCCTGCGCGTGATGCACGAGACCTTGAACCAGACGGAGACGATGGCGATGATCCGCGAGAAGGTGCGCGCGGAATTGCCGACCCTGCTCAAGCTCTATCGCGCCGACAAGTTTCTGGTGAACAAGATCGTGGCCTCCGCCACCGCCTTCTTCAACGAAGTGCGCAGCGACCCCAAGCATCCGTTCCGCGACGAGTTCGACCGCATGGTGCTGAACTTCGTCGACAGGCTCGGCACCGATCAGGCCTATATCGACCGCATCGACGGCCTGAAACGCGATCTCCTGGCGCGGCCGGAGCTTGCCGATCTCGCCCGCACCGTCTGGGCCAACACGCGCTCCTTTATCGAGCGCAGCGCGAGCGGCGAGACGCAGGTGTTGCAACATCATCTCGCCGAGATGTTCGTCTCAGCCGGCGAGGCGCTCGCCAGCGATGCCGAGTTGCGCGGCGAGATCAACAAGGGTCTCGTCACCGTGCTGCGCAGCTTCGTCGCGGACCAGAAGAGCGGCGTCTCGACCTTCATCTCCGATCAGGTCAAGGCGTGGAATATGACGCAGCTGATTTCGCTGATCGAGATCAACATCGGCCGCGACCTGCAATACATCCGCTTCAACGGCTCGTTGATCGGCGGGCTCGCCGGGCTCGCGCTCTACACCGTAGAATTCCTGCTCCGATTGTTGTGACTTTTGCGTCACGGCCGTTAAGCATTAACGCGCGGACCTATTGTCGCCCCGCGTCTCTCCCGCTTGAATGTCGGGAACCGGCCGCCTAGCTGATTCATGTTGCGCTGCGGAACGATCCAGAAGCCGGTGCATTGGAATTCATGCCGATTTGCCGGTCTCGCTGCCGGCGGCCTTTCCAGGAATTCTTCCCAGGGGAAATATTGATGACCGCAACTGCCCAGACGCTGCGTCCGCCGTCCCGTACCTTGATGTTTCTGGAAGGACGCGCGATCCACGAGTTCGGCGCATTCCTCGGCGCGCTTCCGCTGCTGAGCCTTGCGCCGCGCGGCGATGGGCATCCGGTGCTGGTGCTGCCGGGCCTCGTGGCCTCCGACACCTCCACTGGCGCGCTGCGCACGTTTCTGAGCAGCAAGGGCTATGCAGTGGCTGGTTGGCGCCAAGGCCGCAACTACGGCCTGCGGCCCGGCGTGCAGGATGCGATGCTCGGTCAGATCCGAGAGCTCAACGACACCCACGGCCGCAAGATCAGCTTGGTCGGTTGGAGCCTCGGTGGCATCTATGCGCGCCAGCTTGCCAAGATGGTGCCGGACAGCGTGCGCCAAGTGATCACGCTTGGTAGCCCCTTTGCCGGCGATCCACGCTCGACCAACGCCTGGCGCGTCTATGAATGGGCGAGCGGCCGCAAGGCCGACGAGGTTGATCCGCGTTTCGGCGGCGAGCTTGCCGCTCCGCCGCCGGTGCCGACCACCGCCATCTTCAGCCGTACCGACGGCGTCTGCGCCTGGCAAGGCTGCATGGAGAAGACGGGCGCACAGACCGAGAGCATCGAGGTCGAGAGCAGCCATTGCGGCATGGGCCATCATCCGGCCGCCGTCTATGCCGTAGCCGATCGCCTCGCGCAGAAGGAAGGCCAGTGGCGCCCGTTCGATCGCAGCGGCTGGCGCAGCGTGGTGTATCCCGATCCGCATCGGTAGCGCTCCTCTTCACCTCTCCCTGCAAGCTGGGCGAGGTCGGATTGCATCGGAGATGCGATAGCGGGGAGAAGGAGAAGAGCCGTCGTCCCCCTCCATTGTCGCGCCTGCACCAAACGCGCTAAGCCTGCCGCATGGCGCATCCGCTCTCCCGCATCATCGACCAGCTCAAGCGCGAGCCCTCGCGCACCGGCTCCATCGTCATCACAGTGTTTGGTGATGCCATCGTGCCGCGCGGTGGCTCGGTGTGGCTCGGCACGCTTCTGGAATTCTTCGAAAGCCTCGACATCGACAGCGGCGTGGTGCGCACCGCAATGTCGCGGCTTGCCGCCGACGGCTGGCTGACGCGCGAGAAGGTCGGCCGCAACAGTTTCTATCGCCTGGCCGACAAGGGCCGCCAGACCTTCGAGGCCGCGACGCGCCACATCTACGATCCGCCGCCGTCCGACTGGACCGAACGCTTCGAACTGCTGCTGATCGGCAATAGCGAGGATCGCGAGGCTTCGCGCGAAGCGCTCCGCAATGCCGGCTTCGGCAGCCCTCTGCCGGGCGTATGGGTCGCACCATCGGGCGTTCCGGTGCCGGATGAGGCGGCGGGCGCGATCCGCCTCGAAGTCTCGGCGGAAGACGACAGCGGCCGCCGTCTGCTCAGCGCGAGCTGGCCGCTCGATCGGACCGCCGACGCTTATCTGAAATTCATGAAGACGTTCGAGCCGCTGCGCGCCGCGATCACGCGCGGCACGGATCTGTCCGAGGCCGACGCCTTCACCGCGCGGATCCTCTTGATCCACCATTACCGCCGCGTCGTGCTGCGCGATCCATTGCTGCCCGAGAGCCTGCTGCCGCCGGATTGGCCGGGCAGGGCCGCCCGCGAACTCTGCGGCGAGATCTATCGCGCGCTGCTTGCTCCGTCCGAACAATGGCTCGACAGCCATGGAACCAATGAAAAAGGGCCGTTGCCGCCCGCGCGAAAGCTGCTGGAACGAAGGTTCGGCGCTTGACCATTATGTTACAGAAATATCTTGCATGATGTAAATCTTGTTATATATTCCTTCCCAATAAGCGGGAGGATGCGCATGTACACCCAGGCGCTGAACACGGCCGAGACCGCTGATCGCGATCTCGAGGACGCAGGCAAAGCTGCGCAATTCCAGGCCCGCGTCGATGCCGAGGAGCGCATCGAGCCGAACGACTGGATGCCCGCGGCCTATCGCAAGACGCTCACCCGCCAGATCTCCCAGCACGCCCATTCGGAAATCGTCGGCATGCTGCCCGAAGGCAACTGGATCACGCGCGCGCCGACCTTGCGCCGCAAGGCCGCGCTGCTCGCCAAGGTGCAGGATGAATGCGGCCACGGGCTCTATCTCTATGCCGCCGCCGAGACGCTCGGCTCCTCGCGCGAGGAGCTGGTCGACGCCATGCTCGCCGGCAAGGCCAAATATTCATCGATCTTCAACTATCCGACGCTGACCTGGGCGGACATCGGCACGATCGGCTGGCTGGTCGACGGCGCCGCGATCATGAACCAGATCCCGCTGTGCCGCTGCTCCTACGGGCCTTATGCGCGCGCGATGATCCGCGTCTGCAAGGAGGAGTCCTTCCACCAGCGCCAGGGCTACGAGATCATGGTGACGCTGTGCCGCGGCTCGGAGGAGCAGAAGGCGATGGCGCAGGACGCGCTGAACCGCTGGTGGTGGCCGGTGCTGATGATGTTCGGCCCGCCGGATGCGACGAGCCAGCACAGCGACACCTCGACGAAGTGGAAGATCAAGCGCTTCTCCAATGACGAGCTGCGCCAGAAATTCGTCGATGCCACCGTGCCGCAGGCGCAATATCTCGGCCTCACCATTCCCGATCCCGGCATGATTCAGGACGCCGACGGCCACTGGCGCTACAGCGAGATCGACTGGACCGAGTTCAAGCAGGTGCTCGCCGGCAACGGCCCCTGCAATCGCGACCGCATCGCCGCGCGCCGCAAGGCGCACGAGGAGGGCGCCTGGGTGCGCGAGGCGGCAGCTAGCTATGCAGCCAAGCGCGCCCAGCGTCAGACCGCCCAGGCTGCCGAATAGGAGACCAATATGGCCACGCCGAACACGCCGCTGTGGGAAGTCTTCATTCGCAGCCGTAACGGGCTCGCGCACAAGCATGTTGGTTCGCTGCATGCGAGCGATGCGACGATGGCGCTGCAGGCCGCCCGCGACATCTACACCCGGCGCGGCGAGGGCCTGTCGATCTGGGTCGTGCCCTCCAGCGCCATCACCGCGAGCGATCCCGCCGAGAAGGGCATGATGTTCGAGCCGGCAGAATCCAAGATCTACCGGCATCCGACGTTCTACGAAGTGCCGGAAGAAGTGGGACACATGTGATGATGGTCGCCAACATCCAGGTCTCCGAAACCCCGCTGGTAATCTACGCGCTGCGCCGCGCCGACGATGCGCTGATCCTCGGTCACAGGCTGTCGGAATGGTGCGGACACGCGCCGATGTTGGAAGAGGATATGGCGCTCTCCAACATCGCTCTCGATCTGATCGGCCAGGCGCGGGAGCTCTATACCTTTGCCGCCAAGGTCGAAGGCAGGGACAACGACGAGGACAAGCTCGCTTACTTGCGTGACGTGCGGCAGTACCGCAATCTTCTCCTAGTCGAGCAGCCCAACGGCGATTTTGCCCAGACCTTGGTGCGGCAATTCTTCTATTCCGCCTTCGCCGATCTCTACTGGCGCGCGATGATGAATTCGCGCGATGCGACGCTGGCGGCGATTGCTGCGAAATCGGAGAAGGAGAGCGCCTACCATCTGCGCCATGCCTCGGAATGGATCATCCGGCTCGGCGACGGCACGGAGGAGAGTCATCGCCGGGCGCAGGCTGCGATCGACAATCTCTGGGCCTTTACCGGCGAGATGTTTGCCGTCGACGACGGCGAACGCGCGCTGATCCATGCCGGCATTGCCGTCGATCCCGCAAGCTTGCGCGGGCGCTGGCTGGCGACTCTCTCGGAGGTCACGCGTGAAGCAACGCTCGCTCTGCCGCAGAACGACTGGATGCAGCAGGGCGGCCGCTCCGGTCGTCACAGCGAGCATCTCGGCCACCTCCTGTCGGAGCTGCAATCGATCCAGCGGACTTTTCCGGGGCTGACATGGTGATGGTGACCGATGACGCCGCGCTGCGCCAGCGCGCCTGGGACGCCGCCGCCAGCGTGGTCGATCCGGAAATCCCGGTGCTGACCATCGGCGATCTCGGCGTGCTCCGCGACGTCGTTCTCGACGGCGATCATGTCGAGGTCGCGATCACACCGACCTATTCGGGTTGCCCGGCCATGAACATGATCGCGCTCGAAATCGAGGTTGCGCTGGAGCGCGCCGGTTTTCAACATGCAAAGGTACGGACCGTGCTGTCGCCGGCCTGGACCACGGACTGGTTGACCGAGGACGGACGCAAGAAGCTGCGCGCTTACGGCATCGCGCCGCCGCAAGCTTCAAACTCGCGCCGCGCGCTGTTCGGCGATCAGACGGTGGCGTGCCCGCAATGCGGCTCGGACAAGACCGAGCTGTTGTCCGAATTCGGCTCGACCTCCTGCAAGGCGCTCTGGCGCTGCAAGGCCTGCCGCGAACCCTTCGACTATTTCAAGTGCCATTGACCATGTCCGCAGCCGCACCGCGCTTCCATCGCCTCGCCATCAGGGACCTCCGCCGCGAGGCCACGGACGCCGTCTCGATGACCTTTGCCATCCCCAACGAACTCGCCGGCGCTTACGCCTTTACGCCCGGCCAGTATCTGACGTTGCGCGCCATGCTTGACGGGGAAGAGGTGCGCCGCTCCTATTCGATTTGCTCCGGCCCCGACGATGGCGAGATCCGCATCGCCGTGAAGAAGGTCGATGGCGGCGCGTTCTCGAGCTGGGCAGCCGAAGATCTCAAATGCGGCGACGAGCTCGACGTGATGACGCCGACCGGCCGCTTCGGTCTGGTCCCGCCGGCAGATCGTGCGCGCGTTCATGTCGGCTTCGCCGCCGGCTCCGGCATCACGCCGATCCTGTCGATCGTGAAGGGCGTGCTCGCGCGCGAGCCGGACAGCCGCTTCTTCCTGTTCTACGGCAACCGCACCACCGACAACGTCATGTTTCTCGAGACGCTCGAGGAGCTGAAGGATCGCTTCATCGATCGTCTCTCGATCTTTTACGTGCTCTCCGGCGAGGAGCAGGACATTCCGATCCTGCATGGCCGGCTCGACGGCGACAAGGTGAGGGTGCTGCTCCGCGCGCTGGTGCCGGCGGCCAGCGTCGATCACGTCTTCATCTGCGGTCCTCTTGGCATGAGTGAGGACATCGAGGCGACCTGCCGCGATCTTGGCATCGCCGACGAGCGCATCCATGTCGAGCGCTTCGTCTCCGAGTTCGGCGGCAAGCCGCGGCCGAAAAAGGCGGTTGCGCCCGACGCGCCGCCGAAGGCGATCGCCTCGCTGATCATCGACGGCAAGCGCCGCGACGTGCCCGTCGCCGAGGACGAGGCCATCCTCGATGCCGCGCTGCGCGCCGGCGTCGATCTGCCCTTCGCTTGCAAGGGCGGCATGTGCTCGACCTGCCGCGCCAAGCTGGTCGAAGGCGAGGCGCCGATGGACATCAACTATTCGCTGGAACCGTGGGAGCTCGAGGCCGGTTTTGTTCTCACCTGCCAGGCCAAGCCGTCCACCGAGCGCGTCGTGGTCGATTATGATCATGTCTGATCAGGGTTTCTGCGGCTCCGCAATGCAAATGCGTCGCAATATTTGACAGTGTGAGCCAACCAGAACAACATCATGAGCAAACGTCTGGCCGGGAGAAGCGCGTGAACGTGAAAGCCGCCCTGTCGCCTGAGGATATCGCCCGTGCCTGCGCCGATGCGATGTGGGCCGAGGACGATGCCTCCAAAGGTCTCGGCATGGAGATCGTCGAGATCGGCCCGGGCTTTGCGACGCTCGCCATGACGGTGCGGCCTGATATGGTCAACGGCCAGCGCATCGCCCATGGCGGCTTCATCTTCACGCTCGCCGATTCCGCCTTCGCGTTCGCCTGCAACTCGCACAATGAGCGCGTCGTGGCGGCACAGGGCCAGATCACCTTCATCAAGCCGGGCAAGCTTGGCGATCGTCTCATCGCAAGAGCGCGGGAGATCACCCGCGGCGGCCGCTCCGGCATCTACGACGTGCGTGTCACGGTGGGCGAGGTCGTCATCGCGGAATTCCGCGGACATTCCCGCGTCATTCCCGGCAAATGGCTGCCGGCGCAAGATCAATAAAACCAAACAAAAAAGAACAGGCAATGTGGGGAAACGAGGATGGCTCTGACGAGGCTCAAGGAAGGTGGCAACGCCTATAGCGCCGAGATGGATGCGCATGAGCGCGCCTCGCGCGACGAGATCATGGCGCTGCAGAAGCAGCGGTTGGCGTGGTCGCTGAAGCACGCCTACGACAATGTCGCGCATTACCGCAAGGCGTTCGACAAAGCGGGCGTGCATCCGTCCGACTTTCGCGAACTCTCTGATCTTGCCAAATTTCCGTTCACGGTGAAGACGGACCTGCGCGACAATTATCCCTTCGACATGTTCGCCGTGCCGCGCGAAAAGCTGGTGCGGGTGCATGCCTCATCCGGCACGACCGGAAAGCCGATCGTGGTCGGCTATACGCAGCGCGACATCGACACCTGGTCCGAGGTGATGGAGCGCTCGATCCGCGCCGCCGGCGGCCGCACCGGCATGATCATCCACAATGCGTATGGCTATGGACTCTTCACCGGCGGTCTCGGCGTGCACTACGGCGCCGAGAAGCTTGGCTGCACGGTTGTCCCCATTTCCGGGGGCATGACCGAGCGGCAGGTGCAGCTCATCAATGATTTCCGGCCCGACATCATCACGGTGACGCCGAGCTACATGCTGGCGATCCTCGACGAGTTCAAGCGCCAGAAGCTTGATCCGCGCCAGTGTTCGCTCAAGATCGGCATCTTCGGCGCGGAACCCTGGACCAACGCGATGCGCGCCGAGATCGAGGACGCCTTCGACATGGACGCGACCGACATCTATGGCCTGTCCGAGGTGATCGGCCCGGGCGTCGCTCAGGAATGCATCGAGACCAAGGACGGCCTGCACATCTGGGAGGATCATTTCTACCCGGAAGTGATCGACCCCGAGACCGGCGCGGTGCTGCCCGACGGCGAGAAGGGCGAGCTGGTCTTCACCTCGCTCACCAAGGAAGCCTTTCCGGTGATCCGCTATCGAACCCGCGACCTGACGCGGCTGCTGCCGGGAACGGCACGGCCGGGCATGCGGCGGATGGAGAAGGTGACCGGGCGCTCGGACGACATGATCATCCTGCGCGGCGTCAATCTGTTCCCGACCCAGATCGAGGAGGTGCTGCTCGCGACCGACTGGTGCGGCGGCCATTTCATCCTCGAGCTCACCCGGGAAGGCCGCATGGACGAGCTCACCATCATCGCCGAGGCGCGGCCCGAGAGCTGGGACGGCCGCGGCCTCGTCGACCATGCGGATCGAATTTCGACCCACATCAAGAATACGATCGGCGTCAGCTCCAGGGTGCAGGTAGTTGCGCCGGCCACGCTGGAGCGCTCGCTCGGCAAGGCCAAGCGGCTCTTCGACAAGCGGCCAAAGGACTGACCGGACGGATTGACTCGACCGGCGCCAGAGGCGACAAGGCCCGCGAGAAATCGCGGGTCTTTTCATGTCAGCCGATGCCAAAACCGTCGAAGCGCGCTGTGTGCGCCTCAGCGCCAAAGCTGAAAATGCCGCTGCGCTTGCGCCGACAATTGAGCGGCAGATGCTTGCGCGCGGGCCGAACGATCTTCTGATCGAGGTGAAGGCTGCCGCGGTCAATCCCTCCGACGTCAAGGCTGCGACCGGGCTGATGCCCTATGCCGTGTTCCCCCGGACCCCCGGCCGCGACTATGCCGGCGTGGTGATTGACGGGCCCGCCGCCACCATTGGGAACGAAGTGTTCGGCTCGTCCGGGGACCTCGGCATTCGTCGTGACGGCACTCATGCGAGCCATCTCGTGGTCGAACCCGATGCGGTCGTGGAGAAGCCGAAGACTGTGTCCTGGGAGGAGGCCGCCGGCATCGGCGTGCCCTTCGTGACCGCGATGGAAGGCTTTCGCAGGGCGGGCGTGCCGAAGCGCGGCGAGACCGTTCTGGTTTTCGGGGTGAATGGCAAGGTCGGTCAGGCCGCGGTGCAGATCGCGACCTGGCAGGGCGCGCGCGTGATCGGTGTGGTGCGCAGGGCGGAAGCCTATGAAGGCCACACCAACGCGCCCATCGAGGTGATCGACGCCTCCGCCACCGAAATCGCCGCGCGCGTGCACGAATTGACCGGCGGCAAGGGCGCCGACGTCGTCTTCAACACGGTCGGCGATCCCTATTTCCAGGCCGCGCACAAATCGCTCGCGCTTCGCGGCCGCCAAATCCTGATCGCCGCGATCGACCGCATCGTGCAGTTCAACATCCTCGAATTCTATCGGGGCCAGCACACTTATGTCGGCATCGACACGCTGGGTCTATCCTCGGCCGCGACGGGTGCGGTGCTGCGCGACATCGGGCCGGGTTTTGCGAGCGGCCATCTGAAGCCGTTTCCGATCAGGGCGAATGCGATCTATCCGCTGGAGCGCGCGAAGGAAGCGTATGTTGCGGTCGCCGGCTCGTCACGTGACCGGGTGATCCTGAAGCCGTAACCATGGAATCCACGCAACTCGTTATCCTCGCCGGCCTGGCCATCGGTCTCGTCTACGGTGCCGTTGGCCTGCTCAGCGGTTTCTGCCTGATGAGCAGCATGCGCGGGTTACTGGCTGAGGGCGACGGGCGGCTGGTGCGGACCTACGCGCTCGCAATCGCTGTTGCGATCGCCGCGAGCCAGTTCCTCGCCGGCAGCGGCACGGTCGATCTCGGCAAGTCGATCTATCTGCAGCAATCGTTTTCGCCGGCGGTGCTGTTCCTCGGCGGCCTGCTGTTCGGCTACGGCATGGTGCTTTCGAACGGCTGCGGCTCGCGGGCGCTGGTGCTGCTCGGCCGCGGCAATCTCCGCTCCTTCGTGGTCGTGATCGTGCTCGCGATTGCCGCGCAGATGACGCTGAAGGGCCTCATCGCACCGGCGCGCATTGCGCTGGTCCAGGCAACGCAAGCCACGGCTCCTGCCAATTCGCTGCCGTCGTTGCTGGCGACGCTCGGCTTCACGGAATCGCTTTCACGCGCGCTCGCCGCGGCCGCGACAACCGTCGCGCTGAGCCTGTTCGCTTTCGCGCATCCTGCGTTCCGTCGCTCGCCCGGTCAGGTCGTAGCGGGCATCATTGTGGGCCTCCTCGTCGCCGGCGGCTGGCTGGCCACCGGCTATCTCGGTGCCGACGACTTCAATCCGGTCCCCGTGACCTCCCTTACGTTCGTCGCGCCGATCGCCGATAGCCTGCAATATGCCATGCTCTCGACTGGACTGACGCTCAACTTCGGCATCGCGACGGTGGCCGGCGTCTTCGCCGGCAGTCTGGTGACGGCACTCGCAACTGGCCGCTTCAAGCTCGAAGGCTATTCCTCGCCGCGCCACATGCTCCGCTCAGGGACCGGTGCCGCGCTGATGGGGATCGGCGGCGTGATGGCGTTCGGCTGCTCGATCGGGCAGGGGCTCACCGGCGTGTCTACGCTCGCGCTGGGATCGTTCGTCGCGGCTGCGGGCATCCTGCTCGGCACCGCGGCGGGCCTGCGCGGGGTTCTGCGGGTTCAGCCTCTCGCGGTGGCCTGACTGCGCAACAACCGATCGCCCAGCGTCGCAAGGCCGATGCCGGAGACGATCAGCGCGGCCGCGACGGCAAGGCTCGCGTCGATGGGTTCACCCAGAAGGATCGCAGCGCTGGCGATGCCGACCAGCGGTGTCCCGGTGGTGCCGAGCGACGTCGTCAGGGCTGAGATGCTCCTGTTGACCATCGACATCGCCCAATAAGCCAGGACCGTTCCGACCAGGCCCGAATAGAGAAACAACAATACGAGCCTCCACGACCACTCCACATGCGGGAGGCCATCCACAGCTGTCGCGCCGACCGACAGCACGATCGTTGCCACGAGCACCTGCCAAAGCAAAAGCTGAAGCGGAGATCCGATCCAGCGATGCGCGCGGATATAGATGATGTTCGCAGCCCAAGAGATCGCGGCCAGGATGACCATGCCGGCGCCGAGCAGCACGTTTGGGTTGGTCCAGTCGATCGAGGATGGATTCAGGATGACGGCAAGGCCGATCAGCCCGAGCAGAGCGCCGGCGAGCTTCGGCGCCGTCAGCGTGTCCTTGCCGAAAAGGGGCGCGGCGAGTGCGACCCAGAGCGGCGTGGTGTAGCCGAGCACGATGCCCTTGCTTGCGGGCAGGAAGCGAAGGCCGCTGGCAACCAGGATCGAGAACAGCGTCATATGCAGCAGCGCCACGCTCAGGATCACGGGAAAGTCGCGTCGCTCCGGGATCACGAGATTGTTGCTCAGTCCGAGCAGCACGAACAATCCAACCAGCGCGATCCAACTCCGGATTGCCGCGCTCCACAACGGCGGGACGAACTGCACGAGCTGCTTGGTCACCGACCAATTCACGCCCCAGGCCAGCACCACGATGAGGAACAGGCCGATGGCCGCACGGGGTGACAGGGTGTTCATGTCGCAGGTCCTTGAAGCAGTCCGAGCCGCCGGATAGCATCCCGACTGGCATTTGAAAAAGTGCCAGATTGGAGAAGAAGAGAGTGCCAGTATCCGACACGACGATCTCCGCGTTGATCGAGCTGAAGCGGACCGATGGCGAGGGGCTGGTGGCGCAACTGACGAGCCAGCTGCGAGGCCTGATCGCGACCGGCCGCCTCGGCAAAGGCCGCGTTCTGCCGTCGAGCCGACGGCTTGCGAGCGATCTCGGCGTCTCGCGCAACACCGTCACATACGCGTTCGAGCAGCTCGCGGCCGAGGGATATGTCGCGGCGTCTCATGGCCGCCGTCCCGTGGTCATGATCGACGGCCACGAACGCATCGAACGGGGCGCCGTCGCAGCGGGCGAATGCGTCGGCAAACTGCAGCTCTCGCCTTGGGCTACGAAGCTCCAGCAGGCCGACTGGCCGATGTCTTATCGGGGGGAGCTCAAACCGCTGCGCCCGGGGCTGGGCGATTTCAGGGAGTTTCCGAACGAGGTCTGGGCACGGTGCCTGCGCCGCAGCGCCGTGCATGCAGGCAGGCGCGAGCTGGGACCGGTCAACCGGCTGCGCCTGCGGGAGGCGCTGACGCATTATCTGGCGACGAACCGGGACGTCCGCGCCACGGCGGAGCAGATCATGATCCTGCCGAGCGCGCAGGCCGCGCTGACCTTGATTGCTGCCACACTCATTTCACCGGGCGATCATGTATGGGTTGAAGACCCTGGCTATCCCGGCGCGGCGGCTGCCTTTCACGCATCCGGCGCGCGCCTGACCGGCATCAGGCTGGATGAACAGGGCATGCAGCGAATGCCAGGCCTTGGAGCTCCCAGGCTGATCTTCATGACGCCGTCGCATCAGCACCCAACCGGCCGGTTGATGTCGCTGGCCCGTCGAACCGAGTTTCTCGCGGCAAGCCGGCCCGGCAGGACCTGGATCGTCGAGGACGATTACGACGGCGAATTCCACTACGACAGCCGGCCGGTGCCGGCCTTGCAGGGGTTAGATGCCCATGGCCGTGTGTTCTATGTCGGCACATTCTCGAAGGCGATGAGGTCGGACATCCGGCTCGGCTATCTGGTAGCGCCGGCGGCGCTGGTCAGTACCTTGGAGATCGCGCAGCAGCACATGGGACTGATCGCCGCCAGCCACATCCAGGAGGCGCTGGCCGAATTCATCGCCGATGGGTACTTCCTCGCACATCTGCGCCGCATGCGCCGGCTCTATCACGCGCGCCGCGATCATCTTGTCGAGGAGCTGCAGCGGCATCTCGGTGGCATGCTCTTAGTCGAGGTGCCCCCCGGCGGTATCCAGCTCGTCGCCCGTCTCGAGCGCGGCCGCACTGATCGGGCGGCGGTGAAGCGGCTGGTCGAGGCGGGCGTCGAAACGCGCGCCTTGTCCAGCCTAGCGCTCGGCAAGCCGCGCGATCACGGCCTGCTGCTCGGCTTTGCGGCGTGGCGCGAAAACGAGATCAGCGCGGCCGTGCGCACGATGGCGTCGTGCTTCTAGTGGGGCATCGCTACTCCACCGCTTTCGTCACGATCCGGATCTCCGACGTCAGCGTCCGGTGCACCGGGCACTTGTCGGCGATCTCCATCAGCTTCTTGCGCTGCTCGGCATCGAGCGCGCCGTCGATCGCGATGTCGCGCTCGATCTGGTCGAGCATGCCCTCGCGAGTCTCGCACTCCGCACAATCCTTGGCGTAGATCTTGGAATGCTTCAGCGTCACCGTGACGCGGTCGAGCGGCAGCGACTTGCGGTCGGCATAGAGACGCATGGTCATCGAGGTGCAGGCACCTAAGCCGGCGAGCAGGAAATCGTACGGGCCGGGTCCGGTATCCGCGCCGCCAGCCGCGAGCGGCTCGTCCGCCACCAGACGATGCGGGCCGACGGTGATGGTCTGGTTGAACTTGCTCTTGCGGGTCTCCTGCACCACGACCTTGCGCGGCTCCTCCGGCAGATCCATCGCCTTCGCGGGCGTCGCTGCATCGACGTAACGGCTGGCCCATGCCACGATCACGTCGGCGGCGTAGAGCGCGTCGGCAGGCTTGGTCAGAAGATGATCGGCATGGTCGAGCGAGACGAAGCTCTTGGGGTGTCTTGCCGCGACGAAGAGCTTCGTTGCGTTGTCGATGCCGACGGTGTCGTCGAGGGGCGAATGCATCACCAGCAGCGCCTTGTGCAGGCCGGTGACGTCCTTCATCAGCTCGTGCTCGGCGATGTCGTCGAGGAATTCGCGCTTGATCCGGAACGGGCGTCCCGCGAGCGAGACTTCGACCTCGCCTTGCGCGCGGATGTTGTCGAGATGCTCCCTGAACAGGCCGGTGACGTGGGCGGGATCCGAGGGCGCTGCGATGGTGGCCACCGCTCGTGCCTCGGGAATTTGTCCGGCAGCGGCGAGGATCGCGGCGCCACCCAGGCTATGGCCGATCAGGATCGAGGGTGCCTTGCGGGTCTCGCGCAGATGATCGGCCGCGCGCACGAGATCGGCAACGTTGGAGGAGAACGTCGAGTTGGCGAAATCACCGCCGCTGGAGCCGAGCCCGGTGAAGTCGAAGCGCAGCACCGCGATGCCCTTGGCGGCGAGCGCGACCGAGATGCGCTTGGCCGCCAGCGTGTCCTTGCCGCAGGTGAAGCAATGCGCGAACAGCGCGAAAGCCGCGGGCTCGCCGTCAGGCAGCTCCAGCGCGGCCGCGAGCTGATGGCCGCCTTCGCCGGTGAATTGAAAGCGTTCCGTCGGCATGGGCTTCCCCCCCGTCTTGCTCGAACCTAATCGCCCGAATAGCGCTGCTCGGCCCAGGGATCACCGCGGTTATGATAGCCGCGGACTTCCCAGAAGCCCGGCGCGTCCTCGGTCAGGAATTCGATGGCCTGGAGCCATTTTGCGCTCTTCCAGAAATAGAGGTGCGGCACGACCAGCCGCACCGGGCCGCCATGCTCCTCCGCCAGCGGCTGGCCGGACCAGCTGTGGGCGAGCAGCGCGTCCTCGGCGGCAAAATCCTCCAGCGCGAGATTGGTGGTGTAACCGTCATAGGAATGCAGCACGACGAAGCGAGCATCCTCGCGCGGCTGGCAGGCCGCCAGCAGCTCACGCGTGGCGAGCCCTTCCCATTCGTTGTCATAGCGCGACCAGGTCGTGACGCAATGGATGTCCGAGGTGAACCGGGACTGCTTCTGCGCGGCGAATTCGGCAAAGGTCCAGAAAACGGGGGTCTCGACCGCGCCATAGACGTCGAGCCGCCAGCGCTCGCGCGAGACCGGCGGCGTGACCCCGAGATCGAGTACCGGCCAGTCCTTGGTGAGGTGCTGCCCGGGCGGAAGCCTTTGATCCTCCGGGCGTGTAATCTTGCCGGTGAGAAAGCGGCCCTCGCGCGCCCACTTCTCCTTGGTGCGCGTCAGCTTGCTGTCGGATGGCGTCTCGTCGGTCATGGCCTGTGCTCGTGGCGATGCATGGCTGAGGCGTGCTTGGTGTCGCGCACGCCATGAAAGGCCTGTCCGCTTCCTTTGGGAAGGCTTTACATCGCCTTTCCGAGCAAAAATGGCAACTGGCGGGGGCCGCGCACCGTTCCTTGCGACCAAGTCACCGTGCCTGCCGGATCGAGCCGGAAGTCGGGAATCCGCTTCAGCCATTCCTCCAGCGCCACCTGCATTTCCATGCGCGCGAGGTTGGAACCGACGCAGCGGTGGATGCCGAGGCCGAAGGCCGCATGGCGGTTCTCGCGCCGGTCGATCACGACTTTGTCAGCGTCCGGAAACACCTTGGGGTCGCGGTTGGCTGCCGGGAACGACAGCAGCACCATGTTGCCCGGCTTGACCGGACAGCCGGACACCGTAGTCTCCTTGACCACTTCACGCGCCATCGTCACCGGCGAATAGGCGCGCAGCAGCTCCTCCACGGCTGTCGGGATCAGTCCGGGCTCGGCGATCAGCCGCTCGCGGTCGGCCGGCGTCTTCGCAAGATGCCAGAGCGAGGAGCCGATCGCGCTCCAGGTGGTGTCGATGCCGGCGATCAGCAGCAGGCGCAGCGAGCCCATCACATGGGTGTCCTCGAGCGGATTGCCGTTCTTGTCCCTGGCGTTCATCAGGTAGGAGATCAGGTCGTCGGTGGGCTTGCTCTTGCGCGCTTCGATGTGGCCGCCGAAATAGGCCGTCATCTCCTGCACGGCCTGGAGCAGCTTGCTCTCGTCCTTGATGCCGAGCTCGAGGATCATGTGGATCCAATTGATGAAAAGGTCGCTGTCGCTCTCGGGAATACCGAGCATGTGCGCGATCGCCCGAACCGGGATGTGCTTGGTGTAGCGCGCCGCAGCGTCCACCCTCTGCTCGGCGATGAAGTCGTCGATCAGCTCGTTGCAGATGGCGCGGACGCGCGGCTCGAGCTTCTTCATAGCGTCCGGGGTGAACGGCGGCAGCAGCAATTGCTTGGCCGGCTTGTGCTCGGGCGGATCGGAGGTGATCGGCGGGGCTGCGTTCCTGCTGGTGATTTCCGGCCGTACGTCGCGGACGATGATGCGGCGGGAGGAGAAGTGCTCGGTGTCGTTGGCGATCTCGCGCACGGCCTCATAGGTCGTCGGCAAATAGCAGCCGAGGAAGCGTTTCGTGTGCACCACGGGGCTTACGGGTCGCAGCTCGTCCCAGATCGGGAACGGATCCTCGGTCCATTGCGGATCGGTGTGGTCGAAATCATGAACCCAGTCGGTGACGGGCGGATGGGCGACAGGCTGGTCGACGTCGGACATGGCAGGGAATCCCTTGGCTCGTATTCGCTGAACGCAGCGGGGCGGCAACGGCCGCACTATTCCTCGATCACATCGATTGCGATTTCCGGGCAGTTGGATTTCGCAAGCCAGGCCTTGTCCTCGAGTCCCGGAGGGACGGTGCCGTCACCAGCTTCGTGCGCGTTGCCGTATTCGTCGAGCTCGAAAAGCTCCGGCGCGAGCGCCTTGCAGCGGGCATGGCCCTGGCATTTGTCGGGATCGACGTGAACCTTCAGTCGCTCTGCCATTCTCGGCTTCCTTGGTCGTGTGCGCGCGAGGGCCCGAAGGCGGCGCGTTTCCTCATCTCGGTTCTATTTAAGTTATATACTATTACATTCGCGGCGGGCTTCCCTTGTCAAGCGGGAACTTGTAGGCTTCGCCCCGACATGCGTTCACGACCAGCCCGCAAGCCCGCGAAGACCTACCACCATGGCGATCTTCGCGATGCGTTGATCGAGGCCGCGCTGCAAGAGGCGGAGCGGGGCGGCGCGGAGGCGATCAGCATCAAGGCGCTTGCCAAGAAGCTCGGGGTCTCGCAGCCGGCGCCATACCGGCATTTTGCCGACCGCGAGGCGCTGCTCGCCGCCGTCACCGCGCAAGCATTCCGGCAGCTCTCGGCGCTCTTGCGTGATGCGATGGCAAAGCCGTCGCAGCAATCGAAGCTCTCGCGGCTCGCACAGGCGACGCTCGATTTCGGCTTGCGCCGGAATGGCATCTACCGCCTGATGTTCGCCTCGCGCACGGTGTCCTGCGCGGCCAAGGGCAGCGAGCTGCACGAGGCAACGCGGGAGACCTTTGCGCTCGTCATCGAAGCTCTGGAAGCGCCCGCCGTGGGCTATTTGCGCGAACGGCAGGCGCTCAAGATCTGGGCGGCGCTGCACGGCGTGGTGATGCTGGCCGAGCAGGGCCTGTTCACGGGCGAGGCGGCGCATGCCACGCGCGAGGAGCTGGTCGAGGATTTCGTCAACGAGACGAAGGCTGCGCTTGCGGTCGCGATCAAGGATGCGCGACGTCGGACCAAGGCCGGCGCTTAGAGCATGATCCGGAAAAGTGCATGGCGGTTTTCCGAAAAGATCATGCTCAAACAATAACCTAAAGCGCGATGACGATCCATCCTAATCGCATCGCGCTTTAGGCCTTCGCCTTCAGCAGCTTCAGCAGCTTCATCAGCTTTTCGACCGCGCTGTCCGGCGTGGTCACGACGGGGCGGCCGGTGGCCTCCGCGACCAGCGGCGCCGTCGCGGCGATGCTGAATTGCGCCAGCGCGATGACGTCGCAATCGCGCAAGCTCCGTGAGGCCTCCGCGATCAGCCGGTCATGCGTGGCGCGGTCGCCGCGGTCGAGCGCGGCCAGCGCGCCGTCGGCGAGCTTCGGCACCACCTCGACGGAGGCGGGAAACTCGGGCGGCATCGACGCCAGCGTCGGCGGAAAGGTCGAGAGCAGGCCGATGCGCCGGCCCATGGTCACCGCCCTGTCGATCATGGCCTCGTTCGGCTTCAGCACCGGCATCGGCGCATGCGCGCGCGCGACGGCCTCGATGCACGGGCCGAAGGCGGAGCAGGTGAACAGGATTCCATCCGCTCCCGTCGCCGCTGCATAGTCGCCGAGCGCGAGGAACCGTTCCGTCATGGCATCGTTGAGGTGCCCGTCGCGGGCGAGATCCGCCGAGAGACTGTCGTCAAGCAGGTTCATCAGCCGCGCCTCGGGCCACGCCTGCGCAAACGCTGCCTCGATCGGGGCGATGGAATGCTTGAGGGCGTGGATAAGGGCGATGCGCATGGGGGGCTCGATGCTTCTTCTCCCTCTCCCCGTTCTTACGGGGAGAGGGTCGGGGGTGAGGGGCTCTCTCGGCACAAAAAGGTGAGAGTTGGACGGGCGGAAACTCCCCCCCCCC
>NZ_JADYVS010000039.1:0-53679 GCF_020194055.1 Bradyrhizobium sp. NBAIM03 | reverse complement strand
TTGCTCCCTTCGTCTATCGGTTAGGACGCCACCCTTTCACGGTGGAGAGAGCGGTTCGATTCCGCTAGGGAGCGCCAGCAAAATCAATCACTCAAAGATCCACTCTGCCGCCGTGTCCAACGTGTGGCCAATAAACCCGCGAACACCCATGGACGTGGGGCTCGATCGCCGCCCCGCTTCGCGAGCGTGAACCGGCGGGCCATCGTGCTTACCGCCTGAGCCCGGGGCGGTGCGTCATCAGCCGCGGCCGGTCGCGCCTCCTGTGCAGCCTGCGGTCGCCGCGAGGCAAGCCGCTGGCATCGCTCATTTATTTTTTTCGAAGCAGCCAGCGGCTACCCTGTTGCCGATTGAGTAGCAATCAGGAGGATTGGGCTTTGTGACCACGTGCTGGGGCGTTTCAACTCGTGGGCTCGACCACCCCCAAAGCACAGCAAGCAGGGCCAGACCCCCGAGGATCGCGAGCGCAACCATTTCAGGCGTGACGAGAGCGGGGCGCCGACAGAGCCCCTGGGGTGCAATCTGCTTCAACGAACACAACTCTGAACTGTAATAATCTAAACTGTAATAAAAATATCATATGTTAATTCCGGTTCCATTGCAAATGGCCGGTTGTTCCACGCGGAAATGCCCGAAACGAACGGCCCGCCAGCGTGAACCGGCGGGCCCTGCTCAATGGCGCTTCATTAGTCGCGCTCCGCCAGGATGCGGTTGATCTCGGCCGTCACGATCAGCTGGTGCTCAGGCGTGAGCTGGGCATACCTCGCCAAAGGGCTCGCTCCAGCCCTCTGGTGCCCTGGGCGTTCGTCGATCATCCTCTTGAGGCCCCTTAGATCGCCGTCGAGTATCCAGTCGACGTTGATCCCGTGCTTCCGGCAGTAGTCGCACAGCTCGGCGCTGGGCGCGGGACCGACCTTCGGAGCTCGCTCCAATCCCCATTCGATCGCGAGCCACAACGGCGCCGGTTGTTGTTCTGCGCTGACGACGCGCCGTCGGCGTCGAGCCGCCCCAACGGTGTCCGGAGGCGTAGCCGCCGACGCTTGGCGGCGTTGCGGCGCCGCGTGATGCCAGCGCGGGTGATGGGCTTCTCCTTTGCCACTGCCCGCGGATCTTCCTGAGCTTCGTTTGTGCCTTGTCGATGTCTATTTTTAAGGAGGTGGACGGCCATGGACCTATTCTCATCTCTTTCACGGTGGAGAGAGCGGTTCGATTCCGCTAGGGAGCGCCAGAGGCGCAAGCCGCCGCGGCAGCATGAACCTCCTCGCCCCTCGTCTCCGACCAATGTCAGGTCGAAACCGGTCGAGGCCCATGCCGCAGCTCAAAGCCGACATTGCAGACGCATCGCAGATGCCGGCGCTTCCCACATGGCTGCGCCACCCGCGCCAGCATGCGCCGGACCGGCGCGCCAAGATGCTGGCGCACATGGCCCACCTCCAATCACTGCCGGAGCGCCAAGCGGCGTTGACGCCGCCCTCGCCGGAGCGGTCAGGCCAGGCCGTCGCTGACATTCTCGGCGATGCCTTCGGCTACATCGTGCTGTTCGGTGTCATCGCCCTGCTCTTCCATTCGCGCGTTCCGCTCTACCTCGGTGCCTTTCTCTTCCTGACCGATGGCGAGCGCATCGAAAGCGCGCTGGCAAGCATCGGTATCCGCCTCGAGCCCGAAATGATCGGCCAAGACCTCGTCAAGCGCTTTGTATTCTGGTTCGGATGGTTCGCGTTGCTCGGCCCCCTGAAAGCCTCGGTTCCCGCCTGGCTCGCGTCTTGGCTGCCTCCGACCCAGTCATGGTCTTCCCTGGCCGGCATTGCCATTCTGCTCGCCCTCGTCGAAGCATTGACCGGGCTCGCGCTGCGGCGCGCATTGCCGCGCCTGCGATGGGAGATCCGTCCGAACGGACTGATATGGACGATGATCCAGTTCGCCTTTGCCGCATTGGCTATCCTGGTGCTGTTCGGACCTCGCTAGCCGTCGCTTATGCCGCGCTTCCCGCTGCTCTGCCGACCCGCGCCATTTACCGAAAATTCACCCCAGCTATTAGGCAGCAGTATCATTTGCTTAGAATTTGCTCGCTACCGTGGAACTACGGCAATCACCCGAACCCCCGGTCAGCGCTCATGTCCGTCGCAGACTTCCTGAGGCAGCGAGCAGTGGATGTTACGGTCAGCGGCAGCTACTCGCTGCCCCGCTGGTACGATTGCGAGGGCAAGCTCCGCAGCTTCGCCTGCCGCACCAAGCGCGTCTCGCCGTTCCGGATGATCGTGGACGTGCCCGTGGTCGGCAAGGTCGGCGAGCGCTTGACCTCCTACTTCGAGGATTTCGGCGAATTCCAGGGCACCATCAGCGCGACGCTGAAGGCGGGCTTCCTGATGGAGCTCGAGATGACGCGGGCGCGGCGCGCCTGGATGTCGGAAAAGCTGACATGGCTCGAGAAGAAGCAGAAGGATGTCAATGTTCGGGACCTGCGGCGTGACGCGCGTTTCGTTCCACAGGTCTCGCACACCGTGCTGACCCTCGCGGACGGCAGCTGCCATCCCTGCTTCATCATCGACGTCTCGACGGCCGGCGTCGCGGTGTCCTCCGAGTATGATCCGGTGGTCGGAACCCCGCTTGCGGTCGGCGCCTGTGTCGGGCGGGTGATCCGCAAGTTCGAGCACGGCTTTGCGGTCAAATTCGCCGAAAAGCTGGACCGTGACGACCTCGTCCGCCTGATCGTCCGCACGCCCTTGCTGAAGTCGGCCTGAATTCGCCGCCCTATAGCGGCCCCAATGCCGGATCAGCTTTTGCAGGTCTGTGCCTCGGGCCGGACGTCATTTTGCAGACTTGCGATCGGGGGACCGAATGGCAGTCGACAAGATCACCTGGGACAGGGTCGGCCGGGTCACCGAGCCCGGACGCTACATGTACACGTTCGGCTGGCTCACCATCACCGCCAGCGATCTCGAAATCTGGAAACGATACCCGCGCGCCGCGTTCACGCTGCTGGCGCAGCGTTCCGGGTCACATGAGTCCGCCGGCGAGGAATTCCATCTCGGCGCCTTCGACGTCGCACCCGACGCGCCGCCCGCGATCACGACGCACTGACTAGACAAGGCCAGCAGCCGGCACGCTGCGCAGATGCGCCAGGAATCGAGGAATCCCGCGCATTTCCTTGAGCTCGCTTGCAAATCTCGATCCGCAGCGCACCTGGCAATCGTTGCGGTGACTGGCGAGCTTCTGCCATCATGCGATTGATTGCGCTCGTATTCTACTCCCCACAATGAGCCCGGATGAACGGCAGCTGTCGCGCACCTTCAGGGAGCCGACAGCCGGCGCATGACACATGGTCGCATCGGAGAACGTAGATAAGCGGATCAAGGGAACTTATTTTCGGCGCCAATGTACCTGATCGAAGCGCTCCCCACCGTCATCGGAACTGCCGCTATCGCCCCGGCGCTGCTGTTGCTCTGGCTCGTCATCGCTGCCGAGGAACGCCCGGGGCCGCCGGCCCAGGTCTGGACCGCATTCCTGTTAGGGGCGGCGAGCATTTCGCTCCTGGGCCTCGCCCGCGCCCCCTTCGCCAAGATGATCGCCGCCCCCGACGATCCCTGGGCGGCGCTGGCGATGCATTCGATCTTCGGCGTCGCGCTGCCCGAGGAAGCCGTCAAGGTGCTCGCCATCGTGCTGGTCTCCTCGACCAAGCGACGCACCTTTGCCAATCCGATGGACACCGTGGTCTACGGCGCCGCGGTCGGCCTCGGCTTCGCCGCCTACGAGAATCTCGCCTACCTGGTCCAGCACGCCGACATGTGGCGCTCGCTTGCCGCGCTGCGCAGCGTCCTGACCGTGCCGTTCCACGGCGCGCTCGGCATCATCGCCGGCGCCTACCTGACCATCGCGCGCGCCGGCACGGCGCTTGGCGCAAACCGCCACCATCGCGATTGGGCCCGTCTTTCCAGCCGGCTGTTGATCTTCGGTGGCCCGCTCGCGCTTCATACGGCCTTCGACTTCCCGCTGCTGACGCTCCAGCGCATGCCCGATCTCGATCCGACACTCCGCATGTGGTTGGGCGCTGCGAGCCTGTTGATCGGCTTCGGCTCGATCGCCTTCGCCATCCGCCTGGTCCGGCGCGTCGCGCGCCACCACGCGCCGCGAACCGATGTCGCGCGCGAGCGGCTCAGCCAGCTGCGCCGGATGTGGGCGCTGCTGCTCGCCGGCGGCGGCATCGGGTTCGTCGGGCTCGCCTTCGTCCTGACCTCGATCCATCACTGGCTGATCAACCCCGAGCGCAACCTGACGCTGGCGCTGATTCCGATCGGTTTCGTCTCGATCCTGCTCGGCCTTGCGCTTCTGATTGTCACATCGGCTATCTACATTCTCGGCCGCAACCGCATTCGCACCAACGCGGAAGGCTTTTCGTCGGCGCCCGGCGGCACTTGATCCAACGCATGGCGAACGCGCGACAGGCCCACTAGATTGGGACGCAATCCTCTCGTTCCGGAGCCAGACGATGACATCGCCCGAGGAATTTGCCCGCCTCCAATCCGAGATGAACCAGGCGGTCAAGGCGCACTGGAAGGCTTTTCTGTTCGAAGGGATCCTGCTCGCCGTCCTCGGCATTGCCGCGCTCGTCATGCCGCCGCTCGCCAGTCTTGCGACCGCGATCTTCCTCGGCTGGATGTTCCTGATCGGCGGCATCGGCGGACTGATCGCGACCTATTGGGCGCGCAGCACGCCAGGCTTCTGGTGGTCGCTGATCTCGGCTGCGCTCGCCGTGCTCACCGGCTTGCTGCTGCTGGCCCGGCCGATGCAGGCCGTGCTGACGCTGACCATCGTGCTCGGCGCCTATTTCCTCGCCGAGGGCGTCGCCACCATCATGTACGCGCTGGAGCACCGCCGTGAGCTCAGCGGCCGCTGGTCGTGGCTGCTGATCTCGGGCCTCGTCGACATCGCGATCTCGTTCATGGTGATCACGGGACTGCCGAGCTCGGCGGAGTGGGCCATTGGCGTCCTCGTCGGCATCAACCTGCTGTTCGGCGGCGCCACCCTGATCGGCATGGCGCTGGCGGCACGCAATGGCAACACCTGAGGCGCCTCGTCGCTCCACATTCTGATTGGGGGGTGACAAGGCGCCAGCGGCACGTTATATGGCCTTCCATGATCACCGTCGCCACCAGCTATTTTTGGTACTTTAGCTACGACAGCTCGCTGGCGGCGGGAGGATCGCGCTCAATCTGAAACATTGCAGCAAACGTCCGAACAGCCGCCAGACCCTGGCGGCTTTTTTGTTGGCCGGCAGGTTCTAAAACAGACAGGAGCCCGCCGTGCTGAGCACGACCGACGATCTTCGTATCCGCGAACTGAAAGAGCTGAGCACGCCGGAAGAGGTGATGCGGGAAGTCCCGCGCACGCTCACCGCGACGCGTGTGGTGATGGCCGCGCGCAACGCCATCCATGCCATCCTGAGCAATCAGGACGACCGCCTTCTGGTCGTCGTCGGCCCCTGCTCGGTGCATGATCCCAAGGCGGCGCTCGACTATGCCGAGCGGCTAGCAAAGCTTCGCGAGGATCTCGCCGATCAGCTCGAGATCGTGATGCGGGTCTATTTCGAGAAGCCCCGCACCACGGTCGGGTGGAAGGGCCTCATCAACGATCCCGACCTCGACGGCAGCTTCGACATCAACAAGGGGCTGCGGCTCGCGCGCAACGTGCTCGCGGCGGTGAACAATCTCGGCCTGCCCGCCGGCACCGAGTTCCTCGACATGACCACGCCGCAATACATCGCCGACCTCGTCTCCTGGGCCGCGATCGGCGCGCGCACGACCGAGAGCCAGATCCATCGCGAGCTGGCGTCGGGGCTGTCCTGCCCGGTCGGCTTCAAGAACGGCACCGACGGCAATGTGCGGATCGCGGCCGATGCGGTGAAATCAGCCTCGCATCCCCATCATTTCATGGCCGTCACAAAGCTCGGCCGCTCGGCGATCGCCTCGACCGCCGGTAACGAGGACTGCCACATCATCCTGCGCGGCGGAGCTGAGCCGAACTACGACGCGGCAAGCGTTGCGTCGGCCTGCAACGAATTGACCAAATCCGGCGTTGCCCCGCTGGTAATGGTCGATGCCAGCCATGCCAATTCGAGCAAGAAGCCGGAGAACCAGCCGCTGGTGATGGCCGATATCGCCCGTCAGATCTCGGGCGGCGAGAGCCGCATCATGGGCGTGATGATCGAGAGCAATCTCGTCGCCGGCCGGCAGGATGTCGTACCGGGCAAGCCGCTCACTTATGGGCAGAGCATCACGGACGGTTGCATTGACTGGGCAACGACGTCGAAGACGTTCGAGCAGCTCGCCGACGCGGTCGAAATCCGCCGCAACATCCGGCGCGCCGGACTGCACGAGCGATCAGCCTGACGGATGGCCGAGCTTGGGATGGCTCATTCCTCACCTCTCCCCGACGGGGAGAGGTGAAAGCCTCAGCAGCCGCGGCAGATGCTCTTGATCTTCTTGTCGAGCGCCTGGTTTTCCTTGCTGAGCGGATCGTTGGGATCGCTCAGATTCTTCTCGCTAGGCACATCGCTGGCACGCGGCTGGCGATGACCGACCGGCGCCGGCAACACCGACCCGGACGATGCGCCGCTTGAGGTCGATCCCTTGGAGCCGCCGGTCTGCGCAACAGCCGCGCCGCCAAGCAAGACCACGAGCGATACTGCCAGCATGATCTTCGTCATGTCCATTTCTCCATTCTCAAATCAGCGTCCAAGCCCAGCACTCAAGTCAGCGTCGATGCCATCGCCACTCATGCCTCGGGCGGATAGAGATGAACGTCGCCGCAATAATCGACGATACGATAGCGCGTTTCTGATTCCGCTTCACTTGTCTCGTTTGCGGTATTTTTCACCGCCGACACGTAATTCGGACCCACCGGCGACTTGCCGGCACCGCCGGGAATGTCGATGACATAGTCCGGCTGACACAGGCCCGACACCCGCCCGCGCAACTGCCGCATCAAGGCCTGCCCCTCTGCCAACGTCGTGCGCAGATGCGCCGTTCCCGGGGCGAGATCGCCGTGGTGCAGATAATAGGGCTTGATCCGGCATTCGACGAAAGCTCGCATTAAATCCGAGAGAGCGGCGATGTCGTCATTGACGCCGCGCAAAAGCACGGACTGGCTCACCAGGGGAATTCCAGCATCGACGAGCCGCGCGCAGGCATCGCGCGCGGCCCCCGTCAGTTCGCGCGCGTGATTGGCGTGTACCGCGACCCAGGTGGCCGCGCCCGCAACCTTCAGGGCTGCAACCATCTCCGCGCTGACGCGCGCTGGTTCGGCCACCGGGACACGGGTGTGGAGACGGATGATCTTGACGTGATCGATGGCCGCAAGGTCAGCCATGATCTCGCTCATCCGCCGGGGCGACAGCATCAGGGGATCGCCGCCGGTCAGGATCACTTCCCAGATCTCGTCATGCGACCGGATGTAGTCGATCGCGGTGCGATAGGCGCTCTCCGACAGCGCATTCTCCTTGCCGGGCCCGACCATCTCGCGGCGGAAGCAGAAGCGGCAATAGACCGCGCAGACGTGCACGAGCTTGAACAACACCCGGTCGGGATAGCGGTGCACGATTCCCGCCACCGGCGAATGCGGGTGATCGCCGATCGGATCGGCATTCTCGCCCGGCTGCGCCTCGAGCTCGGCCGAAACAGGAACGAACTGCCGCGCGATGGGATCGTCGGGATCCGTCGCGTCGATCAGCCCGACCAGATCCGGCGTGATCGCCACGGCATAGCGCGCGGCGACGCGTTCGAGCGCCGGCAGCGCCGATGCGGGGACCAGGCCCTCGGCTACCAGCTCGGCAGGTTCGCGCAGAGTGCGTGCAAGGTTCGTCTTTGTCATCTCTCATCCGCAGGCGGTGTCCACACCACCTGATCAATTCGTGTGGCGCCGCTCGCCAGCATCACCAGCCGGTCGAAGCCGAGCGCGACACCGCTCGCCTCCGGCATTGCGGCGACCGCCGTCAGAAAATCCTCGTCGAGCGGATAGGCTTCGCCGTAGCGGCGCTGCTTCTCCGTCATGGACTCCGTGAAGCGTTTGCGCTGCTCCCCGGCATCGGTCAGCTCTCCAAAGCCGTTGGCGAGCTCGACGCCGCAGGCATAGATCTCGAAACGTTCGGCGACCCTCGGATCGTCCGTCTTCACCCGCGCCAGCGCCGCCTCTGGAGATGGGTATTCGAACAGGATGGTCAAACGCCCCTGCCCCAGATGTGGCTCGACGTGTTCGACCAGCACCTTGCTGAAGATGTCGGACCAGGTGTCATCCTCGGCGACACGGACCTTCCCGGCTGCCGCCTCGGCGAGCGCCGCACGGTTACCCTCGCCGCCCGAGATTGTCGACAGCAGGTCGACGCCGGCGAACTGCGCGAAGGCGCCCGCGACCGTCAGGAGCTCCGGCTCGGCGAAGGGATCGGCGGTTCGGCCGCGGAAGGAGAAGGCTTCGATCCCGGTCGCCTGCGCCGCTCGGGCGATCACGACGACGCAATCGGCCATGATGGCATCATAGGGCGCTCCCGCCCGATACCATTCCAGCATGGTGAACTCGGGCAGATGCAGGTCGCCGCGCTCGCGGTCCCGGAACACCCGTGCGAACTCGAAAATCCGCGTCTCGCCCGCTGCCAGCAGCTTCTTGCAGGCGAATTCGGGCGAGGTGCGCAGGTATCGGCTGGCCCGGCTGCCGTCGGGCCGCATGATCTCGGTCCTGGGGGCGTGCAGATGGGTCTCGTTGCCCGGAGAGACCTGGAGAACGGAGGTTTCGACTTCCACAAACCCCTGTTCGGCGAAAAAACCCCGCAAAGCTCCGGTCACGGCGCCCCTGGCCTGGAGGAACGGCCGTCGGTCGAGGTGGCGCGCGGGCGACCAGGACGGCGACATCGGCTTGTCCCCAGCCATCAACCGACCGCCCCGGCCGGCAGCAAAATGCTGGCATCCAACGGCAAAATCAGTATGTTGCGGCCCGAAACGGGTGCCGAGGTCCGGTTTGAGGCCCCAAGTCCCCCAGCAATTCGACCACGTCCTGGCTGGTGCCGGGCCAAGCAAGCAGGAAATACAGCTTTGAGAGTCATCGCCAGTTCTATTCGCAAGGGCAACGTGATCGAGCAAGACGGCAAGCTCTATGTCGTCGTGAGCGCCGAGAACATCCATCCCGGCAAGGGAACCCCGGTCAGCCAGATCGAAATGCGCCGAATCTCGGACGGGGTAAAGATCTCGGAACGCTACAAGACCACCGACCAGGTCGAAAAGGCCACCATCGAAGAGCGCAACTACACCTTCCTTTACGAAGATGGCGATGGCTACCACTTCATGAACCCCGAGACCTACGACCAGGTTCAGGTTTCCAAGGACGTCGTCGGCGACGCGGCCGCGTATCTTCAGCCGGACATGACCGTCAAACTGTCGATGCATGACACCAATCCGGTGTCGATCGCACTGCCGCAGCGCGTGACGCTGGAAGTGGTGGAGACCGAGCCGGTGACCAAGGGCCAGACCGCCTCCTCCTCCTACAAGCCGGCGGTGCTGTCCAACGGCGTGCGCACCACCGTGCCGCCGCACATCTCGGTCGGCACGCGCATTGTGGTGATGACCGAAGACGGCTCCTACTCCGAGCGTGCTAAGGACTAAACGAGCCATTGAGGATCGGAACAGGTACCGCCGGGGGGCGAAGCAGTGGGCAGGAACAGTCTCCGCTTCGTCTCGCTTCTCCTGGCGTTGCCGTCGCTCCTCGTTGCTGCACCGATCGCTGCGGATGAATTCCGCAGCCCCTCGCTGACGGCCCTGCGCATCGAGTGGCGCGCGGCGCTCGACCAGCTTCGCAGCGAGATCAACAGCCGTCCCCAGATTGCGGGCGACTTCATCTTCGCACCGCGCCGTTCGGTACCGCGCTACGATCCGCGCGCGATGCCGGCACTGGTGCAGCTCAACGCGGTCTCCTCGCGCTTCTTCACCGGCATTACCCGAAGTCCCGTCCCCGTGCTGCTGCCGTTCGACGCCGCCGCGTATCTCGACGCGCAGCGCAGCGGCGCGCCGGCGACGCTCGCGCTGTCGCGCTACCAGGCCGACTTCAATCCCGTCGACATGTTCGATGCCGGTCCTGCCGGCTACAGCGCGACCTTCTCGCTCGAGCCCGGCGCCGGTGACGGCATGCCGAGCCGGGTGTACGCAAAGCCCGTCGAGGTGCAGATCACGGGCTCGGCGCTGATCTACGACATCGCCGATCCGGCCGGGGGCAAGGGCGAGCCAGTCAAGCCGCTCGCCTCAACCTACCCGGATCTACGCAGGTTCATCCGGGAAGGCTATGTGCGCTACGCCTTCACCCGCTTCGGCGCCGCCTATGTGGTCTCGATCCAGTGCCTCGACAGTGTCGCGAGGCCACGGCGGCTCGCCTGCAAGGAGGCCTATCCAGTCGCCGAGCGCTTCCTGAAGGCACTGCGCGTCGCAGGGGGCCAGCGCATGCGGCCCCTGGCGGACGTTGCCTCCAACATTATCGACCGGCCCGCGGTGCGTTCACCGGATTTCAGCTACCGGCCGAGCGGCGACATCATTCCGAACACCGGCTACCGCAAGCAGGGCGGTCATCCCGACGCCATGGCCTATGCCCAGATCCGCTTTCCCTTGGAGAAGGCGCCCGCCTTCGTGCGCTCCCAATCCTTCGGCAAGCGCGACAAGAGCGAAGGCCCGACCGCTTATCCCTGGCGCGACAATTTCTGCGAGTCGCGTAGTTTCGAGGTGTGGCAATGCGGCGGAGGTTACGGCCACCAGGGCGAGGACATCCGCGCCGCCGACTGCCCGCCGCCCGGCGAAGGCCGCGAGCCCTGCGATTCCAAGCGGCGCGGCGTCGTCGCCGTGCGTGACGCGATCGTTATCCGTGGCGCCAAGGACCAGGCCGCAACGCTTCAGGTCAATAGCCGCACCGAGCACATCCGTTTCCGCTACATGCACATGAATCCGCATGCGATGAACGCCGATGGCGTCATCAACGGCCGCATCGTCACCGAAGGCGAGAAGATCGGCGTGATCTCGAACTACCTCGAC
This sequence comes from Bradyrhizobium sp. NBAIM03, assembly GCF_020194055.1. Classification (NCBI taxonomy): domain Bacteria; kingdom Pseudomonadati; phylum Pseudomonadota; class Alphaproteobacteria; order Hyphomicrobiales; family Nitrobacteraceae; genus Bradyrhizobium; species Bradyrhizobium sp. NBAIM03. Next base: position 42,628 of record NZ_JADYVS010000039.1, on the reverse strand, counting down.
CGTCCCGCCGGCACCTCGATGCACCTGCATTTCGACGTCCAGGTGTTCACCCGCGATGGCTGGATCTGGGTCAGCCCCTACGCGACGCTGGTCTCGGCCTATGAACGGCTGATCCGCGCGCGCGGCCGCGAGATCGGCCCGGAGATCGCGGTCACGGCGCAGCCGGTGGCCCATGCGCTGCCGGAAGACGTGCTCAAGCCTGACTTGCGCGAGGGAGCGGGCGGCGAGGAGAACTGACAGCGTGCTGGTTCGTTGCTGGAGCGGGCAGGACGCATCTGGTCGCGCACTCCCCCGCTCGAACGAAGAAGGATGAGTTGATGAGTGTCGGACTGATCGGTCTTCTCGACGATATCGCGGGGATCGCAAAGGTGGCTGCAGCCTCGCTCGACGATGTCGCTAGCCAGGCAGCCAAGGCAGGCACAAAGGCGGCTGGCGTGGTCATCGACGATGCGGCGGTCACGCCGAACTACGTCATCGGTTTCGCTTCGAAACGCGAGCTGCCGATCGTCGGCAAGATCGCGGTCGGATCGCTACGCAACAAGCTGCTGATCTTGCTGCCGATTGCCCTGCTGCTCGGCTATTTCCTTCCCGCTGCGGTCACGCCGCTGCTGATGCTGGGCGGCGCCTTTCTCTGCTATGAAGGCGCCGAAAAGGTGCTCGAAGCCGTGATGCCGCATCATGCGCACCAGCACGAAGCTCAGCTCGAGCCGATTGCGTTGAATGCCCAGTCGGTCGAGGACGAGAAGGTCGCTGGCGCCATCAAGACGGATTTCATCCTGTCGGCGGAGATCATGGCGATCACGCTGGCGGCCCTCCCGGCGGGCAGCATCTGGACGCAGGCGCTGGTGCTGGCGCTGGTCGGCCTCTTCATCACCGTTGGTGTCTATGGCGTGGTGGCCCTGATCGTGAAAGCGGACGATGCCGGCATCGCCCTCGCGCGGTTCGACGGCGCCTCGCTCGCCGGCGGCGCGATCCGATTGCTTGGGCGCGCGCTCGTCCGCGGCATGCCCGTTTTCCTGGCGGTGCTGAGCACGATCGGCACCGCCGCCATGATCTGGGTCGGCGGTGGCATCATCCTGCACGGCATCGAGAAATACGGCCCACCCGCGATCGGCCACACGGTCCATGCCATAACCGAGGCTGCCGCACATCTCCTTCCATCCGTTGCCGGCATCGTCGAATGGTCGGTCGAGGCAGCCATCTCGGGTGCGCTTGGACTGCTCGTCGGCGCAGTCGCCATTCCGGTCGTCCAATACGGACTCGCGCCGGCCTGGAAGCGGTTGAGGCGATCGCGATCGGCCTGAGCGCAGCCATTGCGGATGACGCGCGCAGCCTATTCCAGGAACGTCGTCAGCTGCGCGCCCTCATCCGCCACGAACACCGCGATCAGTTCCGCCGGCTCGGTCATGCTGGCATTGGCCGAGACCAGATGCGTCGAGCCCGGCGGTTCGAAGAAGGACTGGCCGACGCCGAACGTCTCGACCGGGCCGCCGCCGAGCTGCGAGCGGATCTCGCCCTTGGTGATGTAGGCGGTGACGGAGCCGGAGTGACGATGCGGCCGCGAAAACCCGCCTGGACCATAGGACACGCGCACGATGGTCACGCGCTTGCCGGGCACGTTCGGAAGTGCGTAGGAGCCGATCGGCTCGACCTTGTCGAGCGGCGAGCCCTCCGCCGCCGTGGCGCAGAGCGGCGCGAGGGCGCTGGACACACTATCGATCGTCACCGGCAGGGCTTTGCCGATCGCCAGCGCGCAGACAAATCCCGCGACGACCGCAAGCGCTGTCGAACGTGACGGCGCCGGACACTGCACGGCAGAAAGGCTCATGACTGTCATCGTGATCCTCCCCTCTCTCCGTCAGGACGAAGCTGCGACGGCGGCCGCCGGCCGCTGTGCAGGCGTCCAGCGAAACGCCGCGCCAAACCGGTTCCAGACGTTGATCGAGGCGACCGCCGAGGTCAGATACGTCAGTTCAGTCTCGGAGAATTCGCGGGACGCCTCGGCGTAAACCTCCTCGCTGACGCCGTCGGGCAGACAGGTCAGCGCCTCGGCCCAGGCGAGCGCGGCCCGCTCGCGCGGCGAAAAGATCGGCGCCTCGCGCCAGACCGCGAGCAGATGAAGCTTGTCGAGGGGAACGCCGATCCGTTCCGACAGCAGGACGTGGTGTTGCACGCAGAACGCGCAGCCGTTGATCTGCGAGGCGCGCAGCTTGACCAGCTCGAGCAGTTGCTTGTCGAGGCCGGCCTTGGCCGCAAGCTGGCCCAGCGCCAGCACCAGATCAAACGCATCGGGCGCGATCCGCTTGAAATCTTCATATTCGCTGCGGGCGTGTGACATTGCCATTCACCTCGGCATATTATAAGAGCACGGACATCTTATAAGAGCTCTTATATGTCGCGCAAGACGAATGTCACGAAATCGCAATCGGGACCCAAGGCCGTTGCAGCCGGTGCGGTGCACGTTCCAGCACCGGGCGAAGGCAAGCGCGGCGAGCAAGGCTATCTCGGTTACCTGCTGCGCCAAGCCCACGCCGCCGTTCGGCTGACGATGGAACGCACGCTCGCCGATCTCGGCGTGACCTCGCCGCAATTCGCGGTGCTGACGATGCTGAACGCCTATCCGGGCCTGTCGGGAGCCGATGTCGCCCGCCTCACCTTCCTGACGCCCCAGACCGTCGGCGTCATCATCCGCAATCTCGAACGCGACGGCGCGATTGCGATGACGCCTCATCCCGTTCACGGCCGCATCCAGCAATGGACGCTGACGCCGCGAGGCGCGACGCTTTTGAAGGCGTGCCGGCAGCGTGTGCTCGAATTGGAGAAGCGGCTCGCTCGCAATTTGGATTCAAAGGCGGAAACCACGATCCGGCGTTGGCTTTCCGGAATCGCGGCTGAGCTTAAGGAGGACTAGGCGGCCGGCATTCGCGGCTGTCGTGGCCGCTGGTGCTACCCGCCTTTCAAGGCGTTCTTGACTGCGCCGTCCGGCCAGCTCTCGTCGGCCGCGATCACCCGCACGCGGGTCTGGTCGGCGGGATTGACCAGCACGTGCGAATTCACCCGCTCACCGCTCGGCTCCAGACGCAGATCGGTTTCGGGCTTCCAGCTCAGCGTCGTCGCGAGGTCGCCGGGAAAGATCTTCCATTGCGATCCGTCGTCGAGTTCGACGATATGGCTTTCGGCATGCGTGCGTATCTTCATTCCACCCCGACGATTCGATGAACCAGGAAGGCCGGCCGTACCAGGACCGACTCTTCTCCTCCTGGCGTGGGAGGAATGCGGGAGTCCGGCACTTGTTCCGGTGGGAACGACCGACGGGGTCGGGCCGAGTTGCCGCACGCGGCCGTTTCGGAACCGACTCACGCGTGCCATGTTTCCGGCTAGAATGTGCCCATGAAGCACACTGATTCCTCGCCCCGTCACACACGCCGCGCCCTGCTCCAGTCGACGCTCGGTGCAGCCGCTTTGCTCGCGCTTCCCACCCGCGCTCTCGCCGCGCCTCCCGGCTTCGACGAATGGCGCGAGAGCTTTCGTGCGCGCGCGATGGCAAAAGGTATTTCCGCCGCGACATGGCAGCGAGCGATGGGACGGGTCGAACCGGACATGAGCGTGTTCGCGCAGATGCGCAACCAGCCCGAATTCCGCGAGCAGGTCTGGCAGTACATCAACCGCCGCGTCTCGGACTGGCGCATCATCAACGGCAAGATCGCGCTGAAGAACAACGAGGCGCTGTTCGCCCGCATCGAGCGCGATTTCGGGGTCGAGCGCGGCACGCTGCTGGCGCTTTGGGGCGTCGAGTCCGCCTATGGCGATCCGCTGGTGCAGCAGAACCACATGCGGCCGGTATTTCCATCGCTCGCCGCGCTCGCCTGGAACGAGCCGCGCCGCAAGGCCTATTGGGAGACCGAGCTGATCAATGCACTGCGCATCGTCGACAAGGGCTGGTCCACGCCTGAGGACATGCGGGGATCATGGGCCGGCGCGATGGGCCATTCGCAATGGATGCCGGAGGTCTGGCTCAATGTCGGCATCGACTATGACGGCAACGGCAAGGTCTCGCCATTCGGCAAGCCCGACGACGCGCTGGGCTCGACGGCAAAGTATCTCGTCAATCGTGGCAAGTGGCATCGCGGCGAGCACTGGGGCTACGAGGTGCGCGCGCCCGCCAACATGAGCGGCAGCCGGACCTATGCGGCCTGGCAGGCGGCCGGCGTGACGCGTGCCGACGGCCAACCATTTCCGCAGCCCAACGCATCCGCGCAGATGTGGACGCCGGTTGCGGGCGGGCCGACCTTCCTGCTCGGGCCGAATTTCTACTCGGTGAAGAGCTACAACCCTTCCATGAACTACGCGCTGGCGATCTGCCATCTCGGGGATCGCTGCCTGGGAGCTCCGGCCTTCATCCAGCCCTTCCCGGGCTCCGAGCGTGCGTTGACGCTCGCCGAAGTGCAGGAGATGCAGACGCGCCTGACCAAGGCCGGCTTCGACACCGGCGGCACCGACGGCCGCGTCGGCAACGACACCATGAAGGCAGTCAAGGAGTTTCAGCAGAAAGTCGGGATCGCGCCAGCCGATGGCTACGGCGGGCTGAAGGTGCTGGCCAAGCTGCGGCAAACCAACTAGCACGGCCGGAAGCGCCGGCGCTGGCGCCTCGCCGCAGCTGCAGCCGACCCTTAAGCCGCGTTTCGCTGTTCTGTCAGCTTCAGCAGCTCGTCGACGAGGTCATCCACGGTACGCTCGGCCGCGGCAATCGACGCCTGCAACCGTTCGTCGGCGAATTCGTCGTACTCGACTGCGATGCTGTGGAAGGCCGTGATCCCGATGAAGGCAAACACGTCCCGGACGGCTCCTTCGACATGATTGACGGCGGCCATGCGCCCGCCCGGATCGTACCCGTAGTCTCCGCGCGAGCCGAGCAGGACAAGACGCTTGTCCATGCCCGCAAGCAGCGCCGAATATGGATTGTCCGGACATGATCGGTCGAAGCCGAATGTGCGTCCGACCCGAACAACGTTGTCTATGTATGCCTTGAACTGCGCTGGCACACCGAAGTTGTACATTGGCACGCCCGCGACGATCAGATCAGCTGTGAGCAACTCGTCGACCAGCGCATCGCTTTCCGCCAAAGCCTCTCTCATCCATGGCTCGCGCCGATCGGGCTTCGCGAAGGCCGCCTTGACCCAGTCGTCCGTCACCGGACTCGGTGCGAAGCGACCGAGGTCGCGGCTGACGACGCGATCCCCCGGCCGCGACTGTAGCCATCGTTGGACGAAACGCTGAGTCAGACGCCTGGTGTGCGAACCGCGCGGATTTGCATCTGAAGGCTCTAACCGCGCGCTTGAATCGATTTGTAGCAGTTGCATTGCAGAACTCCTCTCATCTGTTCTCAATAGATCGGTTCAGGCCCCGTCGTTGACAAACGAAAGTTGCTCAGCTTATGGATGAACTGCATTCATCCTTGAGTTCGCGATGAGAAGGCTTCCTCCGCTGGCGGGATTGCGTGCATTTGAAGCGGCGGCACGTCACCTCAGCTTCAAGCGCGCCGCCGATGAGCTTCACGTCACGCCGACCGCGATCAGCCATCAGGTGCGACAGCTGGAGCAGACGGTCGGGGTCAGGCTGTTCGAGCGCCGGACGCGGCAGGTTCTGCTCACCGCGGAAGGTCAGGTCCTGCTTCCGGTCCTGCGCGACGGCTTTGATGCGTTTGCGCGTGTTCTGGAGGGATTGAGCCGGAAGCGACGCCGGGCGGTGGTCACACTTTCGGCGACGCCGGCTTTCACAGCCAAATGGCTGGTGCCGCGTCTTGCTGGGCTCCGAAAGAGCAGAGCCGACATTGATCTCACATTGCTTGCGAGCTTGGAGGTGGCCGATCTCAATTCGACCGCGGATCTCGCACTTCGCTACGGTTCCGGTCCTTATCCCGATCTGATTGCCGAGCCGCTCACGGCCGATCGTTTCGCACCGGTGGTCAGTCCGCGCTTGGGCATCCGAAGACCGAGCGACCTGCGCTCAGCAACGCTGCTACATTTCGACTGGCACCGTCGTGATGCCCGAAATCCGACCTGGCGGCGCTGGTTCAAGACGGCCGGCATTGACGACGTTGATGCGCGCGCCGGCGTGCGTTTCAGCGATGAAACCCATGCCATCCAGGCAACCGTCGCCGGCGCTGGTGTCGCTTTGCACAGTCTTGTGCTCGTCGCCGACGAACTTTCGCAGGGAACGCTGGTCGCACCATTCGGGCCGGAGCTGGAAGGCTCTTCGCTGCACTTGGTCCGCAGCCGCGACCGGCCGCTCACCGAGCCGGTCGAGGCTGTACGACACTGGCTGAAGTCAGAGTTCGACGCGGCCCGCTGATACGCGCAGCTCTAGCGCGCCCGGAATGACATCGTGGTCAGTGCCGATATTGCGGCTCTTCCGCATCGAGCTGCCGCCGGATCGCGGCGAGATGCAGCCGGGCGGATTCGGAATCGCCCTCGCGCATCTGCCTGTAGGTCTCCGCCGCAACGGCGGGATCGACCGGCAGCACCTTTCGCCCCGTCGACATCGCCAGCACCTGCACCTCGGCGGCGCGCTCGAGATAATAGAGATCGTCCCAGGCTTCCGCGATGGTCGGCGCCAGCACCATCACGCCGTGATGCTTCATGAAGACGATGTCGGCAGCGCCGACGGCGGAGGCGATGCGGGCACCTTCGCGGCTGTCGAGCGCGAGGCCATTGTAGTCGCGGTCGACCGCGGTGCGGCCGTAGAATTTCAGCGCGGTCTGGCCGGCCCAGATCAGGGGCTCGCCTTCGGTCATCGACAGCGCTGTCGCGTAGGGCATGTGGGTGTGGAAGGCGACCTTGGCGCGCGGCAGCAGCCTGTGCATCTCGGCATGGATGTAGAACGCGGTCGCCTCGGGCACGCCCTCGCCGTCGAGCACGTTGCCGTGGAAGTCGCAGATCAACAGCTTCGACGCGGTCAGCTCGCGGAAGGCGTAGCCGTAGGGATTGACGAGGAACAGATCGTCATGACCGGGCACCACGGCCGAGAAGTGGTTGCAGATGCCCTCCTCAAAGCCGTTGCGCGCGGCCATGCGGAAGCAGGCGGCGAGATCCTCGCGCGCGGTGCGGATCGCGTCGGTGGCGAGATCCGGCCGGTTGGAACGGAATGGCGCGGGCGCGGGTGAAGAAGCGTGAAGGCTGTGCGCCATGGCGAAGGACACCTCTTTCGGTCGGGAGCTGCCCAGTGTTGTACAGGGACTGCGCCTGCGCGTCAGCCCCTGCGGCCGCCACCCTGCCCTGCGCAGCTCAAGCGCGCCGCGGCACGCCGCCGGCATTCATGCCGCCGTCGATGACGAGCTCGCTGCCGGTGACGTAGCGCGAGGCATCGGAAGCCAAGTATAGCACGCCCGAGGCGATCTCCGCCGCCTGGCCCGCACGACCAAGCGGCGTCACCACCTTGGCGCGCTCCTCCGGATCGATCGGGGCGTTCTGGCCGGCGCCGGCCGCCCCCGTCGGGATCTTGCCCCAGATCGGGGTGTCGATGATGCCGGGGTGAACCGAGTTGACCCGGATGCCGTCGCCCGCCGCCGCGCACTCCATCGCAATGGATTTGGCGAACAGCCGCACGCCGCCCTTGGTCGCCGAATAGGCCGACAATCCGGGCGAGCCGCGCAGTCCCGCCAGCGAGGACATCATGACGATCGAGCCGCCCCCGATCTTGCGCATCAAAGGCAGGCAATGCTTGACCGAGAGGAACACGCCGTCGAGGTTGATCGCGTTCTGCTTGCGCCAGTCGGCGAGGGTCATGTCGACGATCGAAGGCACGGAGATGCCGATCCCGGCATTTGAGACGAGCACGTCGAGCCGGCCATATCGCTTTGCGATCTCGGCGACGATCTCGATCCAGCGCTCTTCGCTCGTGACATCCTGCTCCAGGAAGGTCGCCTTGCCGCCCACGTTTGTTACGCGCCTGGCGAGCTCCGGGCCGCGCAGCTCGTCGATATCGGTGATGACGACAGTCGCGCCCTCGCGCGCGAACAGCTCGACGATGGCCTCGCCTATGCCGGAGGCGCCACCCGTCACCAGCGCGACCTTGCCCTCAACCTGCCCTGCCATGCTCACTCCCTTTTTTTGTTGTTTGGAACCGTTGTCTTTGATCGTTGTCGGAAAACCGCTTCGCACTTTTCCGGATCATGCGTCATCTAATCACGGATGGCCCCTGGTCCGGTAGCGCGACGTCGACGACACGGAATTGCACGCGCTCGGCGCCCTGGTAGCGATCGACCGACAACGAGCCCGCGACATGCATCTGCTGGCCGCGATTGGCGAGCAGCGCATTGCCGAGCTTTTGGCCGACTGAACGGAACGCGATGCCGTTGACGATGGCGCCGTCGCCCGCCTTGAAGCGCAGGCGCAGATGCGACTGGCCGACCTCGTCGGCAAACACGAGCTGGTGCGCCGGCAGCGCCAGCACCGGCTCCGGATTGCCGCTGCCGAAGGGACCGGCGCGATTGAGCGTCGCCGCAAGCTCCGGCGTCACCGCACGCGCCGAGACCGCGCCGTCGATATAGAGCTCGTTGACGTGGCGCGCCTCGGCGACGTCGCGCGCCAGCGCGGTCTCGAGATAGGCGCGGAATTCGGCGAGCTTCTCCTTGCGCAGCGTCACGCCCGCGGCCATCGCGTGGCCGCCGCCCTTGAGCAGGATGCCGTCGGCGACCGCCTGCCGCACCGCCTTCCCGAGATCGACGCCGGCGATCGAGCGACCGGAGCCGGTGCCGATGCCGCCCGGCTCCAGCGCAATGGCAAAGGCCGGCCGCGAGAACTTCTCCTTCAGGCGGGAGGCAACGAGGCCGACCACGCCGGGATGCCAGCCTTCCGAGGCCGTGACGATCACGGCGAGCTTGTCCTCCAACCCGATCGAGGCCAGCGCCTCGGCTTCGGCCTGGGCTTCCGCCGCCTGCTCGATGACGCGACGTTCGCTGTTGAGACGGTCGAGCTCGGCCGCGATCCGCGCCGCCTCGACGCTGTCGCCTTCGAGCAGCAGCCGCACGCCGAGATCGGCGCGCCCGATACGGCCGCCGGCATTGACGCGCGGGCCCAGCATGAAGCCGAGATGCCAGGCCTCCGGCGGGCCGTTGAGCCGCGCCACGTCCATCAGCGCGGTGTGGCCGACATGGTCGCGCCGCCGCATCGCGATCAGCCCCTTGGCGACGAAGGCGCGGTTAAGACCGATCAGCGGCGCGACGTCGGCGACGGTGCCGAGCGCGACGTGATGCAGCATGCCCAGGAGATCGGGCTGGGGCATCTCGCTGGTCCAGAAGCCGCGCTGGCGCAGCTCGCGGTTGACCGCCACCAGCGTCACCAGCACGAGGCCGACGGCGGCGAGATGACCGAGGCCGGAGAGGTCATCGGGGCGGTTCGGATTGACCAGCGCGTCGACCTCGGGGAGATCGAGGCCGCATTGGTGGTGGTCGATCACGACCACGGACATGCCGAGGCGCTTCGCCTCGGCGAGCGGCTCTATGCTGGTGGTGCCGCAATCGACTGTGATCAGCAGCGTGGCGCCCTTGGCCGCGAGCGCGCGCACCGCTTCCGTGTTGGGGCCATAGCCCTCGAAAATCCGGTCGGGAATATGGATCAGCGGATCGAGCCCGCAATGGCGCAGATGCCAGGCCAGCAGCGCCGCCGAGGTCGCGCCGTCGACGTCGTAGTCGCCGAAGATCGCAACCTTCTCGCCCTTGGTCGCGGCATCCGCAATGCGTTTGGCAGCGGCCTCCATCTCCGTCACCGTGAACGGGTCCGGCAGCAGCTTTCGGATGGTCGGATCGAGAAAGTCGGACACCGCGTCGATGTCGACACCGCGGCCCGCCAGTACCCGCGCCAGCAGTTCCGGCAATTGGTGCCGCTGCACGATGGCGAGCGCCTGGGCTGCCCCGCGGGCATCAAGCCGGTCGCGCCACAGCTTGTCGGTGAGCGAGCGCGCCACGCCCAGGAAGGCCTGGGGCGCTTCGATAGGCAAGGCGGTGGCTGGCGGCGTCATGACAGAGGCAGATGTTGGGGAACTCGAAGGGCCAGGCGGTCACGCGAACGCAGAGTCACTGGCTTCAGGGGATTGGTCGGCATCCGGGACGGATTTGCAACGGTCCGGCCGCACAAAGCGGTGGATGGCCGCCCCGACGGGCGCACTGACTATCATTTAGGCATCCCGTCAAACAGCAAATTAAGCAGGCGTTAGGCGGAATCCTCGAAAAAGAATCGTATTCGATCTGTAAGTCGTTGTTCCGGGTTCATTGCAGATCAGACCTCATTGCCAAGGGAAGTCCCCGATGTCTGCTGCGCTGGGTCTGAAAGCCAAGCCGATCGCCACCGAGCCCGCGGACGATGATTCCGACATCTCCGCGCTGATCAACCGCCTCACCGCGGAGGTCAACCAGATCGCGGTCGACAAGACCAAGTCGATCCAGCAGATCACCAACCAGATGAAGATGCTGGCGCTGAACGCGCTGATCGAAAGCTCGCGCGCCGGCGCGCAAGGCGCGGGCTTTGCGGTGGTGGCGCAGGAGGTGCGCGGCGTCGGCCAGCAGGTCGAGACCATCGCCCGCGAGCTCGAGACCCAATTGACCAAACGCACCGGCGATCTCGTCGCCTCGATCGACCGCATGAGCCAGCGCTCCCGCGGCGAGCGCATGGTCGACCTGTCGCTCAACGCGATCGAGCTGATCGACCGCAATCTCTACGAACGCACCTGCGATGTGCGCTGGTGGGCGACCGATTCCGCCGTGGTCGATTGCGCGGCCTCGCCCAGTGCTGCGGCCGTCTCCCATGCCTCGCAGCGCCTCGGCGTGATCCTCGGGGCCTACACCGTCTATCTCGATCTCTGGCTCTGCGACCTCGACGGCAACGTCATCGCCAACGGCCGCGCCGACCGCTTCCGCGTCGTCGGCCAGAACGTCGCCCACACCAGATGGTTTCGCGACGCGAAAGGCCTTCGCTCCGGCGACGATTATGTCGCCGGCGACGTCGAGAACCAGCCGCTGCTCGGCAATGCGCAGGTCGCGACCTATTGCGCCAGCGTCCGCGCCGGCGGCCAGGCTCATGGCGCACCGATCGGGGTGCTCGCCATCCATTTCGACTGGGAGCCGCAGGCCCGCGCCATCGTGCAGGGCGTGCGCGTCGGCGACAGCGACAAGGCGCGCGTGCTGCTGGTCGATTCCAATTTTCGCGTGATCGCGGCCTCCGACGGCCAGGGCATCCTCAGCGAACGCATCTCGCTGTCGCTGAACGGCCAGCGCTCCGGCTTCTATCAGGAACGCACGGGCACACTGGTCGCGTTCCATGCCACCCCAGGCTACGAGACCTATCGCGGGCTCGGCTGGTACGGCGTGATCGTCTGCGGCGCGTGAGGCGAGCGGGCCCGCCTCGATCAAAACTCGCGAAAACAACCCCATGCACAGTAGCCAAGGGGTTGTCTTACCTCGCTGTTTTTGCACGCGCGAAGATTCTTTGACACGTCGGGCAAAACAGAAGGAATCCGGCTCGGCGACACCTCATTGGGCGCGGCGATCTAGCACAGCGACATCGCCGCCTCCCTTCACCTTTCCGACATTTGCGTGTTGACCTTCCGAGCTGCCGCGGCAGCCAGCTTGCGGTACTGATCTTCGTACTGGCGCGCCATTCGGTATGCGGTGAAGCGTTCCTCGAAGCGGGCGCGCACTCTCCTTCGATCCAGCTTGCCCAATTCGCCGACCGCCTTGACCGCCTGCTCCTCGTTCTCGACGATGAAACCGGTTAGGCCGTGCTCGATGACCTCAGGGACAGAGCCGGAGCGATAGGCGATCACGGGCGTTCCGCACGCCATCGCCTCGATCATGACCAGCCCGAAAGGCTCCGGCCAAGCGATCGGAAATAGCAGAGCGGCTGCTCCGCCAAGGAATGATTGCTTCTTCACGTCGTCGACTTCGCCGATAAGCTGGATCATCTCGCCGTCGATCCGGGGCGCAAGGTGTTTCCTGAAGTAGGCAGTCTCGGCGCGTGGAATCTTCGCGGCGATGCGAAGAGGCATCCGGGCTGCGTGCGCGATGCGGATGGCGTCCTCCGGACCCTTGTCCTCCGTGAGACGGCCAAGAAACGCCAGATAGGATCCCTCCTCATAGGATGGGTCCAACAGCTCCGACGGCAGCCCGTGCTGGATCGTCCCAATCCATTTCGCATCCGGAAGCGGCAGGCGCTGGTGATCCGAGATCGACACGAAGCATGCTTCTGGGAACTGCCGAACCACGTCAGGCAAGCCAGGCAAGTCAAGGCGGCCGTGCATGGTCGTCAGGAACGGTACGCCAACGCGACTGAGCAACGGCAGCGGAAGCCAGTCGATATGGGCGTGGATCACGTCGAAGTCGTTGGCTCGTCTCGCGATCGCTTCCAGCAGCATCGCGCAGGCTGCGTTCGGATCGGCGCCCTTCCGGCCGAGACGCAGCGCGCGTGGCCATACCGGGTGGAGTTTGCCTCTCGTTCGGGAGTCACCGCTGGCAAACAGCGTGACGTCGTGACCGAGCTCGACAAGCTCATCCACAAGCCAGGCTACCACCCGCTCGGTGCCGCCGTAGAGCTTCGGAGGGACGCTTTCGGCAAGCGGAGCCAGCTGGGCGATACGCATTGGAGCTCGCTATATCGCTGAACGCACGATCAGCACGATGGCCGCAGACAGAAGGTTCGAAATCGCGAGCAAGGTCCAATCCGGCCTTGCGCTCGCGCTAGCCAGCCGACAGATACCGCCCTCGATGAGCCTCAACATTCGTCATCGGAAAGCCGCTCGAGATAGGCAAGCCCGAATGCTGCGAGTTCCTGGGCATCACCGTTACTCTCGCGCGCTTCCCGCCTCCCTTGCAGATGACGCTCGAGCAGGCAACGACGGCCATCCGCTGCATCGACGCTGCGATGCCGGGCAAGGTACACGCACCAAGCGGTGTCCACCGCTGTTCGTAGCGGGCTGTCGTCGACCATGTTCCAGCTCCGACGTGGAAGATGTTCATGGGGCGCCAACTCCTCGCGACGGCGGAAGTTTCCAGTTTTTCCCTAAAGTCTAAGTCTGCGCGCAAGGCGAGCGCAATCAGCGGTCGCTCCCTTCGCGCGTGCAAGTTCAGCCGAGACGACGCGCCGCCATCTCCGCGGCGAGCAGCAACGCGGCGCGGCTGGCGCCGATCGAGGCGATGCCCTGCCCCGCGATGTCGTAGGCGGTGCCGTGCGCGGGCGTGCAGATCGGGAACGGGAAGCCGCCGAGCAAGGTCACGCCGCGATCGAAACCCATCAGCTTCATCGCGATCTGGCCCTGGTCGTGATACATCGTCAGCACGGCATCGAAGGCGCCGGCCTTGGCGCGCAGGAACACGGTGTCGGCCGGAAACGGTCCCTCCGCGGCAATGCCCTCGCTCTGGCTTGCTGCGACCACCGGCGCAATCACGTCGATCTCCTCGCGGCCGAAATTGCCGCCGTCGCCGGCATGGGGGTTGAGGCCTGCGACCGCGATGCGTGGCCGCGCAAAGCCGGCGTTGCGCATGCAGGAATCGGTTAGTCTGAGCGCGCGATGGATGCGTTCGCCGGATAGCTTCGCAGCGACGTCCCTGAGCGGGATGTGCGAGGTGACCCGTGCGTTCCAGAGCCGGTCCAGCACGTTGAATTCGCTTGCCGGCGTCTTGAGACCGACGACCTCGGCGGAGAACGCGATCTCGTCGTCGTACTCGGCACGGGCAAGGCGCATCGCCTGCTTGTTAAAGGGGGTGAAGCAGACCGCGTCGACATGGCCGTCGCGGCCGAGCTCGAGCGCATGCCTGTAATTGGCCAGCGCAAATTTTCCGCCGGCAAGGGTCGCTTTCTTCGGCTCGACCTCTCTGGGGTCGAGGTGGCGGAGATCGACGAACAGCGCATCTTCCTGCGCTGCGCGAAGATCGGCGCCCTGCTCTAGCATCTTCAGCTCCGGCTTGACGCCGGCAATGCGCGCGCCCTCGTCGAAAATGCGGCGGTCGCCGATGACGACGAGCCGGCAGCGCGCGCGGATGTCGTCCTGCGCCACGAGCTTGGCCGTCAGCTCCGGGCTGATGCCGGCTGGATCTCCCATGGCCAGCACAATCAGCGGCTTTGCGGTCATATGATTGCCCTTTCCTGGACTGGCGCATCGGTCGCGGGCGACGCAGGTTTGCGCCAGAGCCGCGGCAGCTGCAACAGAAGCGGAAGCAGCAGCAGCGCGATGCCGCCCACGATCAGGCACGTCACCAGCTTGTTCGCAAAGAAAATGCCGAGAGATCCCTTGGAGATCAGCATCGACTGCCGGAAGGCGTCCTCGGCCTTGTCGCCGATGACGATCGCGAGCACGAGCGGCGCCAGCGGATAGAACAGCTTCTTGAAGAGATAGCCGACGACCCCGAAGCCGAGCATCATGACGACGTCGAGATAGGAGTTCGACACCGAATAGGCGCCGACGACGCAGATGATCACGATCAGCGGCGCGATCACCACGAAGGGAATCCGCATCAGGGCGGCGAACACCGGGACCGTCAGCAGCACCAGGGCGACGGCGACAATGTTGCCGACATACATCGAGGCGATCAGGCCCCAGACAAAATCCTTTTGGTCCACGAACAGCATGGGCCCGGGATTGAGGCCCCAGATCATCAACCCGCCCATCATCACGGCCGCGGTTGCCGAGCCCGGAATGCCGAGCGAGAGCATCGGCAGCAGCGCGCTGGTGCCGGCGGCATGATCGGCCGTCTCCGGCGAGACGATGCCTTCGACCTCGCCCGTGCCGAAATGTCGGCCGCGCCGTGAAAAGCGGCGCGCGATGCCGTAGCTCATGAAGGAGGCCGCGGTCGGGCCGCCCGGCGTGATGCCCATCCAGCAGCCGATCGCGGCGCTGCGCAGCAGGGCGACGCCGTGCCGCGGCAGGCGGCCGACGGCGCGAAACACCTCGCGCCAATCGATCTTGGACGAGACGGCGCGCGCGTGAAATTCCTCCTCGACGGCGACAAGCAGTTCGCCAATGCCGAACAGGCCCATCACCGCCACGACGAAGCTGACGCCCTTGACGAGTTCGTCCACGCCCATGGTGAGGCGCACGCTGCCGGAGACTGTGTCGATGCCGATGGCGGCGATGGCAAAGCCGAGCGCCAGCGCCACGACGGTCTTGATCGGCGCCGCACCGCCCATGCCGACGAAGCTGGCAAAGGCGAGAAAATAGACGGCAAAATACTCGGCCGGCCCGAACGCGAGCGCAGCCTGCGCCACCCAGGAGGCGAGGAAGGTGATCAGGATGACGCCGACCAGCGCGCCGAACGCCGCCGAACCGAAGGCGGTCGCGAGCGCGGTGGTCGGCCTGCCGTCGCGCGCCATCGGATAGCCGTCGAAGGTGGTCGCCACCGACGACGGCTCCCCCGGGATATTGAACAGGATGGAGGTCACCGATCCCCCGAATAGCGCGCCCCAATACATGCTGGAGAGCAGGATGATGGCCGAGACCGGCTGCATGCCGAAGGTGAGCGGCAGGAGCAGCGACACGCCGTTCGGCGCGCCCAGACCCGGCAGCACGCCGACGAGAATGCCGAGCAGCACGCCGACCACCATCAGGACCAGATGCGGCACCGTGACCGCGATGGTGAAGCCGTGCAGGAGCTCCTGGAGATTGTCCATCCCGCTGCTCCCTCAGAACCCGAGCGCGGAAGCCAGTGCGCCGCGCGGCAGACTGACCTGGAACATGCGCTCGAACACGAGGTAGAGCGCGAGCGCCGTAGCTCCTGCCATAGCCAGCGCGCGCGGCACGGATTGGTGTCGGGGAATCGCCAGCACCGCGAAGACATAGAGAGCGGAGGCGACGTACATCCCGGCGAGCGGGATCGCAGCGACGAAGATGGCAGCCGGCACGAACAGGCCGACGAGCCGGCGCAGCTCGATCGACGTGATCGCGATGGGAACGTTTGCGAGCGTCGCGGCCGGCACCACGCCTCGCACCAGATTGTAGAGGCTGCCGAGCACGACGATGATCCCGGTCAGGAACGGGAATGTGCCGGCGTCCACGCCTGCGCTGGACCAGCCGATGCCGTTGTCGAGGCTGGAGACGACGACGGCCACGCCGAAGCTGCCGGTGAGCACGGCGGTCGCAAGTTCAAGCGCGCGACGGGAGATCATGGGCAGCTCCGGCGAAACAGTCCTCGTCCTGAGGAGCGCGCTTTTTCGCGCGTGTCGAAGGACGGCTCCAGGAGACATCGCATCCGCGGCCATCCTTCGAGACGCCCGCCTCCGGCGGGCCCTCAGGATGAGGACCAGGGCTACAGTTGGCGGCGCGATCGAAACCCATCCTCGGCCTCACCTCACCAGCCAGCCCTGCTCGCCCGCGACCTGCTTGATGCGCTCGAGGTCCTCCTTGATGAATTTTTCGAGCTCGGCACCGGTGAGGAACGTGTCGACCTGGGAGGTCTTCTCGATGTAGTCCTTCCACTCCGGCGTCGCCTGCACCTTCTTCATGAGGTCGACATAGAACGCGGCCTGCTCCGGCGAGACCTTGCCGGGCAGCCACACGGTACGCGGCTGCTCATATTGCTTGATGTCGAGGCCCTGCTCGACGCAGGTTGGAACGTCGCCCCAGCCTTCCGTTGCGGTGACCTTCGGCCCCTGCGGCAGCCGCTTCGGGCTGAACACGCAGAGCGGGCGCTGCGTGCTGCCGCGCCATTGCCCGAGGCTTTCGCTGGGGTTGTTGACGTGGGAGTCGAGATGTCCGCCGGCGAGCTGCACAGCGGTCTCAGCGCCGCTCTTGAACGGGATATAGGTCAGCTTGACCTTGCCGACCTTCTCGATCATGCGCGTCAGCACCTCGTCGGTGTCCTTGGACTGCGCGCCGCCCATCTTGAATTCGCCCGATGCGGCCGCCTTCAGATAATCGCTCGCAGTCTTGTACGGCGCGTCCTGCTTGACCCAGAGCAGGAACTCGTCCTGCGCCATCGCCGCGATCGGCGTGAGATCGGTGTAGTTGAAGGCGACCTTGGAGACGAGCGGCTGCTGCCAGGCATTCGAGGTGCCGAAGATCACCTTGTAGGGATCACCGGCGGAGGCCTTGCCGTAGACATAGCCTTCAGCGCCACTGCCGCCCCCCTTGTTGACGACGACGATCGGTTGCTCGATCAGCTTGTGCTTGGTGATGATGTTCTGCACCGCGCGCGCGAGATTGTCGGTGCCGCCGCCGGGGCCGGCGGTGGCCACGAACTCGATCGGCTTTTGCGGTTGCCAGGCGCTGAGCGCCGGCATGGTGCCGGCGAGCACGGCTGCGGCTGCGGAGAGCAGAAATGTTGACGTCCGACCCATGATTTCCTCCAGCTGATCTTTATCTTTTGTTTTTGTCGTATCGACGTCCGGTCAGGCGACGCGTTCCTCGCGTCGTTCCCGGGCCGAGACGATTGCGCCTTCTTTTTCGAGCGCTTCGATTCGTGACTGGTCGAACCCATGCTCGGCCAGAACCTCTTTCGTGTGCTCTCCATAGACCGGTGCGCCTGATCGCACTTTGCCCGGGGTCTCCGAAAACTTGATGGGAAGCCCGATCGTCTTGACGGACCCGAGCGTGGAGTGCTCGACCTCGACGACCATCTCGCGCGCCAGCGTCTGCGGATCGCTCAGCGCCTCCAGCATGTCGTGCACGGGGCCGCACGGCACGCCCTTCTCGTCCAGCGCCGCGAGCCAATGCGCCCGCGATTGCTTGCGGAAGCGTTCGCTGAGGACGGCTTCGAGCTCCTTCAGGTTGGCCATGCGATCGGCACCGGTGACGAAGCGCGGATCGTCGGCGAGCTCGCTCGCGCCGAGCGCTTCCAGCATCAACAGCCAATGCTTCTTGTTGGCGCCGCCGACCACGAGCCAGCCGTCCGAGGCTTCAAACGCCTGGTACGGCGCGTTGAGCGGATGCGCCGAGCCCATCGCGCGCGGCGCGGTGCCCGCGGCGAGCGCGATGGTCGACTGCCAATAGGTCTGCACCAAGGCGGCTTCATAAAGCGAGGTCTCGACCCATTGGCCTTCACCGGTCTTGAGGCGATGGGTGTAGGCGGCCAGGATGCCCATGCTCGCGAGCAGGCCGGCGGTGATGTCCGACAGCGGCGGGCCGCACTTGACGGGCGGACCGTCGGGCCGCTCGCCGGTAAAACTCATGATGCCGCTCATGGCTTGCGCGACGAGATCGAACCCCCTGCGATGCTTGTAGGGGCCGGTGCGGCCGAAGCCCGACAGCGAGCAATAGATCAGCGCCGGGAATTCCGCGTGCAGCGCCTCATAGCCGAAGCCGAGGCGCTCCATCGCGCCCGGCGCAAAGTTCTCGACCAGCACGTCGGCATCGGCGATCAGCCGGCGCAGCACCTCTTTGCCGCCGTCGGTCTTCAGGTCCAGCACGATGCCGCGCTTGTTGCGGTTCATCATCAGGAAGGAGGCCGCCTCGTCCCCGATCTTCGGCGGCACCGAATGACGGGTGTCGTCGCCGTTCGGCCATTTCTCGATCTTGATCACGTCGGCGCCCATGTCGGCGAGCATCAAGGTGCAGGTCGGTCCCGCCATGACGTGAGTGAGATCAATGACCTTGAGGCCGGCTAGCGGTCCGGAACGGCGGGAGGTGGATTGCGATGGATCGCTTTGCATCGGCTCGTCCTATTGGCCGCGCCATTGCGGCGCGCGCTTGTTGAGGAAAGCATCGAGCCCTTCGCGAAAATCCTGGCTCGTGTAGCACATCAGGATGAGGTCTTCGCCCTCGTCCTGCGTCAACCGGCGCTGCAGACGGCTGACAGCCTGCTTGGTCGCATTCAGCGTCAACGGCGCATGGCTCGCGACGAGCCGGGCCACCTCGTCTGCACGTCGTTCAAGGGCGGCAAGATCGTCGACGACCTCGCCGAGCAGCCCGACGCTTGCGGCCTCCCCGGCATCGACGAGGCGTGCGGTGAAGATGAGATCCTTGACGCGCGCGGCGCCGATCAGTGCGGTGAGACGGCTGACATTGGACATCGACAGGCAATTGCCGAGCGTCCTGGCGATGGGGAATCCGATCTTCGCAGCTTTTGTGCCGATGCGGAGGTCGCAGGCCGCGGCAATGCCGGCCCCGCCGCCGGTACAGAACCCGTTGATCGCCGCGATCGTGGCGACCCGGCATTGCTCGAGTGTGGTCAGCACGCGGTCGATGCGGTTCTCGTAGTCGACGGCGTCCTGCGGCGTCCTGAATTCGCGAAACTGATTGATGTCGGTGCCCGAGGCGAAGGCCTTGTCGCCGGCCCCCCGCAGCACCAGCACCTTGATGTCATGGTCGCGATTGGCCTCCTCGCAGATCGCGGCGAGCCGCTCGTACATGGCGAAGGTGAAGGCGTTGCGGGCCTGCGGGCGGTTGAAGGTGATCCGCCCGATGCCGCCGTCGCGCTCGAACACGAGGTCTTCTGCCTCCACTTGCAGATCCATTTCCTCATACCTTTCTGTTTTTTACATTTTTGAATGCAAAACTTTGGATTTTCAAGCTGGAACTTGGCCATATGGGCGTATAAGTTCATTTTTGCATTCAAAACTGAGCTCAGAGCCATGCTTCACGACGAGGTCGTCAACCGCATCCGCGCCATCCTCCTCGACGGCGAAATCCCGCCGGGCGCGCGGATTCCCGAGCGCGAGCTGTGCGAGCGGCTCGAGATCTCGCGGACGCCGCTGCGCGAGGCGCTCAAGGTGCTGGCGGCGGAAGGGCTCGTGCAGCTGCTGCCGCATCGCGGCTCGCGGGCAGCAAAGCTGACCGACAAGGACATGCGCGACCTGTTCGAGGTCTGCCAAGGCTTGGAGGCTCTCGCGGGCGAACTCGCCTGCGAGCGCATCAGCGACGCCGAGATCGATGCGATCGCCGCCGCGCACGCGGACATGGTGCAGCACTATCGCGAGCGCGACCTGATCCAGTACTACCGCGGCAACCGTGCGATTCACGAAGCCATCGTGACCGCAGCGGGAAATCCTGTGCTCGCCGGGCTTTACGCCTCGGTGACCGCGCGCATCCGGCGCGCGCGCTATGTCACGCCGATGACGGCGCAGCGCTGGGCGCTCGCCGTGAAGGAGCACGAGGCAATCCTGAACGCGCTTCAGCGCCGCGACGGTGTCGGGCTCGCCCACATCCTGCGTGCGCATCTGCGTCACAAGCGCGAAGAGGTGCTGCAGGCGGGCTTTGCCGAGACGGAAGGCAATGACGTCACGTTGAGAATTGCGTAAAGCGCAATTCCGCGTCTTGGCGCAGCCTGTCTTTGCACGTCGCTTTCGCGCTCCGGCTATCGTTCTCGTTCAGCGTGCCGTACCGGGTAATTCCACTTGCTAGCTTGTCGCAACCGGCGCAGCATGCTTTCCGCCGCCCTCCGGCCACGTGGCCGATCGGGCGGCCGCTTACCGCGCCAACGATTGCGCAAAACAAAAGACGAAAGCGGAGGAAAAGAATGACACTCGATGTCTCGCGTCGGTCCCTACTCGCACTTGGGGCCGGTCTCGGCGCCAGCGCCATGCTCGGCAGCAGCGCGATGGCGCGGGCGCCCAAGCTCGGCACTCAGACGCCCTACTGGCACCGCTTCATTCTCGGCGATGCCGAGGTGACCGTCGTATCCGACGGACCGCTTCCGCTCGGCGATCCCTCCGGGACCTTCACCGGCGTTCCCAAGGAAGAGGTCAAGAAGATGCTGACCGACAATTTCCTGTCGCCGGACAATGTCGTGCTCGAACAGAACTCTCCGATCGTGAACACCGGTGACAAGCTCATCCTGTTCGACACGGGCATGGGCTCATCGAAGATGTTCGGCGCCAGCACCGGACGGCAGCAGAAGAGCATGACGGAGGCCGGCATCAAGCCGGGCGACATCGATGCCGTCGTATGCTCGCATGCCCATATCGATCATATCGGCGGCATCGTCGACGACGGCGGCAAGCCGCTGTTCCCCAACGCGCAAGTCTACATTGCCCAGAGCGATTTCGACTTCTGGACCGACGAAGGCAAGCTCGGCAGCGCGGCCAAGGATTTCGTCATCCACGCCCGCAAGAACCTGCTGCCGGTCCGGGATCGGATCAAATTCTTCAAGGATGGAGAGGAATTCCTGCCCGGCGTGCAGGCGATCGCGGCCCCCGGCCACACCGTCGGCCACACCATCTTCATGGTGACGTCGGCCGGCAAGTCGTTCGCCTTCCTCGGCGATCTCTCGCACCATTCGGTGCTGCTGCTGGAGAAGCCACGGATGGAGTTCTCCTACGATTCCGACCCGAAGCAGGCGGCGGAGTCGCGCGTCAAGCTGCTGACGATGCTGGCCGCCAACAAGATCCCGGTGATGTCCTATCACTTCGCCTGGCCAGGCTATGGCCATGTCGCCAAAGCCGGAGATGGTTTCCGCTACTATCCGCAACCGATGCAGATGACGTTGTAGCCGTCAGTTCAGATCCGGGCGGCGCGAGCCGCCCGGATCTGTGCGGTCCCACGCGGCGAACCTTACAGGCACTCCAGGCGGGCCCGCAGCTGGGCGTCGCTCTCACGGCCCACTGCAAGCAATGCGGAATACGGGTCCCCGGCAATGCCGAGCGCGGCGGCAAACGCGGGCTCGGTCTTCATCCCGCGCGCCCTATGGTCGGCCACGGCTTTGCGCAGACGCCCGTCGTCGAGCGCGAGCAATCTCCGCTCGATTTCGAAGTGCAGCCAGCCTTCCTGCTGATCGACCGGCCTGGGATCGCCGAATAGCTCGAACGGCCAGCCGTCCCACTCGAAGCGGGCGACCACCGGCCGTCGGCGGGAGCACCATTGGTAGAGCGCAAACCCGTCACAGGAGCGGTATCGTCGCCAGACCACTTCGGCGAAAGCTGCCGCGTCGAGAACATGGCAGACGACATCGATGTCGCTCGTCGTCGTCGCGAGCCCCAAGGGCAGCGTCCCGACCACGCGTGGATCGAACTCCCGCAGCTCGTCGAGCAATCCCGAACTGCCGATTGCGGCTTCGTAGCTATCGATCGGTCTCGGCATCGCCGAAGACCTCGACCAGGCGAAAACGCTCGCACATCAGCATCATGTCGTCGCTATAGCGCCCGAGCCTGCCGAAATAGGATTGATGGGCACGGCGCCAATGAGCCAGGCTCCGGTCGCCTTCTCCCTCGTCATGTGCAAAGGCTGCATCGACCTCGTTGAAGCGCCGGTATGTCACCTCGATGGTTTCGATGACGCAGCGCGGCTCTCCTCGCCCGTCGAGCACGACCCAGCGCTCACCGGGCGTAGAGGTGTTCGGCTCGTCCTCGGTGCTGCACGTCGCGGTCTTGATGCCCTTGACGACGAGCTCGACTAGTTCGTCGGCCAGCGCGGGACTGTCGCCGAACGCGAAGGTTCGCAGATGCTGATACGGCTCGGGAATCCCCTTGCCCACCTAACAGCCGAGCCTATCCGCGATGCCGCCAAAATCCTTCGCGACGATGTCCCACTTGCCGGTTGCTTCGAAATCGACCTTCTGAAGCGGGCCGTATTCGGTCGGCCGCGCCACGAAGGCGGTCTTCAATCCGTTCTTCTGGGCGGCAGCGAGATCGCCATTGTGGGCCGCGACCATCATCACCTCTTCCGGCTTGAGGCAGAGCAGCTTTGCTGCGCCGAGATAGGTTTCCGGATCGGGCTTGTAGTGCTCGAACAGCTCGGCCGACATAATGAGGTCCCACGGCAGGCCGGCGAACTTCGCCATGTTGGTGAGCAGCGCGACGTTGCCGTTCGAGAGCGGCGAGATCACGAACTTTGATTTCAGCCGCGTCAAGCCGGTGACGCTGTCGGGCCAGGGATGCAGGCGGTGCCAGCCTTTGGTGAGGTAATCGAGATCGGCCTCGGTGAGGCCCCTGATCGCGAATTGATCGACCAGCTGCTCCAGCGAGCGGCGGTGCAGGTCATCGAGCATGACGTAGCCGCGCTCGGGATGTTGGCGCACGTCGTCCATCGAGGCCATGTACATGCCGCGCCAGCCGTCGACCAGCGCGGTCCAATCCGCGCTGATGCCGCGCTGCTTTCCCCACCACATGAAGTCGGTGATCAGGCTGGTGCGCCAGTCCACGACCGTGCCGAATACGTCGAAGACGAGGGCTTTGACGACGGAGAGATTGGATGGTGTGGTCATGCTTCGCTCCGCTGATATTTGTTTTGGCCCGGCTAGCCGGCCGAGATCGAGGGCTTTAAAGCATGATCCGTTCCATGCAACAATAGCGCTAGTTCGGCGCATCAAGCACGTGAGGGACGAGTTTGGTCGCCTACCTCAACTCGTCGGGGTGAAGCGCACCGGCCATGACAACCGTCTCTGTCGCATACATATTGCTCGAGGATGCCCGCCTCCCGGACGAGGAGGCTTTGATCCAGTTCTTACGCGTTCGTCATGCCGACATACGCTGGAACCGTAGCACCTTCGCACCGAGCGACGGTGCTGACGGTCCCCTGTTCATCCGCGCAGGAGATCATCTCATGACGATCCTCCTGATGCCTGCGCCGATACCTTTCGATCAGCAATTGTGGGAGCGGGCTTCCTGGCTGTGGCCGGAAGCTTTCCACGCCGCTCGACGCCATCGTGCGCACCTCGTGGTCGCGCCGATGGGCTCTGCCGAAGGCAATACGGAAACGAAAGCGCTGGATTTTGCCGAGAATACGTACCTCACGACCGCCTTTGTGGGTGCCGTGGTTGCGGCACTGCCTAATGTTGTCGCCGTCATCTGGGACGGAAAAATCGGCCGTTCCCCCGAGATGTGGCTGGAGCAGTCAAGCCGCGCGTTCGAGGCGTATCCAGATCAGCCGTTCGGATTGTGGATGGACATCGTCCCCTTCCGTTCCGGCAAGACCCTGGGAGCTTATACGCTCGGATTGTCCGCGTTCGCTGGACGAGAGATCGAGTTTGAGGTGGACGGGCTTGACGAACGCACCGTCACCGGCCGGGTTGCCCAGCTCTCGGCATTTCTCATCGCTGCCGACCCCGACGCGAGCTTCAAGAACGGTGAGGTGTTCAAACCGGACTCCGAGATCGACCATCGCGTTGCTGTGCTCCATCGCAAGTCGCGCTTCAACCTTGGGCCGGTCATCTCCTTCTCATCTCTTGATGATCGATCGGGGAGAATCAGGACCTATCCGATCATTCCTCCTTCCATCGCCGGAAATCATCCTCTGCTGATCATGCTGGCAAAGGTTGGGCATTTCGATCCGGCGCATCCAAGAAACAAAATCGGTCTCAAGCCTGATCACTACGTCTCCGAAGTACGCCTGGAGAGCTTCGATGAAGGCCTCGCGCAGGCGCTGTCCCGTATGATTGCAACTGACACCTATGCCGAGGCCGACATAAACGCGCGCAGCGCGCTCGCGCGCGGAGACATGGCGACCGCGAAGTCCATTCTTCAGCCCTGGGCCGATGAGGTTGGGCAGCTCCAGGGGGCCGTCATGCTGGCTCTGATGTTGCGCGACCTGCACATGTTCGCCCCGGCACCGCATCGCAGCCCATAGCAGACAGACGACGGATCCGTCTGCGACCAAAGCGCCGAGCAATCGCGCGCGGATGACCGCGGCCTCAATCCAGATGGAACTTTGCCAGCTCGCGATGCTCGGCCTTGATGTAGCGCACGGTGCCGGTGACGGAGCGCATCACCACCGTCTCGGTCTCGATCACACCGTCCTTGCGGAACTTGACGCCTGAGAGCAGCGAGCCCGTGGTGACGCCGGTGGCGGCGAACAGGCAGTCGCCGCGTGCCATGTCCTCGATGCCGTAGATCATCTTGGGATCGTTGACGCCCATCTTGGCGGCGCGCTCGCGCTTCTCCTCGGAATCGAGGATGAGGCGGCACTGCATCTGGCCGCCGATGCAGCGCAGCGCCACGGCGGCGAGCACGCCTTCCGGTGCACCGCCGGTGCCGAGATACATGTCGACGCCGGTGTTGTCGGGGTCGGCGCAATGGATGACGCCGGCAACGTCGCCGTCGGTGATCAGGCGTACGGCCGCACCGGTCGAGCGCACGCTCGAAATGATGTCGGCATGGCGCGGACGGTCGAGCACGAGAACGGTGATGCCCTCGGGCTTCACGCCCTTGGCCTTGGCGAGGCGGCGGACATTGTCGGCCGGCGAGGCATCGAGATCGACGACGCCCTTGTCGTAGCCGGGGCCGATCGCGAGCTTCTGCATGTAGACGTCGGGGGCGTGCAGCAGCGTGCCGCCGTCAGCCATCGCCATGGTGGCGATCGAGCCCGGCATGTTCTTGGCGCACAGCGTGGTGCCTTCGAGCGGGTCGACCGCGATATCGACCTCGGGACCTGCCTTGAGGCCGACCTGCTCGCCGATATAGAGCATCGGCGCCTCGTCGCGTTCGCCCTCGCCGATCACGATGGTGCCCTGGATCGGCAGCTTGTTGAGCTCGCGCCTCATGGCGTCGACGGCGGCCTGGTCGGCCGCCTTCTCGTTGCCGTGGCCGCGCAACCGCGCCGACGACACCGCCGCCCGCTCCGTCACCCGCACGATCTCCAGCGTGAGAATGCGCTCGAGCAAGGCGTGCGGGGGGACTTCAATATGGGTCGACATCGGCTTACTCCTTCGAAACGTTTGGGACGGAAATCTCCGTCCACATCAACTCACAACGCCCGGTGTTCGTTCGAACGAACGACCGCCTTATGGCTTGAGCATGACCTTTCCGGAAAACCGCTCAGACTTTTCCGAGGTCATGCTCTAGTTCTTCTCGATCCGGATCACCTGCGGCCGTCCGCTGATCACCTTGTCCTTCTGCACGGCGGCGAGCGCACGGCGCACGGCATCCTCGTGCGTGGCATAGGTGATCAGGATGACGGGCACCGGGACAGCCTTGCCGTCAGTGGGCGCAGCGCCGCCATTGGGATGACGCTGCACGATCGACTCGATCGAAATCTTCTGCTCGGCAAGCCGCGTCGCGATCGCGGCCGCAGTGCCGGGGAAATCGCGGGCGAGCAGGCGAATGTAATAGCCGCCCTCGTGGCGCTCCATCGGCGCCTTCTTGGTGTCGCGCAGCTGCCCGATCGGCCGGCCGAACGGATTGGCGCGGATGCCGCGCGCGACGTCGGCGATGTCGGCGACGACGGCGGATGCGGTCGCGGCACCGCCCGCGCCGGGGCCGACCAGCGTGATCGGCGGAATGCCTTCGCCATCGATCGTGACCGCATTGGTGACACCCATCACCTGCGCGATCGAGGAGGATTTCGGCACCATGGTCGGATGCACGCGCTGCTCGATGCCCTTGGCGGTGCGAACGGCAACGCCGAGCAGTTTGAGCCGATAACCGAGATCGTCGGCGGCGCGAAGATCTTCCGGCGCGATGGATGAGATGCCTTCGACATACACCGCACTTTGAGCAACTTTCGTGCCGAAAGCGAGGCTGGCGAGAATGGCGAGCTTCTGCGCGGTGTCGTGGCCGTCGACGTCGAAGGACGGATTGGCCTCGGCATAGCCGAGCCGCTGGGCATCCTTGAGGCATTCGGCGAAGGACAGGCCCTCCTGCTCCATCCGGGTCAGGATGTAATTGCAGGTGCCGTTGAGGATGCCGTAGACGCGGTTGACGCCGGTTCCGGCAAGCCCTTCGCGCAACGTCTTGATGACGGGGATCGCGGCGCCGACCGCTGCCTCGAAATTCAGCGCACCGCCGTGCTTTTCAGCCGCCTTGGCCAGCTTGAGGCCGTGCTTGGCGAGCAGCGCCTTGTTTGCTGTGACGACCGACTTGCCGGCACCGAGCGCAGCGTCCACCGCCGACAGCGCGGGATCGCCGGCGCCGCCCATCAGCTCGACGAAGCAATCGACCTCCGGATGCGTGGCGAGCGCGATCGGGTCCTTCGCCCAATCGAAGCCGCGCAGGTCGATGCCGCGCTTCTTCGCCTTCGAACGCGCGGTGACCGCAACCACGCGGATGCCCCGGCCGCTGCGCCCTGCGAGCACGCGCGCCTGTGTTTCGATCAAACGGATAACCTCGGCACCCACGGTGCCGAGCCCCGCTATGCCCACTTTCAGCGGTGCGACCATGATACTTCAGAAAACCTGCAGAAGAGAATTACCGCCGATTGGCGAGAGGAACCACGTTGTGCAACGTTTCGATGCCGCTTTCAAGGAAGCGGCGGACGCCGCGCGCGGCCTGCCTGATCCGTTGCTCGTTTTCCACCATGGCGATGCGGACATATCCTTCACCATGCTCGCCGAAGCCGACGCCGGGCGAGACCGCGACGCCGGATTTCTCCACCAACAGGGTCGCGAACTGCATGCTGCCGACGCTGCGGAAGGCTTCCGGCAGCGGCACCCAGGCGAACATCGAGGCCTCCGGCGCCGGGATTTCCCACCCCGCCCGGCCGAACGATTCCACCAGCGCGTCGCGGCGCTTGCGGTAGGTGTCGCGCATCTCCTTGATGCAATCGTCCGGACCGTTCAGCGCCGCGGTCGCCGCGACCTGCACCGGCGTGAAGGCGCCGTAATCGAGATAGGATTTGACACGGGCGAGCGCGGCGATCACGCGCTCATTGCCGACTGCAAAGCCCATGCGCCAGCCGGCCATCGAATAGGTCTTCGACATCGAGGTGAACTCGACGGTGCAGTCCATCGCGCCCGGCACCTCCAGCACCG
Organism: Bradyrhizobium sp. NBAIM03; assembly: GCF_020194055.1. Classification (NCBI taxonomy): domain Bacteria; kingdom Pseudomonadati; phylum Pseudomonadota; class Alphaproteobacteria; order Hyphomicrobiales; family Nitrobacteraceae; genus Bradyrhizobium; species Bradyrhizobium sp. NBAIM03. The sequence goes on along the minus strand of NZ_JADYVS010000039.1, from coordinate 15,033 downwards.
AGGGCGGCGGGTTGCTCTCGTCGAAATAGACCTCGGCATAAGCGAGATCGGACAGGATCAGGATCTCGTGCTTCTTCGCGAAGGCGACGAGGTCCTTGTAGAAGTCGAGGCTCGCGACATAGGCGGTCGGGTTCGAGGGATAGCAGACGACGAGCGCGAGCGGCTTGGGGATCGAATGCACGATCGCCCGCTCCGCCGCCTCGAAGAACTGCGGCGTCGGCTCCGACGGCACCGAGCGGATGACGCCGCCCGCCATCAAGAAACCGAAGGCGTGAATCGGGTAGCTCGGGTTCGGACAGAGGATGACGTCGCCCGGCGCGGTGATCGCCTGCGCCACATTGGCGAAACCTTCCTTCGAGCCCAGCGTCGCCACGACCTGGGTGTCGGGGTTCAGCTTCACGTCGAAGCGGCGGGCGTAATAGGCGGCCTGGGCCCGGCGCAGCCCGGGGATGCCGCGCGAGGCCGAGTAGCGGTCGGTGCGCGGCTTGCCGAGCGTCTCCTTCAGCTTGTCCAGCACATGCGCCGGCGCCGGCAGGTCCGGATTGCCCATGCCGAGGTCAATGATGTCGGCGCCGGCATTGCGCGCAGCCGCCTTGGCCCGGTTGACCTGCTCGAACACGTAAGGCGGAAGGCGGCGAATGCGGTAAAATTCTTCCATGGCTCTCTGGGCTCCGGGCAACCGGTCAGGACAGAATCGACAGGCCGCGAGGGCCGGCACGAAAGCACTCAGGCTCCATCGCGAAAATTACTCAGAATCAAATACTTAGAGCAATCGTCGGCAACGAAGATTGAAGTCGTTCGCCCTGACTCCAGGCTGAACCGAGGTCTTTTAGCACGGCAAAGCGGAGGCGCCAGCGATTACGTTGGCAGTCTCGCGGCCACGGGCCTATTTGGCGTCCTTGGCGGCAGCGGCCTGGCGATCGCGCGCGGCGGCGAGCTCGGCCTCGATCTTGGCGCGCTGCTCCAGCGGGATGATCGCCTGATCGCGATCCGGCGGCAGATCATGCACCGGCAGATAGGACCCGGGCTCCCTGGCGCGCGGCGGCGCATCCGCGGGCGCCAGATCCGCGAGTTGACTCGAACACCCGCCCAGGGCGAGCGCCGCCATCAGCACCGCGCCGCAGATCGGCAGCGTCTTTTGCAGGTCCCATAACGCCAACACTTGGGAAATCCCCTACTCGTCCCAAAGCACGGCCCGGGCAAGCTTACCCAAGACCGTGCCCAAGCTCAAACCATTGCTGCCCAAAATGGTTAGAGCAAGAAAACAGCCGATGCCCAACAAACCGAGCCGTGCGGCCCGATTGTGACGGAACCAAGAAGATTTGTCGCAGTGCAACACATCTTCGAGAGCGTTTAACGTCAAACCTGCGAGCTTCGCGGTGACGAATACGGAATGAATCGTTACTGTTCTGCGCATGAGTATGGCCACGACCGATACGCCGAAACCCGAGACGAAGTTCGACGCCGAAGCCTTTGCGATGAACGTCGCGCGGGCGATGGAGAGCGGCGGCAAGGCGCTCGCCGCCTATCTCAAGCCGCGCGAGAGCGGCGAGGTGCAGGACCGCCCGCCGGCCGAGCTTGCCGAGGTCGTCAAGACGTTCACGTCGGTCGCCGAATATTGGCTGTCGGACACGTCCCGCTCGTCCGATCTCCAGACCAAGCTTGCCAAGGACTATCTCGACCTGTGGGGCTCGGCGGTGCGTCGCATGGCCGGTCAGGACGCCGAGCCCGCGATCGCCCCCTCGCCCCGCGACAAGCGCTTTGCCGATCCGGAATGGAAGTCGAACCAGTTCTTCGACTTCGTCATGCAGCTCTATCTGCTCACGACCAAATGGGCGCAGGAGCTGGTGCGCGACGCCGAAGGGCTCGATCCGCACACGCGCCGCAAGGCCGAGTTCTACGTCCAGCAGGTCACCAACGCGCTCTCGCCGTCGAACTTCGTGCTGACCAACCCCGAAGTGCTGCGCGAGACGGTGGCGTCCAGCGGCGAGAACCTCGCGCGCGGCCTGAAGATGCTGGCCGAGGACATCGCCGCCGGCAAGGGCATGCTGAAGATCCGCCAGTCCAATCCGGACAATCTCGTCGTCGGCGTCAACATGGCGACGACGCCGGGCAAGGTGGTCTACCAGAACGAGATGATGCAGCTGATCCAGTATTCGCCGACGACGGAGAAGGTGCTGCGCACCCCGCTCCTGATCGTGCCGCCCTGGATCAACAAGTTCTACATCCTCGATCTGAAGCCGGAGAAATCCTACATCAAGTGGTGCGTCGACCAGGGCATCACCGTCTTCGTGATCTCATGGGTCAATCCCGACAAGCGGCTCGGCAACAAGGGCTGGGAAGACTACATGAAGGAAGGCCCGCTCACGGCGATGGACGTGATCGAGAAGATCACCGGCGAGATGAAGGTGCACACCGCCGGCTATTGCGTCGGCGGCACGATGCTCGCGACCACGCTGGCCTGGCTCGCCGAGAAGCGCCGCCAGCGCGTGTCGTCCGCGACGTTCTTCGCGGCCCAGGTCGACTTCACCCATGCCGGCGATCTGCTCGTGTTCGTCGACGAGGAGCAGATCGCCGCGATCGAGCAGGACATGAAGACTGCCGGCGTGCTCGAAGGCTCGAAGATGGCCATGGCCTTCAACATGCTGCGCTCCAACGACCTGATCTGGTCCTACGTGGTCAGCAACTATCTGAAAGGCCAGCAGCCGAGCGCGTTCGACCTGTTGCATTGGAACTCCGATGCGACACGGATGACCCAGGCCAACCATTCCTATTACCTGCGCAATTGCTACCTGGAGAACCGGCTCTCCACCGGCACGATGGCGCTCGACAACACCCTGCTCGATCTCTCCAAGGTGAAGGTGCCGGTCTACAATCTCGCCACCCGCGAGGATCACATCGCGCCCGCGGAATCGGTGCTCTACGGCTCGCAATTCTTCGGCGGCCCGGTGAAATACGTGCTGTCCGGCTCGGGCCACATCGCGGGCGTGGTCAATCCGCCTGCCGCGAACAAGTACCAGTATTGGACCAACGACAACATCAAGAACGTCAGCGTCGCGCAGTGGATGAAGGGCGCCACCGAGCACAAGGGCTCATGGTGGCCGGACTGGCGGGAGTGGCTGGGCGAGCTCGACCCCGAGGAAGTCCCGGCGCGCGTGGTCGGCAGCGACGCATTTCCGCCGATCGAGGACGCGCCCGGCAGCTATGTCAGAGTTCGCGCGTAGCGGAATCCGGCGCGCTTTCGTATAGACTAATTGTTTGAGCATGATCTTTTCGGAAAACCGCTACTCACTTTTCCGGATCATGCTCTAGCCTCAATCCAGCGACGACACAGGGGACCGGCACTATGACACGCGAATTGTTCTGGCTGACACTGACGGTGATCCTGACGGGCGTTCTGTGGGTTCCCTACATCATCAACCGCTGCCAGGTTCGCGGTTTGAGCGGTGCCATGGCCAACCCCTCGCGCGGCGACAAGCCGCAGGCGGAGTGGGCCAACCGGCTGATGTTCGCCCATGACAACGCGGTCGAGAACCTCGTCATCTTCGCCCCGCTGGTGCTGATCCTGAACGCGATCGACTATTCCACGAAATGGACGGTGCTCGCCTGCGCCGTCTATTTCTGGTCGCGCATCGCGCACATCATCGTCTATGCGCTCGGAATTCCGGTGTTCCGCACCCTCGCCTTCACCGTCGGCTTCTTCGCCCAGGCCGTGCTGGTGCTGGCGATCTTCAGGGTGGTTTGAAGCACTTTCCACGTCATTGCGAGGAGCCCTCGCGACGAAGCAATCCAGACTATTTCCGCGGTGGAAGCTCTGGATTGCTTCGCTTCGCTCGCAATGACGGAGGATAGAGGCCTGCCTCACTCCTCCGGCAGGCCGAGCATCAGCCGCATGTTCTGCACGGCTGCGCCGGATGCCCCCTTGCCGAGATTGTCGAGCCGGGCGACCAATAGCGCCTGGTGATATTTGTCGCTGGCGAAGACGTAGAGCTCGAGCATGTTGGTCTCGTTGAGCGCCTCCGGCTCGAGCCGGCCGCCCTTGCTCGCCTCGTTTTGCAGCGGCATCACCTTGACGTATTTCGAGCCGGCGTAACGTTTTGCCATCGCCGCCTGCAGGTCGGCGCCGCCGGGCTTGCCCGGCAGCGTGTCGAGCTGGAGCGGCACCGAGACCAGCATGCCCTGCCGGTAGTTGCCGACCGAGGGAATGAAGATCGGCCGCCGCGTCAGGTTCGAATAGAGCTGCATCTCCGGCAGATGCTTGTGCTCGAAGCCGAGGCCGTAGAGCTCGAAGGACGGGGCGCTGCCATCCTCGAAGCTTGCGATCATCGACTTGCCACCGCCGGAATAGCCGCTCACCGCGTTGACGGTGACGGGATAATCAGGCGGCAGCAGGCCAGCATCGACGATCGGCCGCAGCAGCGCGATCGCGCCGGTCGGATAGCAGCCGGGATTGGAGACCTTCTTCGCCGCCTTGATCTTGCCGGCCTGGTCAGGCGTGAGCTCCGCAAAGCCGTAAGCCCAGTCCGGCGCGACCCGGTAGGCGGTCGAGGCATCCAGCACCTTGGGCGCGTGAGCCCCCATGCCGTCGACCAGGGCAACGGTTTCCTTGGCGGCATCGTCGGGAAGGCAGAGGATGACGAGATCCACCTCCTCCATCAGCGCCTTCTTGGCCGCGGGATCCTTGCGCTTGTCGTCGGCAATGGTCTTCACCGCGACGTCGCTTTGGAGCTTCAGCCGCTCATTGATGCCGAGGCCGGTGGTACCGGAACCGCCATCGACGAAGACGGTGGCCGGCTTCTTTGCCGCGCTGGTGGCCGGAGCTTTGGTGGTGTCAGCGAGGCTCATGATGCGCTCCCTTCGAGCATGTTCGTGTCGTCTGCGAAAACCTGCGGCCTTGCCTGCCGCATCAATTGTGAGATCCGCTTGGCATCGGCATCGCCGCCGTCAAGCGCATTCGCGATCGCCGCATAATCGGCATCCGACTTGTGCTGGTTCAGCTTGAAGCTGCCTTCGACCTCCTCAACGGTCATGACCAGCCCAACGATCCCTTTCTTCATCGTCGCCAGCCGACCCGCCGTCATCTTGGCCGACGTCCACGGCTTTTTCGGCAGCAGCCAGCTCTCGAACTTGGCGCTGAGCACCTCGAGCTGCACCGCCAGCTCGTCATCCGACAACAGCCGAACCGGCCCGCTCAAATGCACCGACTGGTAGAGCCAGGTCGGAACCTGATCCGGCGAGACGTACCAGTCCGGCGATACATAGGCATCCGGGCCGTTGACCGCGAGCAGCCACGACGCCTCGCCGCCCGCCAGCTTTAGCAGCGGATTGTGACGGGCGAGATGAAAGGCAGCCTGCGGCGTGCCATCTGCGGCATAGGTCAAATAGAACGGCAACGGCGAGGCGATCGGCCGCTTGCCATCGAAGGCGCACATCGTGCCGAAGCCGCGATCCTCGGCGAATTTCAGGCTCGCGGCGCGGTCCTGCTTGAAAAAGGGTGGCGTGTACATCGTGGTCTCCTGCTGGGCCTCCTCGGGGGACCGCCGGATCAGATCGCGCTGACAGGAGAGAGGATGCCGCGGATCGGGTCCAGCGGCAAAGACGATGATCTCAAACGCGATCGACCGCCCAAACCGCTAAGCTGCGGCGGCGGCGACGGGCGAACAGAATGGTCGCGGCGTTGATCATGGCGCGCGGCTATAATGCCCGCTGGTTCCATGGTCAAGAGCAAATCGGTTCAGTGGGACGGCAGGATGCCGCACGCGCGACGGCAGGACGCGCACAGATGTCATCGGCCCGCCGTGGAATTTCCACTAGAAGTAGGGGTTTTCGAGAACGACCGGCGGGACACAACCTCTTCGCCGGCCCCGAGCCGTTCGCACCCAGCCTCAGGACATCACCATGACCGAGATTACTCGTCGCGCAACGCTAGCCGGCGCCGCCGCATCGGCGCTCCTGCCTTTCGTGAAGATTTCGCCCGCGGGCGCCGCCGCGCCGCTGGCCGAGAAGCAGAATGCGAGCTTCTATCGCTACAATGTCGGCACCCACCAGGTCACGGTGGTCTGCGATGGCGTTGCGACCGTCAATCTGACCGACAATTACGCCGCCGGCGCCAGCAAGGATGACATCAACAAAGTGTTCGCCGAGCACCACCTGCCGGCCGACAAGGTCACCCACACCTTCAACCCGGTGGTGGTCAACACCGGACCGAAGCTCGTCGTCATCGATACCGGGCTCGGTCCCGACCAGTTCACGCAGTCGAAGGGCAAGGTCGGCCAATTCCAAAACAATCTCGCCGCCGCCGGCATCGACCGCGCGGCGGTCGATACCGTCATCATCTCCCATTTCCATGGCGACCACATCAACGGCCTGCTGGCGGCCGAGAACAAGCCCGCCTTCCCCAATGCCGAGATCATGGTTCCGGCGGTGGAATGGAAGTTCTGGATGGATGACGGCGAGATGAGCAAGGGGATGGGCAATCCGATCCTCGAGAACAATTTCAAGAACATTCGCCGTGTGTTCGATGCCTTGGGCCGCAAGGTCACACAATATGAGGCCGGCAAGGAGGTCGCGCCCGGTATCACCTCGGTAGCGAGCCCCGGCCACACGCCAGGCCACAATTCCTTCATCGTCGCCTCGGGCGCCGAGAAGGTGCTGGTGCAGGTGGATATCACCGCGGGCGCAGCGTTCCTGTTCGTGAAGCATCCCGAATGGAACATCGCATCCGACGTCGACAAACCGCTGGCCCAGCAGACGCGCCGCAAGCTCTACGACATGGCGATTGCCGAGAAGATGCCGATCCAGGCCTTCCACGCCGCCTTCCCCGGTCTCGTCCGGGTCGAGAAGGAAAAGGACGGCTCCGGTTATCGCTGGATCCCCGCGATCTGGAACGCATCGCTGTAGGCTTGCTTAGAAGGCTTGGCCTGACGCCCTGACCGGGCGGCCCCGTTGCCCGGTCAGATCACCCGCCAGATCCACTCCATGATCTTGGCGAGCACGTCGCCGAACAGCAGGAGCACGGCCGACCAGATCAGGGCCGAGACGAAGTTTGCAGCCTGGAAGGTCCAATAGGGCATCTCGAAGATGCCGGCCGCGAGCGGCACCGAGGCGCGCAGGGGTCCGAAGAAGCGCCCGATGAAGATGCTGGGGACGCCCCAGCTGCGCACGAAAGCCTCGCCTCTGGGGAGCAGTCCCGGATAGCGCGAGAGCGGCCACATCTCGGCGACCTTCTCCTTGTAGCGATAGCCGAACCAGTAGGAGACCCAGTCACCCAGCGCCGCGCCGAGGGCGCCGGCAATCCAGACCGGAAAAAAGTTGATGCCGCTGACCCCGATCAGCGCACCGATTGCCACCAGCGCGCCCCAGGCCGGGACCAGCAGCGAGATGAAGGCGAGCGACTCTCCGAAGGCCAGCACGAACACGATTGGCGCTGCCCAAGCCTGGTGAACGCGCACGAAGTCAGTGAGGGCGTGCGCAAACTGCTCCATCCAAAATAGCCTTCCCGCCCCGTCTCAAGGTGCTGCTCGATGAAAAGGACTGGTAAGCCAAGGACTTGTGTGACATCAAGTCACAAAACCCAGACATCACCAAGCCGGCACGTCAAATTGCCGGGAAATGGCGAGGCTGCGGCGTAAAATCGCCCGGATTCGCTCCCAACCCACAGCGCCCAGTCCGCCCTACGGTAACCTTTCCAAGTCAGAAGTGGCATAGTCGGCTTAACCGATTCGCCGCTTCTGCGGCCCTCAAAACCCATCAAGATATATGTCCAAGCAGTTGAAGCCAAAAGCAAAAGACGATTTCTTCGGCGGTGACGAGCCGAAGCCCCGCACAGCCGTCAAGGCGGCGCCGCGCAGTGGCGGGGAAGCCGATTACACGGCAGCCGACATCGAGGTGCTCGAGGGGCTGGAACCGGTGCGGCGCCGGCCCGGCATGTATATCGGCGGCACCGACGAGAAGGCGCTGCATCATCTGTTCGCCGAAGTCATCGACAACTCGATGGACGAGGCGTTGGCCGGGCATGCGACCTTCATCGGAGTCGAGCTGAGTGCGGACGGTTTCCTGACCGTCACCGACAACGGCCGCGGCATCCCGATCGATCCGCATCCGAAATTCCCGAAGAAGTCGGCGCTCGAAGTCATCATGTGCACGCTGCATTCGGGCGGCAAGTTCGACAGCAAGGTCTACGAGACCTCGGGCGGTCTGCACGGCGTCGGCATCTCCGTGGTGAACGCCCTCTCCTCGCGTCTCGAGGTCGAGGTTGCGCGCAGCCAGAAGCTCTACCGCATGACCTTCGAGCGCGGCCATCCCAAGGGCAAGCTCGAGGACCTCGGCAAGGTCAACAACCGCCGCGGCACGCGCGTGCGCTTCAAGCCCGACACCGACATCTTCGGGCAGAAGGCCGCGTTCAAGCCGCAGCGCCTGTTCAAGATGACGCGCTCGAAGGCCTACCTGTTCGGCGGCGTCGAGATCCGCTGGAACTGCGCGCCCGAGCTGCTCAAAGGCGTAGAGGACGTGCCGGCGGAAGCGACGTTCCACTTCCCGGGCGGCCTCAAGGACTATCTCGCTGCCGCGATCCACGCCGACACGCTGGTGCATCCGGACATCTTCTCCGGCAAGTCGGGACGCAACGGCGCGCACGGCGCCTGCGAATGGGCGGTGGCCTGGACCGCGGATGCCGACGGCTTCCTTTCCTCCTACACCAACACCGTGCCGACGCCCGACGGCGGCACCCACGAATCCGGCCTGCGCAGCGCGCTGCTGCGCGGGCTGAAGGATCACGCCGAGCGCGTCGGCCAGGGCAAGCGCGCCGCCTCCGTCACCTCGGAAGACGTGATGGTGGGCGCCGCCGTGATGCTTTCGGTGTTCGTGCGCGAGCCCGAATTCCAGGGCCAGACCAAGGATCGCCTCGCCACCCCCGAAGCGCAACGCATCGTCGAGCAGGCGATGAAGGACCCGTTCGACCATTGGCTGTCGGGCAATCCGAACATGGCCAACCGGCTGCTCGACTTCGTCATCGACCGCGCCGAGGAGCGGCTGCGGCGGCGGCAGGAGAAGGAGACCGCACGCAAGACGGCCGGCAAGAAGCTGCGCCTGCCCGGCAAGCTCGCCGACTGCACCGATGCCGGCACCGAGGGCTCGGAGCTGTTCATCGTCGAGGGCGACTCGGCTGGCGGCAGCGCCAAGCAGGCGCGCGACCGCAAGACCCAGGCCGTGCTGCCGCTGCGCGGCAAGATCCTCAACGTCGCCTCCGCCGGCAAGGACAAGCTGACGGCGAATGCGCAGCTCTCCGACCTCGTGCAGGCGATCGGCTGCGGCACGCTCGCGCAATATCGCGAGGAGGATCTGCGCTATCAGCGCATCATCATCATGACCGACGCCGACGTCGACGGCGCCCACATCGCCTCGCTCCTGATCACCTTCTTCTATCGCCAGATGCCGCGGCTGATCGACGAAGGCCATCTCTTCCTCGCGGTGCCGCCGCTCTACAAGCTGACCCACGGCTCCAAGTCGGTCTACGCCCGCGACGACGCGCACAAGGAGGCGCTGCTCAAGAGCGCGTTCAACGCCAACGCCAAGGTCGAGGTGAACCGCTTCAAAGGGCTCGGCGAGATGATGCCGGCGCAGCTCAAGGAGACCACCATGGACCCGGCCAGGCGGACGCTGCTCAAGGTGGTGCTGCTGGCCGACGACCGCGACACCACGGCGGATTCGGTCGAGCGGCTGATGGGCACCAAGGCCGAGGCGCGCTTTGCCTTCATCTCGGACAAGGCCGAGTTTGCCAGCGACGAGTTGCTGGACGTTTGAGGCGGCAACCAAACCGGCTGCACGCCAACACAGCCCCGGCCCAAAGCCGGGGCTGTGTCTTTGGGGCAGCGGCCGCCGTTTCGGACCAGTTTGCCTTGTGTGCTGCCGGGATCTTCGTTGCTTTCCGGATTCGTCTCGCGGCGACTCGGCCAGCGACTCAGCGGATGCTGCGGCCGGGAGCAGGATTGCCTCCGTCTCGGACAAAACCGAATTTGCTAACGAAACCTTACTCAAAATCGAGTCGCCAGAATTCGGTCAAGGCCTTGAAACATAACACTTTTTCTAGATCTGGGCGAGGCCGCCGCAAAATACCCCCACACCGGCGTTTTCCGGCGACTGTGCCTGTCCGGCAACAGCATTTCGGCAAGAACCGTCTATAGTCCGCTCATCAGATGACACGGACTTCAGTGCGCTCGCGCCGACAAGGTTTGGGGATTTAAAATGAAGAAGACATTGCTCGCTCTGACCGCGGTTGCGGCGATGACCGGCACGGCCTCGGCTGCCGACTTGGGCGCCCGTCCCTACGCGAAGGCCCCGATGCCGGCGCCCGTCGCCAACTGGACCGGCTTCTACGTCTTCGGCGGCGGCGGCGGCGGCCTCTCCAATGCTGACCAGCAGATTGTCGACACCGCCACGGGTACCCCGCTGACCATCACGCAGCGTCAGGGCGGTTCCGGTTGGTTTGGTACGGTCGGCGCTGGTTACGACTGGCAGTTCAGCGGCACCTGGGTCGCCGGTGTGTTTGGCGACGCTCAGTTCGGCAGCATCCGCTCCACCATCCAGGATCCGATCTTCGACATCACTGGTAACCAGAAGCTGGAGACCTCTTGGGCCGCGGGCGTGCGCCTCGGCTGGCTGGTCGCTCCGAACGTTCTCTCCTACGTCAACGGCGGTTACTCCGGCGCTCACTTCGGCCGCACCAACTTCACGACGCTCGGCGGTACCCCGGCCGGTGTTCACCTCAATGGCTACGATCGTCACGGCTGGTTCATCGGCGGCGGCGTCGAGAACAGCCTGAACATCTTCGGCATCACCTCGCCCGGCTGGTTCATGAAGACCGAGTACCGTTCGGCCTTCTACAATGCCAAGACTGAGGCTATCCGCACCGACATCGGCGACCTCCCGACCATCAACAGCGTCCGTGCCAACAGCTGGAACCAGACGATCTCGACCTCGCTGGTCTACCGCTTCAACTGGACCGGTCCGGTCGTCGCGAAGTACTGATCTGATCTCACGATCAAGCGTCAAAGCCCCGGCATCGCCGGGGCTTTTTCGTTTTGGGCCTAGCTAGCGTCCTTGCGGCCACGGCCCATTGTGTCCGTACCAGAGCTACGGCTAGTCTGTCGGCAAGTTTTCGTGGCTGCGGCAGTCGTTGATGCCGTGGAGCGCGACAGAAGCGGACCGATGGGAGGAAGGCATGCGCAGATTTCTGCTGGTGGCAGGCCTGTTTGCAACCGCTCTCGGGCTGCTCTGGATTGGACAGGGCACGGGCACGGTTCCGTGGCCGCGATCGAGCTTCATGGTCAACCAGCTGCACTGGGCCGGCTATGGCGCAGCCATGGCCGGGTTCGGGCTGGTGCTGATCTGGCAGAGCAACCAATAGAAGAAACCAGGGAATTCAAGCATGACATCCAGCCGGTTCGATCTCCGCGGCAAGGTCGCGATCGTCACGGGAGGCAATGGCGGCATCGGGCTCGGCATGGCGCGCGGCCTCGCCGATGCCGGCGCCGACATCGCCGTGGTCGGACGCAACGAGAGCAAGTCCGCCGCCGCCGTGGCCGATCTCAGGCAGCGCGGCGTGAAGGCGATCGCCGTCGCCACCGACGTGACCGACAAGGCGGCGGTCGCAGCCATGATCGACCGTGTCGTCAAGGAGCTCGGCCGCATCGACATCCTCGTCAACAATGCCGGCATGAGCATCCGCAAGCCCCCGCACGAGCTCGAGCTCGACGAGTGGAACAAGGTGATCGACACCAACCTCACCAGCGCCTTCGTGTGCTCGAAGCTGGCCTATCCGGCGCTGAAGGCGTCCGGCAACGGCAAGGTGATCAACATCGGCTCGATGATGTCGATCTTCGGCGCAAGCTTCGCGACCGCCTATGCGGCCAGCAAGGGCGGCATCGTGCAGTACACCCGCGCCTGCGCCAATGCCTGGGCGCCCGACAACATCCAGGTCAACGCCATCCTGCCGGGCTGGATCGACACCGATCTCACCCGCGGCGCGCGACAGCAGGTCTCGGGGCTGCACGAGCGCGTGCTGGCGCGCACGCCTGCGGGGCGCTGGGGCGACATCGACGACTTCGCCGGCATCGCCGTGTTCCTGGCATCGCCCGCGTCGAATTTCGTCACGGGTACGGCGATCCCGGTCGACGGCGGATTCTCGGTGATGGCCTGAGGTCGGTCTGCGCGCCATCCAACGACGCAAAAAAGAAGCCCCGGACGACGCCGGGGCTTTTGAATTGAGACAGTGCTTTTCTTGATCGTTGGTCGCGTTGCGTCGACGTGCTCAGTAGCGGGCGATGGTGGGTGCGTCGAACTTGTAGCTCGCGCGCACCACGGCCCATTGGATGTCGCGCGGCTTGGCATCGAAGGTGTAGTTTCCGGAGGTGCCGCCGAGCTGATAGGTCTGGCTGGTGAAGGCCGCGTAATTGTATTCGAGGCCGACGATCCAGTTGCGGGTGACGCCGTATTCCCAGCCGGCGCCGACGGTCCAGCCGTTAGCCCAATGGGTTTGTCCGCCCGAGCCCGTCGCCACACCGACGGTGTCGGTGACCGAGAGGCGGTTGTTCGCGCCGGCATAGCCGCCCTTGATGTAGAAGAGGTTGTTCTGCACGGCGAAGCCGGCGCGCCCGACCACGGTCGCGAGCACGTTGGTACGCCAGGAGAACACGTCATCCGCGGCGCCAAACACGGTGTTCGTGAACGAGCCCTTGTTGTCGAGACCCGAAATCGTGCCTTCCACGCCGAACACGTAATTGTTGGCCTGCCAATTGTAGCCGATCTGCGCGCCGCCCATGACGCCCGCGTTGCGCTGGCGATAGCCCTCTCCCGGCAGCAGATCGCCGAACGCCGCGCCGGTGCCGTTGTTGATGAACTGCTGGTTGGTCCATGCGCCACCGATGTGGCCGCCGACATAGAAGCCGGTCCAGTTGAACAGCGGCTCGACATAGGCGGGCGCCTTCGTGTAGCGCGCACCGAGATCGGCGGCGGAGGCCGCACCGGTCGAAACCAGAGCCGTCGTGCAGGCAAAGGCGGCAATCAACTTATTACGCATGGTACACCCCGTGTCCTTGATGGACGCACGGTCACAGACAGGCTCTTACTAAAATTGAAATCAACACGGTTAACGTGGCGGTTGGGCCCGCATCGCGCCGTGAATCCGATGGCGATGTTGCAAGCGTGCAACGCATCGCGCGCGAATTCACGCCGCGTTATCCCTACCGAAGTCCTCCGCTAGGATTGCGGCGCGGCGCGCGAATGCACGTGCTCGGGCCGCACGCCGAGCGCAAGCAGGCGCGCCGGAATGCCCTGCAGCCATGGCAGCGCGGTGATGAGGCGCACGACCAGCGGCACCTTCAGCGGCCGGTCGCCGCCCTGCAAGGCGCCACTGATGATGTTGTTCTGCACGACCACCTGCATAGCTTGCGTCATCTTCACCGGGAACGCGCGACGGCGCCTGATGGCATCGAGCTCGTGCTCGGACGGGCAGCCATGCTGCAGCTTGTCCGCCAGGAGGTTCGCGGTCGCAACCGCATCCTGCACGGCGAGATTGACGCCGACGCCGCCGATTGGCGACATCGCATGTGCGGCATCGCCGATGCACAACAGGCCTGGCTGCGTCCAGCGCGTCAGACGGTTGATCGCGACGGTGAGCAGCTTGACGTCGTCGAAGCTCTTCACCTCGGCGATGCCGGAGCGGAGGATCGGCGCCATGCGCACGACGTCGTCGAGCAGCGCCGAAAGTCCCCTCGCCTTCACCGCATCGTACTGTCCCTTGGCGATGACATAGGCGCACTGCCAATATTCGCCGCGGTCGAAGGTGATCATCATCTTGCCGGGTTCGACCCGCGCGAACACGTTCTCGGTTTCGTCGGGTTTGCGGCCGGCGCGAAACCACAGCACGTCCATCGGCGCGCCGATCTCCTCGACGCTAAGGCCCGCGCGCTCGCGAACCGTCGAATGCCGGCCGTCGCAGGCGATGGTGAGATCGGCCTCGATGTCGATGATGCCCTCAGGCGTCTTCGCCCGCACGCCGGCGATCGTCTCGCCGCGGCGGATCAGATCGATCGCCTCCGTGCTCATCATCACCTCGAGCGAGCCAAAGCGCCTGCCCGCCTCGCGCAGAAAATTCAAGAAGTCCCATTGCGGCATGAAGGCGATGAAGGGGTATTTGGTGTGGAGCCGGCTGAGATCGGCAATGCGCACCGGCGTGCCGCCGAACAGGCCGTCCATCTTCTGCAGGCGCTGGTGCGGCAGCTTCAGGAAGCCGTCGATCAGGCCGAGCTCATCCATCACTTCAAGCGTCGACGGATGCACGGTATCGCCGCGGAAATCGCGGAAGAAATCCGCATGCTTCTCCAGCACCACGACGTCGATGCCGGCGCGTCCCAGGAGGTAGCCGAGCATCATGCCGGCAGGTCCGCCGCCGACGACGCAGCAGCGGACTTTCATGGTCCTGTCAGATTGTGGGTTGGGTGTCACTGCAGACGCGAACCGCGAGGTGAGTATCGATGAAGAGATGTCCGCCGATACTAGCGCGATTCAGGTCAAAGAGAGTCCTAATTATGCAGGGTGCAGTTGGATCAATGCCGGTTGGGAGCAGCAGACCGGCGCCAAATGAAAGGCCCGCTTCGTGCGGGCCTTCCGTGACGGTCGCGTTCGACTATTTCTGATCCTCGCTGCTGGTCCCGGACCCCGGACTGCCGATCGGCACCCCATTCGGAGCACGCCCGGCACCCATGTTTCGCTCGGCCTGAGCTGCCGTTGGCGACTTGCCGGCGGCAGTCGGCGCTTGAACATTGGGATTGGTCGGGCTGTTATTGGTGTTGATGTTGGCGCCTGTGGTGGTGCCCTGCGTTCCCATGCCGGAGGGAGCCGACGGCCCGGAATTGGCACTGCTGGGTGACGTTCCAATTCCCGCGCCCGATGAGGCCGCAGATCCGCCGCTGGTTCCGCCGGTCCCCGTGCCTGCCGCGGCACCCGCACCTGCGCCACCGCCGCCTGCGCCACCAC
>NZ_JADYVS010000038.1:0-53771 GCF_020194055.1 Bradyrhizobium sp. NBAIM03 | reverse complement strand
AGGCACTTGCAGCCGGGGCGGGCGAAGCCGACGGGGCCGGCGAGGGACTTGCCGATGCGGCCGGCGCCGGGCTCGCGGTCTGCGCCAGAGCGCCTGACAGCCCATGCGACAAGGCCGCAGCCGGGATCAGCGCGGCCAAAGCGAGGCGACGAAAAGTGTTCATTTTATTCTCCCCGAGGCCCACTTCGTCGGGGCCTCAATTCATCAAGGCCTTACCCACCAAGGCCTTAACCCGTCCGCGCGTCCCGGTTCGCGCGAACCGCGCCGTTCTAACACGCGAGCGCCGAATTCGTCCCATGACAGATGCGTCATGGCAGGCACCTTGCCCGATGTCCCGACCCGGGTGGCAAATCACTGGCCAAGCGGCCGACGATCGCCATATAAGGCAGGCGAAATTCGGGAATTTTCATGAGCGCGCTGGCCAACCACGCATTTGCCAAGATGAACGGCATCGGCAACGAGATCGTCGTTGTCGACTTGCGCGATTCGGCGGCCAAGGTCACGCCGGACGATGCCCGCGCCGTCGCGTCCGCGAACGGCGGCGTGGCTTACGACCAGCTCATGGTGCTTTCGAGGCCGCGGCTCGACGGCACCGAGGCCTTCATCAGCATCTACAACAATGACGGCTCGGAGGCCGGTGCCTGCGGCAACGGCATGCGCTGCGTCGTGCGCCGCATCTTCGAGAAGACCGGGCAGACCAGTGCGACCTTCGAGACGGCCGCCGGCCTGCTCAATGCCTGGCAGGGTCCGGCGCCCGACCTCTACACAGTGGATATGGGCGCGCCGAAGTTCGGCTGGCAGGACATTCCGCTGGCGGAAGAGTTTCGCGACACCCGCTACATCGAATTGCAGATCGGGCCGATCGACAATCCCATTCTGCATTCGCCCTCAGTGGTGAGCATGGGCAATCCGCACGCGGTGTTCTGGGTCGACGACGTCAACGCCTACGATCTCGGCCGCTTCGGTCCGCTCTTGGAAAACCATCCGATCTTCCCCGAGCGCGCCAACATCACGCTCGCCCATATCGTCGATCGCGAGCACATCACGATCCGCACCTGGGAGCGCGGCGCCGGCCTGACCAAGGCGTGCGGGTCGGCGGCCTGTGCCACGGCGGTCGCCGCCGCGCGGCTGAAGCGCGCCGAGCGCAAGGTCGAGATCACATTGCCCGGCGGCAAGCTCGGCATCGAATGGCGCGAGCGCGACGACCACGTGCTGATGACGGGCACCGCGACCTTCGAATATGAGGGCAGCTTCGATCCGGCGCTGTTCGCGCCGGTCGCCTGATGGCCGTCGACATCGTCACCTTCGGCTGCCGCCTCAACGCCTTCGAGGCCGAGGTGATCCGCAGCAAGGCGGAAGTCGCAGGGCTTTCCGACACCATCGTCATCAACAGCTGCGCCGTCACCAACGAGGCGGTGGCGCAGGCGCGCCAGTCGATCCGCAAGTTGAAGCGCGAGCGCCCCGAGGCGCGCATCGTCGTCACCGGCTGCGCGGCGCAGACGCAGGCTGCGATGTTTGCGGGCATGGCCGAGGTCGATCGCGTCGTCGGCAATGACGACAAGATGCGCGGCGAAGCGTGGCGGGAGACGCGCCACGCTTTCGATCTTGGCGCCAGCGAGAAGATCGCCGTCAGCGACATCATGGCGGTGAAGGAGATGGCGCCGCACCTCGTCGATGGCTATGCGAGCGGCCTGCCGCGCGTCTTCGTGCAGGTGCAGAACGGCTGCGATCATCGCTGCACCTTCTGCATCATCCCGTTCGGCCGCGGCAATTCGCGCTCGGTGCCGATGGGCGCGGTGGTCGATCAGGTGCGCACCCTGGTCGAGCGCGGCCATGCCGAGATCGTGCTGACCGGCGTGGATCTCACGAGCTACGGCGCAGACCTGCCCGGCGCGCCCAAGCTCGGCCTGCTGACCAAGCAGATCCTGCGCCATGTGCCCGAGCTCAAGCGCCTGCGTATCTCCTCGATCGATTCGATCGAGGCCGATGACGACCTGCTCGATGCCATCGCGGAGGATGCGCGCCTGATGCCGCACCTGCACCTGTCGCTGCAGTCGGGCGACGACATGATCCTGAAGCGCATGAAGCGGCGGCATTCGCGGCAGGATGCGATTGGCTTCTGCGAGCAGGTACGCCGCCTGCGCCCCGATGTCGTCTTCGGCGCCGACATCATCGCGGGCTTCCCGACCGAGGCCGAGGACATGTTCTCGCGCTCGCTCGACCTCGTCGAGCAATGCGGACTGACCTTCCTGCACGTCTTCCCTTATTCGCCGCGGCCCGGCACGCCCGCCGCGCGGATGCCGCAGGTGGCGGGGCCGGTCATTAAAGAGCGTGCGAAGCGGCTGCGCGCGGTAGGAGAGGCGGCGCTGCAGCAACGGCTGCAAGCCGAGATCGGCGCGATGCGCGATGTGCTGATCGAGAGCGAGGGGCAGGGCCGCACGGAGCACTATCTGCCGGTGGTGATTGCGGGCGAGCGGGTGGGAAGCATCGTGCGGCTGGAGATTGCTGGCATTGATGGCGAGCGGCTCACGACGTAAGCAGCTGCTCTCTTCCTTCTCCCCTTGTGGGAGAAGGTGGCGCGAAGCGCCGGATGAGGGGTTGTATCCGCGCAATCGCATTGAGAGGTCATGCGCGGAGAGAGACCCCTCACCCGTCTCGCCGCTCTCGCGGCGAGCCACCCTCTCCCGCAAGGGGAGAGGGAAAACTACGACGCCCTGACCTGCCAGAATCGCAGCGTGCGCTTGGCGTTCTCCGCCGTCATTCTCGCAAAATGCCCCTGTGTCCTCGCGATGTCCGCGGGCGTCATCGCGCCTGTCGCGAAACGGCATTCGAGCACGGCCATGGTGGTCTCCCAGCTGAGCTGTGCGGCCTTGCACGGCACCAGCAGGCCGTCCTCGCGGAGACTCTGCATCAGCGGTCGGATCACCTCGACCGTCGATCCCGACAACGCCGCCAGCGCCGCCACCGTCTCCTCATAGCGCCGCTGTCTGGCGAAGCCGAGCAACGTCGCCTCGTCGAGCTGGCCGGTGGCCTTGAGGCCGGCGATGGCGCGCTTGGCGCGTTCGAAATCGCGCACCGCCGACATTTCGCGTTCGGCGCCGATGGCGACGGCGGCGATCGCGCTCTGGATTTCCTCGAACAGATGCGGCGGGGCGCGCGACAGCAGGCGGGTGCGCACGGCGTCCGTCGCCGAGCGCAGCAATTGGCGGCGCAGCTCCGACGGGAGGTCGACGCGGACGCCGACGCTGACCGCGAGCTCCGGGTCGCTTTCGGCCTGGCCGACGATGATGGCGAACCCTTTTCCGGAGACGCGCGCGCCGGGATTGGCCGCAAGCCGCCGGCTGACGCTGGGGTAGCGGCGCGCCAGCAGCGCGTCGGTGACGATCTCCTTCAGCCACCAGCGGCCGGCGACCGCGAGCAGATGCGGCTCGCCCTTAGCTGATGCGATCTTCACCAGCTCGCCGTCGTCGAGGCGCGCGGATTCCTGCAGCACGGGGCCGGCGATGCGGATCTCGTCATTGTTGGCGAGGCGGCGGATCACCGACGGCGGCGCCTGCGCGACCGGCGCCAGCTGCGCGCTGATCTCGGCCAGCGCCACGCGCGCTGCCACATCGGCGATGGCGCGCAGCTCGATGGTGCCGATCAGGCGCTCGAGCACGTCGTCGAACAGCGCGATCTGCTCGTCGTCGAAATTGCCGGCGGAGGAGAGGAACAGCTCGGTGACGCGCCGGGCCGTCGCCAGGCCCTTTTCCGGCGAGCCGATCCGCAGTGCGGATTCGACCTCGTCGATGATCGATAGCCCGGAATTGGTCATCGCGCGCGGCTCGTCCTGAGCGGTTACGGAAGCTTGTTCTAAGCAACCGTTATCATTAGAGGCGAGCGCTGAAGGTTTCGTAAACCATGGCACGGTAGCCGAGCACAGCCGCTTCTCGACCGACCACCGCTCCTCATCCCGAGGAGCCCGCGAAGCGGGCGTCTCGAAGGATGGATACGGCCGCGATGCGCGGGGCCTCTATGGCTCGAGACGGCGCTGACGCCTCCTCACCATGAGGGTCTACGAGGCTACTCGCCCTTCCACCCGCAGGCCCGGAGCTTCTCGTGCATATGCGGCGGGGCCGGCGCCACCACGCGGACCGGCTCCTTGTTCCGGGAGATCGGCACCACGATCTCGCGCGAATGCAGGTGCAGGCGCGGCTCGCCGAAGCGCGGACCGTTGCCGTAGATGTTGTCGCCGAAGATCGGCCAGCCGCTCGCGGCCGCATGCACCCGCAATTGATGGGTCCGGCCGGTCACCGGTTCCATGGCAAGCCAGGTGAAACCGTCGCCCCGGCCCATCACCTTCCAGTTCGTGATCGCCTTCTGCCCTTCCGGATCCGGCTTCTGCCACCAGCCGCGTTCGGCATTGAGCCGGCCGAGCGGCATGTCGATGGTGCCTTCGTCCTCGGCAGGGCCGCCTTCGACCACGGTCCAGTAGGTTTTGCCGATCTTGCCGTGCTTGAACAAAAGGCCCAGCGATGCCGTCGCCTTGCGGTGGCGGCCGAGCACGAGGCAGCCCGAGGTGTCCTTGTCCAGCCGGTGGGCCAGCACCGGCGGTCGCGGCAGGCCGAAACGCAGCGCGTCGAAGCAATCCTCCAGATTGGGGCCGCCCTTGGGGCCGCGATGCACCGGCAGGCCGGCCGGCTTGTCGATGACCAGCATCAGGCCGTCGCGATGGAGCACGCGGGCCAAGATCTCATCGGCGGTCATTTGGGGAACATCGAGCAGTCGCAGGACTTTCGGTCAAGGCTTTCGTTTACGGGCCGGAACGGCTAACACGCCACCATGAACGATACCACCTCCGAGACCCCCAAGCTGAGCTGGTGGCGCCGCCTGTCCAATGGGCTGAAGCGCACCTCGTCCTCGCTCGGGACCGCGGTCGCCGACCTCGTCACCAAGCGCAAGCTCGACCGCGCCATGCTCGACGACATCGAGGACGTGCTGCTGCGCGCCGACCTCGGCACGTCGGTCGCGGTGCGCATTGCGGATGCCGTCGGCACGGGGCGCTACGACAAGGCGATCTCGGCGGACGAGGTCAAGGACGTCGTCGCCACCGAGGTCGAGAAGGTGCTGTCGCCGGTGGCAAAGCCGCTCGTGATCGATGCGGCAAAAAAGCCGTTCGTCATTCTCGTGGTCGGCGTCAACGGTTCCGGCAAGACCACCACGATCGGCAAGCTGTCGCAGAAATTCGCCTCCGAAGGCCGCAAGGTGATGCTGGCCGCCGGCGACACGTTTCGCGCCGCCGCCATCGAGCAGCTCAAGGTCTGGGGCGAGCGGACGAAGACGCCCGTCATCGCGGGCGCGCAGGGCTCGGATTCCGCAAGCCTCGCCTTCAACGCGCTCACCGCGGCGAAGGAGCAGAATGTCGACGTGCTGCTGATCGACACCGCGGGCCGCTTGCAGAACAAGGCCGAGCTGATGAACGAGCTCGAGAAGGTCGTGCGCGTGATCCGCAAGGTGGATGACACTGCGCCGCATGCCGTGCTGCTGGTGCTGGATGCGACCGTCGGCCAGAATGCGCTGTCGCAGGTCGAGGCCTTCCATCGCACCGCCGGGGTCACCGGCCTCGTCATGACCAAGCTCGACGGCACCGCGCGCGGCGGCATCCTGGTGGCGCTCGCGGAGAAGTTCAAGCTGCCGGTGCACTTCATCGGCGTCGGCGAAGGCGTCGACGATCTCGCGCCCTTCACCGCGCGCGACTTCGCCCGCGCCATCGCCGGAATCGAATAGCGTCATCCTTCGGGACGCCGCTTGCGCGGCTCCTCAGGATGAGGTCGTGCCACACATGAGGTCCTCATCCTGAGGAGACCGCGAAGCGGTCGTCTCGAAGGATGGGAGATACGGAAGAGAGAATGGACAAGACCCAGCCGCATCCGCTGTTCAAGCTCGCGACCGAGCTCGGTCCGCTGCTCGTGTTCTTCTTCGTCAACGCGAAGTTCAATCTGTTCGCCGCGACCGGCGCCTTCATGGTGGCCATCGCGGTCGCGATGGCCGCCTCCTACATCGTGACGCGACACATCCCGATCATGGCGATCGTCACGGGCGTGATCGTGCTGGTGTTCGGCACGCTGACCCTGGTGCTGCACGACGAGACCTTCATCAAGCTCAAGCCGACCATCATCTACGGCCTGTTCGCCGCGATCCTCGGCGGTGGCCTGTTGTTCGGCCGTTCCTTCATCGCCGTGATGTTCGACCAGGTGTTCAACCTGACGCCGCAGGGCTGGCGCATCCTCACCTTGCGCTGGGCGCTGTTCTTCGCCGGAATGGCGGTGCTGAACGAGATCGTCTGGCGCACCCAGAGCACGGATTTCTGGGTGAACTTCAAGGTATTCGGCGTCACCCCGATCACGATGATCTTCGCCATCGCACAGATGCCGCTGACCAAGCGCTATCATCTCGCGCCGGTCTCGCTGGAGAGAAGCGAGGCCGAGGCGGGGGATGTGAGCAAGGGTTAGGCGAAGGACAGGCGAAGCGTCGCTCCACATACCGCTGTCATGCCCCGGCTTGACCGGGGCATCCAGTACGCCGCAGCTTCTCCGTATACGACTGGCGTCTCTGGAATACTGGATCGCCCGATCAAGTCGGGCGATGACAGTTGAGCGTGTGGTACGAGCGCGGCATCAGCTTCCTGCCTTCAGCGCCTTCTCCAGCTCCGGCATCAGCACGGCCTTGAGATTTTGCGGCGTGATCGGCCCGACCAGCTTGTAGACGATGGTGCCCTCGCGCCCGACGACGAAGGTCTCCGGCACGCCATAGACGCCCCATTCGATCGACGCGCGGCCGTTGGCGTCGACGCCGACGTGGCCGAACGGGTTGCCGTAGCGGCCGAGGAAGCGCCGCGCATTGTCGGCGGCGTCCTTGTAGTTGATGCCGACCAGCTGGAAGCGCTTGTCTTTTGCCATTTCGGTCAAAAGCGGCGCTTCGTCATGGCAGGGCACGCACCAGGACGCCCAGACGTTGACGAGGCTGACCTTGCCCTTGAACGCAGCCGGATCGAGTCCCGGCACCTGCGTGCCATTCTCTTGCAATCCCTGGAGCGGCGGCAGCACGGTTTGCGGTGCGGGCCGGCCGATCAGCGCGGACGGAATCCGCGAGGGATCGCCACTCCCGAGCCGGAACCAGAACAAAAGCGCTAGGCCGATGAAGACGATCAGCGGCAGCATCACCAGGAAGGTGCGGCGCTGCGGCGAAGCGGAGGCAGGCTGATCGCTCATCGCAGCTCCGTCGCGCTGCGGCCCGACGGGCGGGTGATGCCGCGCTGCTCCAGCTCGCGCAGGCGCTGCGTCTGGCTGCGATAATCGAGCATGACCCAGCCGATCAGGATCGCGACCACGAGGGCGACAGCTGCGTAAGACGCCACGATGAAAGAGGCATAAGGACCGAGCGACATCGTCATGCAGCCCCAGCTTCTTTGGACGCGTTGTCTTCACGCGAACCGGCGGCCATGTCGCTCGAAAACGCCATGCGGCTGGCCTGCATCATCTGCAGCGAGCGGACACGGCGGCGCAAAATCTCGTTGCGCATCGCGGCCAGGTGCAGCGTGACGAACAGCAGCGTGAAGGCGACCGCCATCACCAGCAGCGGAATCAGGAACGACTTGTCCAGCGCCGAGCCGCCCATGCGCATCACCGAGGCGGGCTGGTGCAGCGTGTTCCACCAATCGACCGAGAACTTGATGATCGGCAGGTTGATCGCGCCGACCAAGGTCACCACCGCGGCGGCGCGCGCTGCACGCGAGGGATCGTCGACGGCGCGCCACAGCGCCATCAGGCCGAGATACATCAGGAACAGGATCAGCACCGAGGTCAGCCGCGCGTCCCACTCCCAATAGGTGCCCCACATCGGCCGGCCCCAGAGCGAGCCCGTGAGCAGCGCGAGGAAGGTGAAGGCGGCGCCGATCGGAGCTGCGGCCTTGGCGGCGACGTCGGCGAGCGGATGCCGCCACACCAGCGTGCCCAACGATGCGATGCTCATCACGCCCCACACGAACATCGACAGCCAGGCATTGGGCACGTGGATGAACATGATCTTGACGGTCGCGCCCTGCTGATAGTCGTCGGGCGCGAGCGCAGCTTGATAGAGACCGATCGTGAGCAGGATGATTGTCGCGGCCGCCAGCCACGGCAACACCCGCGCTGTCAGCGCGAGGAACCGCGTGGGGTTGGCGAGGTCGATCAGCGTCATGGTATCCTGATAATCACCGGGGGCCGCTCAGGCAATCAGCACGAAAGCCCGTCGCGAAAGTTGATCCGGGTCAAGGTCCGTCGAGCCCATCTCAGTCGAGGCCATGCCGCAGGCTTGCTGCGGCCGCGAACGGGCCGATCACGAGGCTGACCAGCGACAGTGCGCACAGGATCGAGAACGGCGCGCCGAAGGTCATGGGACCGACGATCACCGCCTGCGAGGCCGCAACGCCGAAAATCAGCACGGGAATCGACAGCGGCAGCACCAGCACCGCCATCAACAGCCCGCCGCGATGCAGCGTCACCGCCAGCGCCGCGCCGATCATGCCGGTGAAGGTCAGCGCCGGAGTGCCCGCCAGCAGCGTCAGCGCCACCGCGGCCGTGGCGATCATGTCGAGGTTGAGCAACAGGCCGAGCACGGGGGTTGCGACAATCAGCGGCAGGCCGGCGGCGAGCCAATGCGCCAGCGCCTTGGCGGCGCAGGCGAGTTCCAGCGGCGTCCGGCTCATCGTGATCAGGTCAAGCGAGCCGTCCTCATGGTCGGCCATGAACAGCCGGTCGAGGGTCAGCAGGCTCGCGAGCAGGGCGCCGAGCCAGAGGATCGCAGGTCCCAGCCGCGACAGCAGCGCCAAATCCGGCCCGACCGCGAACGGCATCAGCACCACCACGGTCAGGAAGAACAAGACGCCAATCAAGGCCCCGCCGCCGACGCGGAGCGCGATGCGGATGTCCCGGCGGATGAGGGCGGCAAGGGCGGTCATGGGGCGGCTCTCCCGGCGGAGCGGACGTGGGAGCCGGGCTGGAGCTCCGGGTGCGGTGCGCTCCCTCCCCCGCCTGCGGGGGAGGGGTGGGGAGAGGGTGTCTCGACAACGACGACTCCCCCAGAGGAGAGAACCCTCTCCCGGCGCTCCGCGCCCGCCTCTCCCGTACGCGGGAGAGGCGAGGGAACGGGGAGAGCAGCGCGCGGCCGCTTGGAAAACTGAGGGTGCCTGAACTTCACGCCACACCTCCGATCCGCAGCTCCCGCGATTCGATGCCGAGCGGGGCATGCGTCGCCGCGACGATCATGCCGCCGGAAGCAAGATGCTCGCGCATCAGGCCGGCGAACATGTCCTGACCGGCGACATCAAGCGCATTGGTCGGCTCATCCAGGAGCCAGACCGGGCGGCGGACGGTCAGCAGCCGCGCCAGCGAGAGCCGGCGGCGCTGTCCCGCGGACAGGAATCCGGCGGGCAGATGGATGGCGTGGTCGAGCCCCACCTTGGCAAGGCTCTCGACGGCATCGAAACGCTCGCCGCCGAGAAAATCAGCCCAAAACGTCAGGTTTTCGGCCACGCTCAGCGCCGGCTTCAGGGCATCGCGATGGCCGAGATAGTGGCACTGCTCCGCCAGGGTCAGCTCACTATGGCCCCCCTCCAGCGCGATCGTCCCGCCGGCCGGAACGAGCAGGCCCGCGATCAGCCGCAGCAGCGAGGTCTTGCCCGATCCATTGCGGCCGACCACAGCCACGGCCTCGCCCGACCCGGCCGCGAAATCGAGCCCGGCGAACACCTCGCGCCCGCCCCGCACGCATCTCAGCCCGTGACCTGACAGCCGCATGTCGCCTTGGTTCAGTCCGCTCACAGCCGGGCCTCAGGAAATCTTGGGGTAGCGCATGGGAATTTTTGGCTCGCGAATTGCTGCGGCACGATAGTGGCTGTGGCGGCGCGGTTAGAAAGCTTCTATAAGCCCGGAACTACTTGATGCAGCAACTCAACCTGCCCCTGCAAGCGGCCCAGCCTGATACGCTGACGGTGTTAAAATACCCTGCCGGGTATAACTAGCAATTGGGATCTCCTACATGACCTCGCTCGACAGCTTCAAATGCAAAAAGACTCTCAAGGTCGGCGCCAAGACCTATGTCTATTACAGCCTGCCCACCGCCGAGAAGAATGGTCTGAAGGGAATTTCGAAACTTCCCTACTCGATGAAGGTCCTGCTCGAGAATTTGCTGCGCAACGAGGATGGCCGTTCGGTCAAGAAGGAAGACATCGTCGCGGTGTCGAAATGGCTGCGCAAGAAGTCGCTGGAGCATGAGATCGCCTTCCGCCCGGCGCGGGTGCTGATGCAGGACTTCACCGGCGTGCCCGCGGTGGTCGACCTCGCCGCGATGCGCAACGCGATGCAGAAGCTCGGTGGCGAGCCTGAGAAGATCAACCCCTTGGTGCCCGTCGATCTCGTCATTGACCATTCCGTGATCGTGAACTTCTTCGGCGACAACAAGGCTTTCGGCAAGAACGTCACCGAGGAATACAAGCAGAACCAGGAGCGCTACGAGTTCCTGAAGTGGGGCCAGAAGGCGTTCTCGAACTTCTCCGTCGTGCCGCCCGGCACCGGCATCTGCCACCAGGTCAATCTCGAATATCTGGCCCAGACGGTCTGGACCAAGAAGGAGAAGATGACCGTCGGCAAGAAGACCGGCACCTTCGAGGTGGCCTATCCCGATTCGCTGGTCGGCACCGATTCGCACACCACCATGGTCAACGGCCTTGCCGTGCTCGGCTGGGGCGTCGGCGGCATCGAGGCGGAAGCCTGCATGCTCGGCCAGCCGCTGTCGATGCTGCTGCCCAACGTCGTCGGCTTCAAGCTGAAGGGCGCGCTGAAGGAAGGCGTCACCGCGACCGACCTCGTACTCACCGTGACGCAGATGCTGCGCAAGCTCGGCGTGGTCGGCAAGTTCGTCGAGTTCTTCGGCCCCGGCCTCGACCACCTCTCGGTCGCCGACAAGGCGACGATCGCCAACATGGCGCCCGAATACGGCGCGACCTGCGGCTTCTTCCCGGTCGATGCCGCCGCGCTCGATTATCTCAAGACCTCCGGCCGTGCCTCGGCCCGAGTCGCGCTGGTGCAGGCCTATGCCAAGGCGCAGGGCCTGTTCCGCACCGCCAAGTCGCCCGACCCCGTGTTCACGGAAACGCTGACCCTCGACCTCGGCGACGTCGTGCCGTCGATGGCAGGCCCGAAGCGTCCCGAAGGCCGCATCGCGCTGCCCACCGTCGCGGACGGCTTCTCGCTCGCGCTTGCCAGCGAGTACAAGAAGGCCGAGGAGCCGGCCAAGCGTTTCTCCGTCGAAGGCAAGAACTTCGACATCGGCCATGGCGACGTCGTGATCGCTGCGATCACCTCCTGCACCAACACCTCGAACCCGAGCGTGCTCATCGGTGCCGGCCTGCTCGCGCGCAATGCGGCTGCGAAGGGTCTCAAGGCCAAGCCGTGGGTGAAGACTTCGCTCGCGCCGGGCAGCCAGGTGGTCGCGGAATATCTCGCCAATTCCGGTCTGCAGCCCGATCTCGACAAGGTCGGATTCAACCTGGTCGGCTTCGGCTGCACCACCTGCATCGGCAATTCCGGTCCGCTGCCTGAGGAGATCTCGAAGTCGATCAACGACAACGGCGTCGTCGCGGCCGCCGTGCTCTCCGGCAACCGCAACTTCGAAGGCCGCGTTTCGCCGGATGTGCAGGCGAACTACCTGGCCTCGCCGCCGCTGGTGGTCGCCTACGCGCTCGCGGGCAGCGTCACCAAGAACCTCGCCACCGAGCCGCTCGGCGAGGGCAAGGACGGCAAGCCGGTGTACCTGAAGGACATCTGGCCGACGACCAAGGAGATCAACGCCTTCATGAAGAAGTTCGTGACCGCGTCGATCTTCAAGAAGAAGTATGCCGACGTGTTCAAGGGCGACACCAACTGGCGCAAGATCAAGACGGTCGAGAGTGAGACCTATCGCTGGAACATGTCTTCGACCTATGTGCAGAACCCGCCCTACTTCGAAGGCATGAAGAAGGAGCCGGAGCCGGTCACCGACATCGTCGAGGCGCGCATCCTCGCCATGTTCGGCGACAAGATCACCACCGACCACATCTCGCCGGCCGGCTCGATCAAGCTCACCTCGCCCGCCGGCAAATATCTCAGCGAGCACCAGGTGCGTCCGGCCGACTTCAACCAGTACGGCACGCGTCGCGGCAACCATGAAGTGATGATGCGCGGCACCTTCGCCAACATCCGCATCAAGAACTTCATGCTGAAGGGCGCGGACGGAAACATCCCCGAGGGCGGCCTGACCAAGCACTGGCCCGACGGCGAGCAGATGTCGATCTACGACGCCGCGATGAAGTACCAGGAAGAGAAGGTGCCGCTGGTGGTGTTCGCGGGTGCCGAGTACGGCAATGGCTCCTCGCGCGACTGGGCCGCCAAGGGCACGCGCCTGCTCGGCGTGCGCGCCGTGATCTGCCAGAGCTTCGAGCGCATCCACCGCTCCAACCTGGTCGGCATGGGCGTGCTGCCGCTGACCTTCGAGGAAGGCACCTCCTGGCAGTCGCTTGGGCTGAAGGGCGACGAGAAGGTGACCATCCGCGGCCTCGTCGGCGACCTCAAGCCGCGCCAGAAGCTGACCGCGGAGATCGTCTCCGGCGACGGTTCGCTGCAGCGCGTTTCGCTGCTCTGCCGCATCGATACGCTGGACGAGCTCGACTACTACCGCAACGGCGGCATCCTGCACTACGTGCTGCGCAAGCTCGCGGCGTAAACGCGGATTTGTGAATGATGGCTCACTGCGAAGTGAGTAGAAGCCTTAACGAAGGCGGCCTATCAAAGGCCGCCTTCGCGCGTTTGCGGTACGCTTCAGATGGGCCCGCCCGGCGGAAAACCTCCCTTTGGACGGTGGCCCGGATGGATGAATGTACCGCGCCCCGTAAGACTACGGTGACCATCCGGCGATAAGATTTCCCCCTGAGAGCAACGGTGTGCGGCGTTCGACATGACGACAATGACGGCTTCCCATCTGATTCCACGTTGGTCCGGCGCCCTCTGGTCGGGAGCTCTCGGCATATGTGCGATCATCGCCGTCATTCGTCCTGCCGAAGCTGAACCCCGCGCCGTCGTCGAATTGTTCACCTCGCAGGGCTGCTCCTCCTGCCCGCCCGCCGACCAGATCATCGGCGATCTCTCCAAGGACCCCTCCGTCATCGCGCTGAGCATGCCGATCGATTATTGGGACTATCTCGGCTGGAAGGACACACTGGCGGATTCGCGCTTCTCTGCACGGCAGCGTGCCTATTCGCGCATGCGCGGCGACCGCGAGGTCTACACGCCGCAGGTCGTGGTCAACGGCTCCACCCATGTCATCGGCAGCGATCGCACCGGCATCGAGAACGCGATCGGCAAGACCGACAAGGGCACTGGCGTGATGAGCGTGCCGGTGACGATGTCGCTCTCGGGCAAGCAGATCAACGTGTCGGTCGCCGCAAGCAAGGAGCCCACGGTCTCGCGCGGAGAGGTCTGGATCTGCTCGATCGCGAAGTCGGTGCCGATCGCGATCACCCGCGGCGAGAACAAGGGGCAGCAGGTCACCTATCACAACGTGGTGCGCAGCCTGCTCAAGGTCGGCGACTGGACCGGCCGTCCGGAGAGCTGGACGGTGCCGATCGAGAACCTCACGCGCGACGGCGTCGACGGCGCGGTGGTCTACGTCCAGGACGGCAGCCGCGAGCGACCGGGCCCGATGCTGGGTGCGGCCTACACGTCGCTGCATTGAAGCAGGCAGAACGTCTCAGCAATTGATGCTCGTCATTCCGGGGCGCGCCTCTTGGCGCGAACCCGGAATCCATTTCTCAGCTTGTGATGGTAAATGGATTCCGGGCTCGCGCTTCGCGCGCCCGGGAATGACGGCGGACCCGGAAACATCTCGGCACAAACAAAAAAGGACCAACTTGCGTTGGCCCTCCTTGTCGTGCGTACAGACCCGATCCTGTTCGACCCCGGGGGGCTGGGGGCTGAGGAATCCGGAACCGAAAGGACCGGGTCAACGCACGTCACCCTTTTCGCAGTGCAGGGCGGCAGGCGGTTGGCGGAAAAGCGGCGATACTATGATTCCTGCTAACGATCCCGTGACGGTTTGCCGCGACGGAGTTCCACCCTTGCGTGTGCCCTTATGCGACGCCGATTCGATAGGTCGAGCCCCTTGCGATGCGGAACGGTTGGCGCAATCATGCAATTGTCACGAACGCGGTTCCGGGACGATCTTGGCGGACGCGGGTAGCCGTGCGATGAGGAGGCGCTTCCCATGAGTCTGACGTCGGAGGATGCCGATCCGAGCGAGCAGCGCGCGGCGGCGCGTCCTGCCGCGGCGCATGCGCAGCCGAACCGGGTGACGTTCAACCGGCTCGAGCTGCACCGGATTCTCAATCTCTACGGCCGCATGGTCGCCGACGGCGAATGGCGCGACTATGCCATCGACTTCCTGAAGGACCGCGCCGTGTTCTCGGTCTATCGCCGCGCCTCGGAAGTGCCGATCTATCGCATCGAGAAGGACCCGCGCCTGGCGCGCAAGCAGGGCATGTACAGCGTGATCTCGGCGACCGGCCTGATCCTGCGTCGCGGCCACGAGCTCGAGCGGGTGCTGCTGGTGATCGATCGCAAATTGGCGGTGGTGTAGACCAACCATCGATCGTCATTCCGGGGCGCGACGAAGTCGCGAGCTATGGTGCGCAATTGCGCACCCGAGAATCCATCCCTCCACCGCCCCTGCCGTTCAATGGATTCCGGGTTCGATGCTGCGCATCGCCCCGGAATGACGGATGAACTACTTCCCCGGCACCGTGCTTGCGCCCTCGCCGAGGTCGCGCTGCATCATCACGGTGTCCAGCCAGCGGCCGAATTTCAGCCCGACACTGGGATGCGTGCCGATCATCTTGAAGCCGCACCTTGTGTGCACGCCGATCGACCCGGCATTGGCGGAATCGCCGATGACAGCGATCATCTGGCGAAAGCCGCGCGCTTCGCATTCGACGATCAGCCGTTCCAGCAGCATTGAGCCGACGCCGCGGCGGTGGAAGGACGGATCGAGATAGATCGAGTTCTCCACCGTGAAGCGATAGGCGGGCCGCGGCCGGTAGGCGCCGGCATAGGCATAGCCGGCCACGCGGCCGTCCAGCATGGCGACGAAATAGGGATAGCCGCCGTCGATCAGCGCGCGATAGCGGCGCGTCATTTCCGAGAGGTCGGGCGGCTCCAGCTCGAACGTCGCCGTGCCCTCGCGGACGGCCTGCTGGTAGATGGCGGTGACGGCGGGGAGGTCGGCCTCGGTGGTGGGCCTGATATCGGGTGCGGACATGGGGGAAGGATAGAGCGTTCCCTGAGGGGCCGGAAGAGGCTGCGCTGCCTCCACACCCGTCATTGCGAGCGCAGCGAAGCAATCCAGAAATGCATCTGCGGAGGGGCTCTGGATTGCGTCGTCGCATCGGCGCAAAATTGCTGCGCAATTTTGTCGCGAGCTCCTCGCAATGACGGGGAGAGGCCGTACCCTCAAAACAAAAACCCCGGCCTTTCGGCCGGGGTTCGTGTCCGTTCTCTCGTCTCAGAGCTTACTCGCGCTGGCCGAGGAGCTGCAGCAGCAGCGTGAACAGGTTGATGAAGTTCAGGTACAGCGACAGTGCGCCGGTGATGGCCGAACGCTCTGCGACGTCACCGCCGGCCGAGGCATAGCCGTAGATGTAGTCGTTCTTCAGCCGCTGGGTATCCCAGGCGGTCAGGCCCGAGAACACCAGCACGCCGACCACCGACACGATGAACTGCAGCATCGAGCTGGCCAGGAACAGGTTCACCAGGCTGGCGAGAACGATGCCGATCAGGCCCATGAATAGGAACGAGCCCATGCCGGTCAGGTCACGCTTGGTGGTGTAGCCGTAGAGGCTCAGCGCACCGAAGGTCGCCGCGGTGATGAAGAACACCCGCACGATCGAGGTGTGCGTGAACACCAGGAAGATCGACGACAGCGAGATGCCCATCAGCGCCGCGAACACCCAGAACAGGATCTGGGCGGTCGAGGGTGCCAGACGATTGATGCCTGCCGAGATCACGAACACCATCGCGAGCGGCGCCAGGATGAACAGCCACTTCAGGGGGCTGACGAACATGGCGTAGCCGAACGGCGTCAGGAACACCTTGCCGACGCGGACGGCGTCCGCCGTCGGAACGTCGGTCACGGCGGCCATGTAGACGCCGAGCGCGGCAAGGCCGGTGATGGCCAGGCCAATGCTCATGTAGTTGTAGATGCGCAGCATATAGGCGCGCAGGCCGGCATCGACCGTCGCGGCGTCAACACGCCCGGCGGCCCTGCCGAAAGGAGAAGCGTAGTTACGGTCTAGGTCCGACATGGTCGAATTCCCGTTGGTTGGTCCGGTCCGGCACGAGGGTCGCCATGCCGCCGGTTCGTCAAATTCTATCTCGGAGACCGCTGCCAGCCGACTAAATTTTGGCTCACAATCGGGACTCCGAACCCATCCGATATGTGGGAAACTAACACATTCGCCGCAACCTTCCACGCGCGGCTGAATGTCGCCCTCGGCGTCAATCCTGACGCGAAGCTGACCGGTAGCGTGGTTAATCGCCGAAACCGGGCCGATTCCGGGCAGCTCGATCCGCCGCTACATTTTGTCACAAATTTCGCAACACCGTCGCGGGCTTTTTGTTCAATGCCAGCAGCGTGCCGGCAAGCCCGAGCCCGACGGTCACGACCAGCGCGGCGGCGACCACGCCGGCGGCGCTGCCGGCCTGCCAGACGAAGCTCAGCGTCATCAGCCGCGTCACGATCAGCCAGGCCGCGATGCTGCCCGCGATCACCCCGAACACCGCGGTGGCAAGGCCGATCAGCAGGTATTCGAGGGCATAGGCGCCGAGCAGCCGCAGCCGCGTCGCGCCGAGGGTCTTCAGGATTACCGCATCATAGACGCGGTGGCGGTGGCCGGCGGCGAGCGCCCCGCCCAGCACCAGGATCGCCGAGATCAGCGTCACGGCGCTGGCGCCGCGGATCGCCAGGGCCAGATTGGTCACCACAGAGCCGACCGTCTCCATCACCTCGCGCACGCGCACGCTCGTCACCATCGGATAGGCGTCGGCGACCTCCTTGATGATCTTGCCGTCGCCCGCCGCCTTTCCGCCCGCTTCTGTCAGCGTCGCGATATGGGTGTGCGGCGCGCCCTTGAAGGCGTTGGGCGAGAACACAAGGACGAAATTGATGCCGAGACCCTGCCAGTCGATCGTGCGCAAATTGCTGATCTTGGCCGGAATGTCGCGGCCGAGCACGTTGACCACCACCTCGTCGCCGAGCTTGAGGCCGAGCCCGTCGGCGATCTTCTTCTCCATCGAGACCAGCGGCGGGCCGGAATAATCGGCGCGCCACCATTCGCCCTCGACCACCTTGGAGCCCTTCGGCAGCTCGGCGGTGTAGGTCAGGCCGCGATCGCTCTGCAGCACCCATTCCGAATCCGTGGACGGCTTGAGCTCCTCGGCGCGCACCCCGCGCGCGGCGACGATGCGTCCGCGCAGCATCGGCACGTCTTCGATCCTGGCGCCGGGGGCGATCTGGCGCAGATAGCCATCGAACTGCTCGGCCTGCGCGCTCGGAATGTCGATGAAGAAGAACGATGGCGCCTGGTCGGGGAGCGCCGCCAGGAACTGCCGGCGCAGATTGCCGTCGATCTGGGTGATGGTGACGAGCACGGCGAGCCCTAGGCCCAGCGACAGCACGACGGACGGCGTCAGCGCGCCCGGCCGGTGGATGTTGGCGATCGCAAGCCGCAGCATCGGCAGCCGCGTGCGTGGCAGCCGTCGTGCGATCGTCATCAGCAGGGCGGCGATGCCGCGCAGCAAGACGAACACGACCACTGAGGAGGCCACGAACACCGCGGCGATGCGCCTGTCGAACGACAGGCCGATCACGACCGTGATGAGGAGTGCGATCACGACGGCCATGAACACGAGATAGCTCGCGCGTGGCCGGTGCCATTCGGAGCTGATGGTGTCGCGGAACAGCGCGGCCACCGGCACGTCGTGCACGCGCGCGAGCGGCCACAGGCCGAAGGCGAGCGCGGTGAGGAGGCCGTAGAGGAAGGACAGCGCGAGCTCGTCGGTGTGCACGGCCGGCACCACCGGCAGCGGCAACAGCTTGCCGAACAGGCCAACGATCGCAAAGGGCATCGCCGCGCCGAGCGCCAGGCCGATCACGGACCCGATCGCGGCCAGCAGGACCACTTGCGCCAGGTAGATGCCGAACACGTCCCGGCCGGTGGCGCCGACGGCCTTGAAGGCGGCGATCACCTCGAGCTTGCGGTCGATGTGACTCTTCACGGCATTGGCGACGCCGACGCCGCCGACCAGCAGCGCGGCAAGGCCGACCAGCGTCAGGAACTGCGTGAAGCGGTTGATGTTGCGCTCGAGCTGCGGCGAGGCGTTGGAGCGGCTGCGGATCTCCCAGCCGGCCTGCGGCGCGGCGCTGCGCGCATCCGCGATGAAGGCTTCGGTGGCGCGCTCGTTGTTCGCGGCCTCCGGCAGCTTGACCCGGTAGACCCAGCGCACCAGGCTGCCGGGCTGGATCAGGCCGGTGGCGCGCAAGGCCGCCTCGCTGATCAGAAAGCGCGGCCCGAAGCCGATGCCGCCGGCGAGCTTGTCCGGCTCGGCCTCGACGGTGGAGCGGATCTGGAACGTTGCGGACCCGATCGTGACGCGGTCGCCGGTCTTGAGCGAGAGCCGCGCCAGCAGCGTCGGATCGGCGGCGGCACCGAACGCGCCGTCACGCTCGGCGAGCAGATCGGCCATCGGCAGCTTTGGTGCCAGCGTCAGCTGTCCCAGCATCGGATAGGTGTTATCGACCGCCTTCATCTCGACCAGCGCCAGCTTGCCGTCAGCCGAACGCGCCATGCCGCGCAAGGTCGCAGCCGCCGACAGCGTGCCGCGCGAGCGCAGGAACGCGACCTCTTCCGGCTTGGCCTCGCGCTGGAACAGCACGAAAGAGACGTCGCCTCCGAGCAGCGTGCGGCCTTCGCGCGCCAGACCGTCGCTCAGGCTCGCCGACACCGAGCCGACGCCGGCGATCGCCATCACGCCGAGTGCGATGCAGGCGATGAAGACATAGAAGCCGCGCAGGCCGCCGCGCAATTCGCGCAAGGCGTAGCGCAGCGACAGCGCGACGGCGTTGGGTTTCGCGAACGATTCGGCCACAGCGCTCATGCGGGCGCAGACTGCGTGTCGATGCGACCGGAGCGCAGGCGGATGACGCGATCGCAGCGATGCGCGAGCGAGGAATCGTGCGTCACCAGCACCAAGGTCATGCCGCGCTCGGCGTGCTTGCTGAACAGCAGATCGACGATCTGCTTACCGGTGGTCTCGTCGAGATTGCCGGTCGGCTCGTCGGCGACCAGGATCGCGGGATCGGGTGCCAGCGCGCGGGCGAGCGCGACGCGCTGCTGCTCGCCGCCGGAGAGCTGGGTCGGATAATGATGCAGGCGGTCACCGAGCCCGACCGATTGCAGCTCCTCTGCCGCGCGCTTGGCGGCATCGGGGTTGCCGGCGAGCTCGAGCGGCACTGCGACGTTCTCCAGCGCCGTCATGGTCGGGATCAGGTGAAAGGACTGGAAGACGATGCCGACCTGGCGGCCGCGGAAGCGCGCCAGCGCGTCCTCGTCGAGGGCATTGAAAGGCGTGCCATTCACCACCACCTCTCCGCTATCAGGACGTTCCAGCCCCGCCATAACCATCAGCAGCGTGGATTTGCCCGAGCCTGACGGGCCGATCAGTCCGATCGTCTCGCTCCGGCCGACCCGCAGGCTGATATCCTTGAGGATGTGAACGCGTGCCGCGCCCGTGCCCAATGAGAGGTTGACGTTGGAGATGGCGATGGTGTCCGCGGTAGCGGCGAGCGAAGAGGGGTCGATGCGAGTGTCCATGGTCCGGTCATATGGCAAGTCCGCACGCGGGGTCGAGAGGCGTTACGGATTGTTCATGCACATAGCCGTGTTGATGCTCGCCGTCATGACGATGGCGAATCCCGCTTGGGCGGGTGCGGCAAAGCCGGTCAAGCTCGTCGTCCTCGGCGATTCCCTGAGCGCGGGCCTTGGCCTTCCGGCCCAGGAGGCGTTCCCCCAAAAGCTTCAAAAAGCCTTGCGGGCCAAAGGCATAGAGGTCGACATGACCAATGCCGGGGTGTCCGGCGACACCACCTCGGGCGGCCGCGACCGGCTCGACTGGTCGGTGCCCGATGGAACTGACGGCGTCATCGTCGAGCTCGGCGCCAATGACGCGTTGCGCGGCATCGATCCCGACGTGGCGCGCGCCGCGCTGACCGACATCGTCCAGCGGCTCAAGGCGCGAAAGATTGCGGTCATGCTCTGCGGCATGCTGGCGCCGCCGAATTACGGCGCCGAATACGCCGCGCGCTTCAATTCGATTTATCCGGATCTGGCGAAGACATTCGACGTGCCGCTCTATCCGTTCTTCCTCGAAGGCGTCGCGGCCGAGGCCAAGCTCAACCAGGCCGACGGCATTCATCCGACCGCTGAAGGCGTCGACATCATCGTCGGCAGGATCATGCCCATGGTGGAGGCATTCATTGGCACGATCGCTGAGCAACGGCGTTGAAACCAGGCAGCGCTAACCCTAATTCCCGGGGTTTTACCGGGGTGAGGCGCGCTGTGCTTCGCAGAGTCACACAACTGCGATAGGAATCAGGGTACCGGTGATTCGTCGCCGGCTCTAATTTGGATATGGTTCTCGCTGTTCGAGCACCGTACCCAAGCATCGGGAGTGCGAAACGATGCCGCGTTTGTTCACGGGTCTGGAAATTCCGGCCGAAATCGGCCAGTCGCTTTCCAACTTGAGAGGTGGCCTCCCCGGCGCCCGCTGGATCGATCCCGAAAATTATCACGTCACCCTGCGCTTCATTGGCGACATCGACGGTGCTTCCGCCAACGAGATCGCCTCGATGCTGTTTCGCGTCGACCGCAAGCCGTTCGAGGTGAAGGTGCAGGGGCTCACCAGCTTCGGCGGCCGCAAGCCCCGCGCGGTGGTCGCCACGATTGCGCCGAGCAAGCCGCTGATGGAATTGCAGGCCGAGCTCGAGCGCATGATGCAGCGGATCGGCCTCGACCCGGAGGGACGCAAGTTCATTCCGCACGTCACGCTTGCGAGGCTGCACGATGCCTCCGACCGCGACGTCGCCGATTATCTCTCGCTGCGCGGCTATTTCCCGAGCAAGGCGTTCATGGCCGAACGCTTCGTGCTGTTCTCCTCGCGCGCGTCCACCGGCGGCGGCCCGTATGTGGTCGAGGATGCCTACGAGCTGTGTGAGTAATTTCTTTCTTAACCTCTCCCCGCTTGCGGGGAGAGGTCGGATCGCTCTCGCGATCCGGGTGAGGGGGGGGCAGGTCTTTCGATGGATCTCATACGCGGATAGAGCCCCTCACCCCGACCCTCCCAGCGCGAGCGAAGCTCGTCACGCCCCCGTAAGAACGGGGCGAGGGAGAAGAAACGCGCATACCTCTGACCCCATTTCACGGCTTGCAATTTCCGTCCGTCTCTGGCGGTAAAGAGCCATGCTCTCCACCCCAAATCCCTCATTCCGCGAGGCCTATCAGGCCGAGATCGCGTCCGGCGCGATCGAGCCGGATCCCGCGCAGGCCGAGGTCGCCGAGGCCTATGCGGCGCTGGACCTGCGGCTTTCGACCTACAAGCCCACCCGCAAGCAGGGCCTGCTCAGCCGCCTGTTCAGCTCTGGTGACAAGGACGAGGCGCCGCGCGGGCTTTACATCCACGGCGAGGTCGGCCGCGGCAAGACCATGCTGATGGACCTGTTCTTCCAGCACTCATCGGTCGAGCATAAGCGCCGCGCGCATTTCCACGAGTTCATGGCGGACGTGCACGAGCGCATCTACGATTATCGCCAGAGCATCGCGCGCGGCGAGATCGCCGACAGCGACGTCATCGCTCTGACGGCCAATGCGATCTTCGAGGAGAGCTGGCTGCTCTGCTTCGACGAATTCCACGTCACCGACATCGCGGACGCGATGATCCTGGGCCGCCTGTTCGCCAAATTGTTCGAGCTCGGCACCGTCGTGGTCGCGACCTCCAACGTCGCGCCCGACGATCTCTACAAGGGTGGCCTGAACCGCTCGCTGTTCCTGCCCTTCATCAAGCAGATCACCGACCACATGGACGTCGCGCGGCTCGATGCGCGCACCGACTTCCGCCTGGAGAAGCTGCAGGGCGTGCCGATGTGGCTGACACCGGCCGATGGCGATGCGGACGCCGCGCTCGATCGGGCCTGGAAGCGGATGACGGGCGGCGCCAAATGCCGCTCGCGTGACATTTCGATCAAGGGCCGCATTCTGCACGTGCCGTGCTCGGCCCATGGCGTGGCGCGTTTCTCCTTCGCCGACCTCTGCGAGCAGCCGCTCGGTGCATCCGACTACCTCAGGCTGGCGCACGACTATCACACCCTCCTGGTCGACCATATTCCAGTGATGGACCTCTCCCAGCGCAACGCGGCCAAGCGCTTCATCACCCTGATCGATACGCTCTATGACAACGCCGTGAAGCTGATGGCCTCGGCCGACGCCAATCCGATCTCGCTCTACCTCGCGACCGATGGCACCGAGGCCATGGAGTTCAACCGGACCGCCTCGCGCCTGATCGAAATGAGCTCGGAATCCTATCTGGCGCTGCCTCACGGCCGCAAGGATTCCACCGCCAGCGGCTCGACCAAGGGCTTGGTCGAGACTTAAGTCCTATCCCCGCCGTCATTCCGGGGCGTCGCAAAGCGACGAGCCCGGAATCCATACTCCGGATGGTGGTTATGGATTCCGGGCTCGCGCTTCGCGCGCCCCGGAATGACGGCCGGGGTATGCTGGCTGCTATCTCGGCAAGCCCGACAATTGGGCATTGGGCGACTTGAACGGGGGAGACGAAAGGGATAACCACCCGTCTCAGTTTCCCCTCCTTACGTGTCTAAAGGACAGGTTCACATGGCGCGCGACAAGATTGCTTTGATTGGCTCCGGCCAGATCGGCGGAACGCTGGCTCACCTCATCGGCCTGAAAGAACTGGGCGACGTCGTGATGTTCGACATCGCCGAGGGCGTGCCGCAGGGCAAGGCGCTCGACATCGCGCAGTCCTCGCCGGTCGACGGCTTCGACGCCCACTACACCGGCGCGAACTCCTATGAGGCGCTCGACAACGCCAAGGTCTGCATCGTCACCGCCGGCGTGCCGCGCAAGCCCGGCATGAGCCGCGACGACCTCCTCTCCATCAACCTCAAGGTCATGGAGCAGGTCGGCGCCGGCATCAAGAAGTACGCCCCCGACGCCTTCGTCATCTGCATCACCAACCCGCTCGACGCCATGGTCTGGGCGCTGCAGAAGGCTTCGGGCCTGCCGCACAAGAAGGTCGTCGGCATGGCCGGCGTGCTGGATTCGGCCCGCTTCCGCTACTTCCTCGCCGACGAGTTCAACGTCTCGGTCGAGGACGTCACCGCCTTCGTGCTCGGCGGCCACGGCGACACCATGGTGCCGCTGGTGAAGTACTCCACCGTCGCCGGCATCCCGCTGCCCGACCTCGTCAAGATGGGCTGGACCTCACAGGCGCGCCTCGACGAGATCGTCGACCGCACCCGCAATGGCGGCGCCGAGATCGTCAACCTGCTCAAGACCGGCTCGGCCTTCTACGCCCCTGCCGCCTCCGCGATCGCGATGGCCGAGAGCTATCTGAAGGACAAGAAGCGCGTGCTGCCCTGCGCCGCCTATCTCAACGGCGAGTACAGCGTGAAGGACATGTATGTCGGCGTGCCCGTCGTGATCGGCGCCAAGGGCGTCGAGCGCGTGGTCGAGATCGAACTCGCCGGCAAGGACCGCGAGGCGTTTGACAAGTCGGTCGGTGCCGTGCAGGGCTTGGTCGATGCCTGCAAGAAGATCGCACCCGATCTTCTCGGCCGCTAAGGCAAAGCAATACCCGCCGAAGATCGAAACCCGGTCTTCGGCGGTTTCACTTCCGGACCCCGGCTGACCGGGGTGGGGTTCCGGTCTCGGCAGATCTCGATTGTCAAAGAATCCGGGTTGCAGTTCCTGTGGTATATGGTATGCCAGCCACAAGACTGAGGTGGGCCCATGAGGTCACCGCCCGCGGGTTCAGGGAGCGACCATATGAATATCCATGAATATCAGGCCAAAGCGCTGCTGCATGAATTCGGCGTTCCGATTTCGCGCGGCGTAGCGGTTCTCAAGGCCTCGGACTCCGACGCCGCCGCAAGACAGCTTCCCGGCCCGGTCTGGGTGGTGAAGAGCCAGATCCATGCCGGCGGGCGCGGCAAGGGCAAGTTCAAGGAAGCATCCGCCGGCGACAAAGGCGGCGTCCGCATCGCCAAGTCGGTGGAAGAGGTCAACGAATTCGCCAAGCAGATGCTGGGCGCGACGCTGGTCACCGTACAGACCGGACCTGCCGGCAAGCAGGTCAACCGCCTCTACATCGAGGACGGCTCCGACATCGACAAGGAATTCTACCTCTCGATCCTGGTCGACCGCGAGACCTCGCGCGTCTCCTTCGTGGTGTCGACCGAAGGCGGCGTCAACATCGAGGACGTCGCGCACAACACGCCGGAGAAGATCGTGACCTTCTCGGTCGATCCGGCGACCGGCATCATGGGCCATCACGGCCGCACGGTCGCGAAGGCGCTGAATCTGTCCGGCGACCTCGCCAAGCAGGCCGAGAAGCTCACCGCGCAGCTCTACGCGGCCTTCGTCGCCAAGGACATGTCGATGCTGGAGATCAATCCGCTGGTCGTGACCAAGCAGGGCGAGCTCCGCGTGCTCGATGCCAAGGTGTCCTTCGACGACAACGCCCTGTTCCGCCATCCCGAGATCGCGGTGTCGTTGCGCGATCTGACCGAGGAAGACGCCAAGGAAATCGAGGCGTCGAAATACGATCTCAACTACGTCACGCTCGACGGCAATATCGGCTGCATGGTCAACGGCGCCGGTCTCGCCATGGCGACGATGGACATCATCAAGCTCTACGGCATGGCGCCGGCGAACTTCCTCGACGTCGGCGGCAGCGCCAGCAAGGAGAAGGTCGCGGCCGCGTTCAAGATCATCACCGCCGATCCCAACGTGAAGGGCATCCTGGTCAACATCTTCGGCGGCATCATGAAGTGCGACGTGATCGCCGAGGGCGTCACGGCTGCGGTTCGCGAGGTCGGCCTGAGCGTGCCGCTGGTGGTCCGCCTCGAAGGCACCAATGTCGAGCTCGGCAAGAAGATCATCCGTGAATCGGGACTGAACGTGGTGCCCGCCGACAATCTCGACGACGCCGCGCAGAAGATCGTGAAGGCCGTCAAGGGAGGCTAGCGCCATGGCCCAGGACCATCTCGCCGCATCATCTCCGCTCCCCGAGCATGCGCGCCTCGCCGCGTTCGCCGGCGAATGGGATGGTGAGGAGATGGTCTTCCCGTCGCGCTGGACGGCGGGCGGGCCGGCGACCTCGCGCACCGTCGCGCGCATGGATCTCAACGGCTTTTATCTGATCCAGGACTCCGTCCAGATGCGCGACGGCAAGCAGGTCTTCGCCACCCACGGCATCTTCACCTTCGACCGCGACGACCGGACCTACAAATTGTTCTGGTACGATTCGCTCGGCTACACGCCGCCATCGCCCGCCTCGGGCGGGTGGGCCGGCAAGACCCTGACGCTGGTGCGCGGCTCGCTCCGCGGCAATGCGCGCCACGTCTACGAGATCATCAACGAGGATTCCTACTCGTTGAAGATTCAATTCTCGCCGGACGCGGAAGGCTGGTCCGACGTCCTCACCGGCGTCTACCGCCGCATCCACTGACCCACTCACTCTGTTAGTTTCGCGAAAGCAGACCTCATGTCCATCCTGATCGACAAGAACACCAAGGTCATCTGCCAGGGCTTCACCGGCAAGAACGGCACCTTCCACTCCGAGGCCGCGATTGCCTACGGCACTAAGATGGTCGGCGGCACCTCGCCGGGCAAAGGCGGCTCGACGCATCTGGGCCTGCCGGTGTTCGACACCGTGCGCGAGGCGCGTGAGAAGACCGGCGCCGACGCGTCGGTGATCTACGTGCCGCCGCCGGGCGCAGCCGATGCGATCTGCGAAGCCATCGACGCCGAGGTCCCGCTGATCGTCTGCATCACCGAGGGCATTCCTGTGATCGACATGGTTCGCGTCAAGCGCTCGCTGCTCGGCTCCAAGTCGCGCCTGATCGGGCCGAACTGCCCGGGCGTCATGACCGCCGGCGAGTGCAAGATCGGCATCATGCCCGCCAACATCTTCAAGACCGGCTCGGTCGGCATCGTCTCCCGCTCGGGCACGCTGACCTATGAAGCGGTGTTCCAGACCTCCCAGGAAGGCCTCGGCCAGACCACCGCGGTCGGCATCGGCGGCGACCCGGTCAAGGGCACCGAGTTCATCGACGTGCTGGAGATGCTGCTCGCCGACCCCAAGACCGAATCGATCATCATGATCGGCGAGATCGGCGGTTCCGCCGAGGAGGACGCCGCCCAGTTCCTCAAGGACGAAGCCAAGCGCGGTCGCAAGAAGCCGATGGTCGGCTTCATCGCCGGCGTCACCGCCCCTCCCGGCCGCCGCATGGGTCATGCCGGCGCCATCATCTCCGGCGGCAAGGGCGATGCCGGTTCCAAGACCGAGGCGATGAAATCCGCAGGAATTACAGTGTCCCCGTCGCCCGCCCGCCTCGGCCACACGCTTGCCGAAAAGTTGAAAGGCTAATTCAGTTCTTCGTGCTTTTCCGGGCGAAGTTTCGCAGCAAATAGGGTAAAGGGTGCCTGTCGCGTCGAGCCCTGTCGGGGGAGCTCGGCGCCAGCGCCGTTTGTTATGCGCGAATCGAAATCGCCAGGAACTCAAGTATGTCTCGCCAAGACGCGAACGCAGCCTTTGCCCTGTCATCCTTTTTGCAGGGCACCAACGCCACCTACATCGACGAAATCTACGCCCGCTACCAGAAGGACCCGTCCTCGGTCGATGCCGAGTGGCAGGAGTTCTTCAAGAGCCTGAACGACGCGCCGGCTGACATCAGCAAGAACGCGGAAGGCCCGTCCTGGGAGCGCGACAACTGGCCGCTGACCCCGAAGGACGATCTGACCTCCGCCCTCGACGGCAACTGGGCCGAGGTCGAGAAGACGGTCGGTGGCAAGATCGCCGCCAAGGCGCAGGCCAAGGGGGCCGACATCTCCTCCGCCGACCTGCTTCAGGCGACGCGCGATTCCGTCCGCGCCCTGATGCTGATCCGCTCCTACCGCATGCGCGGCCACTTCCACGCCAAGCTCGATCCGCTCGGCATCGAAGCCCAGCGCAACCGCGAAGAGCTCGATCCGCGCACCTACGGCTTCAGCGAAGCCGATTTCGACCGCAAGATCTTCCTCGATCACGTGCTCGGCCTCGAATACGGCACTCTGCGCGAGATCACCGCGATCTGCGAGCGCACCTACTGCCAGACGCTCGGCGTCGAGTTCATGCACATCAGCAACGCGGCGCAGAAGGCCTGGATCCAGGAGCGCATCGAGGGACCCGACAAGGAGATCTCGTTCACGCGCGAAGGCCGCAGGGCCATCCTGCAGAAGCTGATCGAAGCCGAGGGTTTCGAAAAGTTCTGCGACACCAAGTTCACCGGCACCAAGCGCTTCGGCCTCGACGGCGGTGAAGCCCTGATCCCCGCGCTCGAGCAGATCATCAAGCGCGGCGGCAATCTCGGCGTGAAGGAAATCGTGCTCGGCATGCCGCATCGCGGCCGCCTCAACGTGCTGACCCAGGTGTTGGGCAAGGCCCATCGCGCACTATTCCACGAGTTCAAGGGCGGCTCGGCCAATCCCGACGCGGTCGAAGGCTCCGGCGACGTCAAGTATCACCTCGGCGCCTCCTCGGACCGCGAGTTCGACGGCAACCGCATCCACCTGTCGCTGACTGCCAACCCCTCGCATCTCGAGATCGTCGATCCCGTCGTGCTCGGCAAGGTCCGCGCCAAGCAGGACCAGCACGGCGATCCCCCTGATATGCGCATCTCGGTGATGCCGCTCCTGATGCACGGCGACGCCGCGTTCGCCGGCCAGGGCGTGGTCGCGGAGTGTTTCGGCCTGTCCGACCTGAAGGGCTACCGCACCGGCGGCTCCGTGCACTTCATCGTCAACAACCAGATCGGCTTCACCACCTATCCGCGCTACTCGCGCTCCTCGCCCTATCCGTCGGATGTGGCGAAGATGATCGATGCGCCGATCTTCCACGTCAACGGCGACGATCCGGAAGCCGTCGTGTTCGCGGCCAAGGTCGCGACCGAATTCCGGCAGAAGTTCCACAAGCCCGTCGTCATCGACATGTGGTGCTACCGCCGCTACGGCCACAATGAGGGCGATGAGCCGGCCTTCACCCAGCCGGTGATGTACAAGCGGATCGCCGCCCATCCCTCGACGCTGACGCTCTACTC
Source organism: Bradyrhizobium sp. NBAIM03 (assembly GCF_020194055.1). Classification (NCBI taxonomy): domain Bacteria; kingdom Pseudomonadati; phylum Pseudomonadota; class Alphaproteobacteria; order Hyphomicrobiales; family Nitrobacteraceae; genus Bradyrhizobium; species Bradyrhizobium sp. NBAIM03. The sequence goes on along the minus strand of NZ_JADYVS010000038.1, from coordinate 25,238 downwards.
CAAGCGCCTGATCGCAGAAGGCGTCGTCACCGAGGGCGAGGTCGACAAGCTGAAGGCGGACTGGCGCGCCCGGCTCGATGCCGAGTTCGAGGCCGGCACCTCCTACAAGCCGAACAAGGCCGACTGGCTCGACGGCAAGTGGGCGGGCTTCAAGATCGCCGACCAGGAAGAGGATGCGCGGCGCGGCGTCACCGGCGTCGACATCGCCACGCTGAAGGACATCGGCCGCAAGATCACCAAGGTGCCGGACGGTTTCCGCGTTCACCGCACCATTCAGCGCTTCCTCGATAACCGCGCCAAGGCGATCGAGAGCGGCAACGGCATCGACTGGGCGACCGGCGAGGCGCTGGCGTTCTGCTCGCTGCTCAACGAAAACCACCACGTCCGCCTGTCCGGACAGGATTCGGAACGCGGCACCTTCTCGCAGCGCCATTCGGTCCTGATCGACCAGGAAGACGAAAGCCGCTACACGCCGTTCAACCATCTCGGCCACGAGCAGGGCCATTACGAGGTCATCAACTCGCTGCTGTCGGAAGAAGCCGTGCTCGGTTTCGAATACGGCTATTCGCTCGCCGAGCCGAACACGCTGACGCTGTGGGAAGCCCAGTTCGGCGACTTCGCCAACGGCGCGCAGGTCGTGTTCGACCAGTTCATCTCCTCGGGCGAGCGCAAATGGCTGCGCATGTCCGGTCTGGTCTGCCTGTTGCCGCACGGCTATGAGGGCCAGGGACCGGAGCACTCCTCGGCGCGCCTCGAGCGCTACTTGCAGATGTGCGCGGAAGACAACATGCAGGTGGTCTACCCGACCACGCCGGCGAACTATTTCCACGTGCTGCGCCGGCAGCTGCATCGCGAGATCCGCAAGCCGCTGATCATGATGACGCCGAAGTCGCTGCTGCGTCACAAGCGGGCGGTGTCGCGTCTGGACGAGCTCGCGAAGGGCACGACCTTCCACCGCATCCTCTACGATGACGCCCAGATGCTGCCGAACGAGGCGATCAAGCTCGTCCCTGACGAGAAGATCCGCCGCATCGTGCTGTGCTCCGGCAAGGTCTATTACGACCTCTACGAGGAGCGCGAGAAGCGCGGCATCGACGACATCTACCTGATGCGAGTCGAGCAGCTCTATCCGGTGCCGCTGAAGGCGCTGGTGGCCGAGCTGTCGCGCTTCAAGAAGGCCGAGATGGTGTGGTGCCAGGAAGAGCCCCGCAACATGGGTGCCTGGCACTTCATCGAGCCCTATCTGGAATGGGTGCTGAACCAGGTGAACGGCGCGAGCCGGCGTCCGCGTTATGTCGGCCGCGCCGCTTCCGCCGCGACCGCAACGGGTCTGATGTCCAAGCATCAGGCTCAGCTGAAGGCGTTCCTGGACGAAGCACTGAGCTGAGAAGTTTTTTTAGGACTCTGTCATGCCCCGCGAGGGCGGGGCATCCAGTACTCCGCGGCTTTCGTTCTGATCACGAAAGTCACGGCGTACTGGATTGCCCGTCTTCGCGGGCAATGACGTATGAATTCATGACCGCTACCTGCGATCCCTTGAGGAAGAGACCATGACTGAAATTCGTGTGCCGACGCTCGGCGAATCCGTCACCGAGGCCACCATCGGCCGCTGGTTCAAGAAGGCCGGCGACCCCGTCGCCGTCGACGAGCCCTTGGTGGAGCTCGAGACCGACAAGGTCACCATCGAAGTCCCCGCGCCGACCGCCGGCACGCTGAGCGAGATCATCGCTGCCGATGGTGCGACCGTTGCCGTGGGCGCGCTGCTCGGTCAGATCACCGATGGTGCCGGCGCAGCCAAGCCCGCCGCCGCGCCGGCCAAGGCTGCGGCGCCTGCAGCTGCTGCCGCCGCTCCCGCGCCGGCTCCCGCTGCCGCGAAGGCGCCGCCGGCCGATGCGCCGCTCGCGCCGTCGGTGCGCAAGCTCTCCGCCGAGACCGGCATCGACGCCTCGACCGTGCCGGGCTCCGGCAAGGACGGCCGCGTCACCAAGGGCGACATGCTGGCCGCCATCGAGCGCGCCGCCTCGGCGCCGACGCCGGTCAACCAGCCCGCCGCCGCCGTGCAGGTCCGCAGCCCCTCGCCGGCCGATGACGCCGCCCGCGAAGAGCGCGTCAAGATGACCCGGCTGCGCCAGACCATCGCGCGCCGGCTCAAGGACGTGCAGAACACCGCCGCCATGCTCACGACCTTCAACGAGGTCGACATGACCAACGTCATGGCGCTGCGCGCACACTACAAGGACGCGTTCGAGAAGAAGCACGGCGCCAAGCTCGGCTTCATGGGCTTCTTCACCAAGGCCGTCGTGCAGGCGCTGAAGGACATCCCGGCCGTCAACGCCGAGATCGACGGCAGCGACCTGATCTACAAGAACTACTACCACATCGGCGTCGCCGTCGGCACCGACAAGGGCCTGGTCGTGCCCGTGGTGCGCGACTGCGACCACAAGTCGATCTCCGACATCGAGAAGAGCATCGCCGATTTCGGCCGCCGCGCCCGTGACGGCCAGCTCAAGATCGACGAGATGCAGGGCGGCACCTTCACCATCACCAATGGCGGCATCTACGGCTCGCTGATGTCGACCCCGATTCTGAACGCGCCGCAGTCCGGCATCCTCGGCATGCACAAGATCCAGGAGCGGCCGATGGTCGTCGGCGGCAAGATCGAGGTCCGCCCGATGATGTATCTGGCGCTGTCCTACGATCACCGCGTCATCGACGGCAAGGAAGCCGTCACCTTCCTAGTCCGCGTCAAGGAGAGCCTGGAAGATCCGGCGCGCCTGGTGCTGGACCTCTAAGGGAGGCGACGATGGGGGAGCCGTCGCTCGCGCATGCGCTCATCTCCATGGTGCCGCTCCTGCTGACCACCCTTATCTTTTTCTTCTTTGCGATTCCGATTAGTCGCAGGAAAGGTAAGGGGGTCGGCTTCGCGGCCTTGTGCCTGATCCCGTTTCTCACGCCCTTCATTCTGTTCCATTTGATCAGCTTGACGGACAAGTCCGTGCTTGATCGCTTGGCGGCTCTTGAGGGCAGGACGTCGTAGTGCGCTCGAACTCGTGGGGATTGATGTGACGGATAAAGTCGTTGTCATCACCGGCGGCAGCCGCGGCATCGGGCGGGCGACCGCGCTTGCGGCGGTCGCGCGCGGTTTTCGCGTCGTGGTTGGCTATGCCAGCAACAAGCAGGCGGCCGACGAGGTGGTCGCGCAGATCGCGGCCAGCAACGGCAAGGCCATCGCTGTGAAATGCGATGTCGCCGAGGAAAGCGACATCCTCAATCTGTTCAAGGAGGCCGACAAGTTCGGCACGCTCGGGGCGCTCGTCAACAATGGCGGCATCGTCGGCATGAGCGGCGTGCGCGTCGACGAGATGTCGGCCGAGCGCATCCAGCGCGTGATGGCCGTCAACGTCACCGGCTCCATCCTCTGCGCGCGCGAGGCGGTGAAGCGGATGTCGACCAAGCACGGCGGCACGGGCGGCGTCATCGTCAACCTGTCGTCCGTCGCAGCGCGGCTCGGCGCACCCAACACCTATGTCGACTATGCCGCGTCCAAGGGCGCGGTCGATTCCTTCACCGTCGGCCTCGGCTATGAGGTCGCGGGCGAGGGCATCCGCGTCGCCGCGATCCGTCCCGGCCTGATCGACACCGAAATCCACGCCGCCGGCGGCGAGCCCGACCGCGCCCATCGCCTGGCCCATCTGGTGCCGATGAAGCGCGTCGGCACTGCCGATGAAATCGCCAATGCCATCGTCTGGCTGATCTCGGACGAGGCCTCCTACGTCACCTCAGCCATTCTCGATGTGTCCGGCGGACGCTGACGCGCCGCGCGGGCGCTGACACATCCTCACCACGCCTAACCTTACGGGACTTTCTCTCATGGCTACCTACGATCTCGTCGTCATCGGCACCGGACCGGGCGGTTATGTCTGCGCGGTACGCGCGAGCCAGCTCGGCATGAAGGTCGCCGTGGTCGAAAAGAACGCGACCCTCGGCGGCACCTGCCTCAATGTCGGCTGCATGCCGTCGAAGGCGCTGCTGCACGCCTCCGAAATGTTCGAGGAAGCCGGCCACTCCTTCGCCAAGATGGGCGTCTCGGTCTCCTCGCCGAAGCTCGATCTGCCCGCGATGATGAACTTCAAGCAGCAGGGCATCGACGGCAACGTCAAGGGCGTCGAGTTCCTGATGAAGAAGAACAAGATCGACGTGCTCAAGGGCGCCGGCAAGATCCTCGGCACCGGCAAGGTCGAGGTCTCCGCCGACGGCAAGTCGCAGGTGGTCGAGACCAAGAACATCGTGATCGCCACCGGCTCGGACATCGCGCGCCTCAAGGGCATCGAGATCGATGAGAAGCGCATCGTGTCCTCGACCGGCGCGCTGTCGCTGGACAAGGTGCCAGGCCGATTGCTGGTCATTGGCGCCGGCGTGATCGGGCTCGAACTCGGCTCGGTGTGGCGCCGGCTCGGAGCCGAAGTCATGGTGGTCGAATTCCTCGATCGCATCCTGCCCGGCATGGATGGCGAGATCGCCAAGCAATTCCAGCGCATCCTTGAAAAGCAGGGATTTGCATTCAAGCTGGGCTCGAAGGTGACCGGCGTCGAGGTGAACAGCAAGGCATTGCTCGCGAAAATCGAACCGGCTTCCGGCGGTGCCGCCGAGACCATCGAAGCCGACGTCGTGCTCGTCTGCATCGGCCGCGTGCCCTACACCGACGGTCTCGGCCTCAAGGAAGCCGGCGTCGCGCTGGACGCGCGCGGCCGGGTGCAGATCGATCCGCATTTCGCCACCAGCCTGAAGGGCGTCTATGCCATCGGCGACGTCGTCGCAGGCCCCATGCTCGCGCACAAGGCCGAGGACGAGGGCGTCGCGGTCGCCGAGATCATCGCAGGCCAAGCCGGTCACGTGAATTACGACGTCATCCCGGGCGTCGTGTATACCACGCCGGAAGTGTCCTCCGTCGGCAAGACCGAGGAGGAACTCAAGCAGGCGGGCGTGGCTTACACGGTCGGAAAGTTTCCGTTCACCGCCAACGGCCGCTCCAAGGTCAACCAGACCACTGACGGTTTCGTGAAGATTCTCGCGGATGCGAAGACCGATCGCGTGCTCGGCGTGCACATTATCGGCCGCGAAGCCGGCGAAATGATCCATGAAGCGTGTGTTCTGATGGAATTCGGCGGCAGTGCGGAAGATCTCGCGCGCACCTGCCACGCCCATCCGACGCGCTCGGAGGCCGTCAAGGAAGCCGCGCTTGCGGTCGGCAAGCGAGCCATCCATATGTAACGACGCGCCCAGCGCCGAACCGGGCGGGAAACACATGCTGCGCCGCCTTCTTCAACCGGTCTGGGTCCTGCTCGCGATCGTCTTCCTGATCGAAGCCTGGCTGTGGGACCATCTCGAGCCGATCGTTGCCAGGATCGTCGCAGCCATCCCGCTGGCGCGCTTCAAGCATTGGCTGACGGAGCGCGTCGATGCGCTCTCGCCGGCCATGACGCTGCTCGTGTTTGCGGTGCCCGTCGTCCCGCTGTTTCCGCTCAAGCTGGTCGGGCTGTGGCTGCTCGCGCATGAATACTGGACCGGTGCGTTCTTCACGATCGTGTTCGGAAAGCTTGTCGGCGTCGGCGTCACCGCCTTCGTGTTCGACGTCACGCGCGCCAAGCTTCTGGAGATGCGCTGGTTCGAGCGGATCTACGCCCTGGTGCTGAAGATCCGCGCCAAGGCCGCGGAGCTGGTCGACCCGATCAAGCGCCGCATCCGCGAGCTGATCGCCGGCAACGGCGAGGGTTGGTCCTACCGCACGCTGCGTATGATCCGGCGCTTCAGGAAGAGCGTGCACCAGGCGCGGTGATCTTCGCCACCACAAGGACCGTCCGTAGCCCGGATGGAGCGCAGCGCAATCCGGGACAGGCGTCCCCGCTCTATCCTCCGTCATTGCGAGTGCAGCGAAGCAATCCAGTATCTTTCCCCGGAGGCAGTCTGGATTGCTTCGTCGCAAGGGCTCCTCGCAATGACGCGGTGAGAACCCGGCCTCAACACCTCAATGCAAATGCAGCAGATGTGGCCACCACAGGCCGAGCGCGGTCATGAACAGGCCGGCGATCGTCAGCGCGCCGCCGACATAGGCGAGCGCGATCATGCCGGTGATGATGGTGGCGGACGCCAGCACGATGCCGATCTGGAAGGCGGCCGAGGCCAGCTCGAAATGATGGTATTTCGCGGTCGCCTCGTCGCGGGCGTGCTCGGCGTGCTTGGCCTTGTCCGCAAGCTGCTCGGTGCCTTCGCCGGTCTCGGGCTCGGAGCGGTAGCGCTGCGCGGTCTTGGTCCAGTCGTCGATCTGCTTCTGCACGGCGGGCTTCTGCGCCTCGGCCGCGGCGGCCAGTGTCAGCTTGCCCTGCTCCGCCGCGGTCACCACCACGGTGCGGCGGATGCTCTTGGCCTGGAAGAACGCCCAGAGATTGGCGGCTTCGACGTTCTTGCTGATCGATTCGGTCTGGGCACCCTTGCCGAGCGTCTCCGAGATCGCCAGGAACAGCGCCAGCACGGCGATCAGAAGCGCGATCTTCTTGTTCGAGCCGGACGCGTGTTCGGCGTGCTCGGCATGCTCCATGCTTTCATGTGCGCCCATATAATGTCCCTCCTGTGCCGGTTCCCACGATTTGACCGAACCGTGGGCGCTGTGCAAGAGGCACGCGAGCTATGACGAGAGTGTGTCAGCGCCGCGGATGGGCGCTGGCATACACTTCCAGCAGACGCTCGGAATCGATCCCGGTATAGACCTGCGTCGTCGAGAGCGAGGAATGGCCGAGCAACTCCTGGATGGCGCGCAGATCGCCGCCGCGCGAGAGCAGATGCGTGGCGAAGGAATGCCGCAGCGCGTGCGGCGTGGCGCTGTCGGGCAGCCCAAGCGCGCCGCGCAGCCGCTCCATCGCGAGCTGGATGATGCGCGGGCTCAAGGGGCCGCCGCGCGCGCCGACGAAGATCGGGCCGTCCGCCGGAAGCGGATAGGGGCACATCGCGACGTACTCCTGCACCAGCGCCAGCACGTTCTGCAGCACCGGCACCATGCGCGTCTTGTTGCCCTTGCCGGTCACGACCAGCACGTCGCCTTCGCCGGGTTTCGGCACCTCGCGGCGCTTGAGACCCAGCGCCTCGGAGATGCGCAGGCCCGAGCCATAGAGCAGCGCCATCACCGCGGCATCGCGCGCCAGGATCCAGGTCTCGCGCTCCTCGCCGGCGCGCTCGTCGGCGTCGGCAAGACGTTTGGCCGATGCCATCGGCAGCGGCTTCGGCAGGCTCTTGGCGACCTTTGGCGCGCGGATCGCCGACAATGCGCCGACCTTGCCCTTGCCCTCTCGCTCCAGAAAACGTCCGAACGAGCGCAGGCCCGCCAGTGCGCGCATCAGCGAGCGGCCGGCAATGTCGTCGGCCCGGCGCATCGCCATGAAGGCGCGCACGTCGGTGGCTTCCAGCGCTGCAAACCGCTCCAGCGTCACCCGCTCGCCCCAATGGGCACAGAGAAAATCCAGGCATTGCCGCAGATCGCGGCCATAGGCCTCCAGCGTCTTCGGCGACAGCCGCCGCTCGGCGCCGAGATGCGCCAGCCAGCGCGCCATCTCCTGCGCGATCGAGGGATCGGCGCTGGCGAGCTCGATGTGTGGGGCGGCCGCTTTGCTCATGCGCTCTGGACGTGGTGATTCCGCACAGTATATCGCATCACACTCGTTTATCGTTCGCTAAGGCCGCCGCGCGGCGCTAGCCTCAAAGCCTCAAGGTTCCGATTCCCCCGCTCATGGACCAATCGCCGCGCAAAGACACCGCCCCCGCCACCCGCATGGTCGACGTGCTGGTGCCGGTCGCGCTCGACCAGACCTATTCCTACAAGGTGCCGCGCGGCATGGAGCTGAAGGCTGGCGATCTCATCAGTGTGCCGCTCGGTCCGCGCGAGGTGCTGGCCGTGGTCTGGGGCGAGAACGCCAATCCCGATCCGCGCCTGCATAACCGCCTCAAGGAGGTCAGCGAGAAGCTCGACATTCCGCCGCTCAAGCCGGAGCTGCGCTCGGTGGTGGACTGGGTCGCCAATTACACGCTGAGCCCGCGCGGCATGGTGCTGCGCATGTGCCTGCGCATGGGCGAAAATCTCGGCCCGGAGCGGGTGCGCGCCGGCGTGCGCCTGACCGGCGATCCGCCGAAGCGTCTGACGCCGGCGCGCCAGCGTGTCATCGCGCTGCTGTCGGACCGGCTGCTGCACGGCAAGTCCGAGGCGGCCAAGGAGGCCGGCGTCTCCTCGGGCGTGATCGACGGCCTCGTCGATGAAGGCACGCTCACGGTTGAGCCGATGCCGCCGCCGCCTCCGCCGCCGGCACCCGATCCGGAATTCGGCCGGCCGGATTTTTCGCCGCTGCAGCGTGCCGGTGTGGATGCGATGCGCGCACTCGCGGCCAACGGTACTTTCCACGTCGCGCTGCTCGATGGCGTCACCGGCTCGGGCAAGACCGAGGTCTATTTCGAAGCGGTCGCCGAGGTGATCCGCCGCGGCAAGCAGGCGCTGATCCTGATGCCGGAGATCGCGCTGACCGGCCAGTTCCTCGATCGCTTCGCGCAGCGTTTTGGCGTGCGGCCGATCGAATGGCATTCCGAGCTCACCCCGCGCACCCGCGCGCGCAATTGGGCCGCGATCTCCGAAGGTTCGGCGCCGGTCGTGGTCGGCGCGCGTTCGGCGCTGTTTCTCCCTTACGCCAATCTTGGCCTCATCGTCGTCGATGAGGAGCACGACCAGGCCTACAAGCAGGACGACGGCGTGCACTACCACGCCCGTGACATGGCGGTGGTGCGCGGGCATATCGCAAAAATTCCGGTCGTGCTGGCCTCCGCGACGCCGTCGGTGGAATCCGAGGTCAATGCGCGCAAGAGCCGCTATCAGCGCATCGCGCTGCCCTCACGCTTCGGCGGCCAGCACATGCCGCATATCGAGGCCATCGACCTGCGCCGCGAGCCGCCCGCGCGCGGCCGCTTCATCTCGCCGCGGCTTGCCGGCGAGATCAGGACCGCGATCGAGCGGCGCGAGCAGGCGCTGCTCTTCCTCAATCGCCGCGGCTATGCGCCGCTGACCTTGTGCCGGGCCTGCGGCCATCGCTTCGCCTGCACCATCTGCGATGCCTGGCTGGTCGATCATCGTTTCCGCCAGCGCCTGGTCTGCCACCATTGTGGCTTCTCGATGCCGCGCCCGCATATCTGCCCAAATTGTTCGGCCGAGGAATCGCTGGTCGCGGTCGGCCCCGGCGTCGAGCGCCTGCAGGAGGAGGCGGCTGCGCTGTTCCCGCAAGCCCGCACCATGGTGCTGTCGAGCGATCTCATCACCTCGATCGAGACGATGCGCAGCGAGCTCGCGGAGATCGCGGAGGGCCGCGTCGACATCATCATCGGCACGCAGCTCGTCGCCAAGGGCCACAACTTCCCGCGGCTCAATCTGGTCGGCGTGGTCGATGCCGATCTCGGCCTTTCCAACGGCGATCCGCGCGCGGCCGAGCGCACCTGGCAATTGCTCAACCAGGTGATCGGCCGCGCCGGCCGCGAGCAGGGCCGCGGCGTCGGCTATCTGCAGACCCACCAGCCCGATCATCCCGTGATGCGGGCGCTGATCGCCTGCGACCGCGAGGCGTTCTACGACAGCGAGATCGAGCTGCGCGAGAAGACGCTCTATCCGCCGTTCGGCCGGCTCGCCAGCCTGATCATCTCCGCCGGCGACCGCCCGGGCGCCGAGGGCTTCGGCCGCAAGCTCGTCGCGCTGGCGCCGCGCGACGAGCGCGTCGTCGTGCTCGGCCCGGCCGAAGCCCCGCTCGCCGTCATCAAGGGCCGCTACCGCTTCCGCATCCTGGTGAAATCGGCGCGCGGTTTCGACCTGTCGGACTACTTACGCAACTGGCTCGCGGTCTGCCCGAAGCCGACAGGCAATCTGAAGCTGGAAGTCGACGTCGATCCGCAGAGCTTTTTGTAGGGCCACCGCAGCCATACCCTCTACTGTCATTCCGGGGCGCGCGTAGCGCGAGCCCGGAATCCATCGGGCGGCAGAGTTTGTGGATGAATGGATTCCGGTTCGCGCTCCGCGCGCCCCGGAATGACAAAACAAAAAAAGCCCGCGGTCCCCCAAGACCGCGGGCTTGTTTCACGTGCGCAGCAAACTGATGAAAACTGCGCGCTCGATCAGGCGCGGATCGCGCCTTTAGGAGACGACTTCCGCGGTGACGCGGCCAACGCCGCGACTGGTGAGGCCAATGGCGCGGGCGGCACCCGTGGAGAGGTCGAGCACACGCCCGCGAATGAACGGGCCGCGGTCGTTGATGGTGACGATGACGCTCTGGCTGCCATGGGTGACGCGCAGCTTGGTGCCGAAGGGCAGCGAACGGTGCGCCGCGGTCATGGCGTTCTGGTTGAAGCGCTGGCCCGAGGCGGTCTTGCTGCCGGACTCATTGCCGTAAAAGGACGCGATGCCGGAGAAGCTGCGGCCCGTGCCGGAGGTCGGCGTCATCGACGCATTGGCATTGCGCCAATCGGAGGTCGCGTTGGCCTCGGTCTGGGCGTGGTGGCGGTGGTGATGCCGATGCTTGGATTTGGCGGAAGCTTCGGTGGCAGTTCCACCGACGAGGAGAGTTGCGGCGACGAAAGCAATCGCCGTACGCGGCCGGGTCGCAAAGCCCAGCGTCTTCAAAGACAGCATTTAATGGTCCCTAAGCTAGTATTGCCACATTTGTGGCAAGTGGAGCCCCCATCAGTTTGTGAGCGATTTGGCGTTTCGATTCCCAATGAGGCGTGAATTGGGCAGTAAATCCGGTATGTGTCGTCATGAAATATCTTGTTACCACCGCGAGATATTCAGCCGATGTTCCGTAATCTTCGCCTTTAACGATTTATTAACCTCTAGATTACTTGCGAATACTGTAAAGCGAAGTCATCGCCCCTAGCGTTTAGAATTCGATAAGTATTCGGCGGGTGGAACCGGTGGGAACGGATTCACGCCTCAGCGATCCGTGTTCATGGCCGCTATGCGCTGGGGGCAGGAACCAATGGGAGGTGTCGCGGCAGGGCCGGCGCTGAATTCCGTGACGTGGCAGGTCGCCGCCTCTGTCGGCCCCTGCCGTGCGCAATGTGTTTGCGAGGCTGCGACGAACTGGCGACAGAACCTCATGCCTTTAGTTTGGCGTCATGTTGCACCTGCGCACCTGCTATGTTAGCAAAGCCGCGATTTTAACGAGCCCGGCACCTCCCGTGCTGGTCGAAAATCGAAGTCCCGCTTGAATTCCAAGGGCTTGGATCGCTAGGCGCCGCTTCGTGGCGACGGTTTTTCCCTTGCGAGTTTGACAGCAAAAAGAGCGCGTCTGTGGCTGCAGAAGATACGTCCGTTTCAGGTGTGTCCGGCCGTTATGCAACGGCCTTGTTCGAGCTGGCCCGCGACCAGAACGTGGTCGACGAGGTCAAAGCCGATCTTGATAAATTCGATGCCTTGCTGAACGAAAGCGCTGATCTCAAGCGCCTCGTCCGCAGCCCGGTGTTCGCCGCCGATGCCCAGTCCAAGGCCCTTTCGGCCGTGCTGGACAAGGCGGGCATCGCCGGCATCACCGCCAACTTTCTGAAAGTGCTGACCGCCAACCGCCGCCTGTTCGCGGTGGCCGACGTCAGCCGCGCCTACCGCGCCCTCGTGGCCCGGTTCAAGGGCGAGACCACGGCCGACGTCACGGTGGCGGAGGCGCTCTCAGACAAGAATCTCGATGCCCTCAAGGTTGCCCTGAAGTCGGTGACCGGCAAGGACGTCGCGCTGAACGTGAAAGTCGATCCCTCGATTATCGGTGGCCTCGTCGTCAAGCTGGGCAGCCGCATGGTGGATGGTTCGCTTCGCACCAAACTCAATTCGATCAAGCACGCGATGAAAGAGGCAGGCTGATGGACATCCGCGCCGCGGAAATTTCCGCGATCCTCAAGGACCAGATCAAGAATTTCGGCCAGGAAGCTGAAGTCTCCGAAGTCGGACAGGTGCTGTCCGTCGGCGACGGTATCGCCCGCGTCTACGGTCTGGACAACGTCCAGGCCGGTGAAATGGTCGAGTTCGAGAACGGCACCCGCGGCATGGCGCTGAACCTCGAAACCGACAACGTCGGTGTCGTTATTTTCGGTGCCGACCGCGAGATCAAGGAAGGCCAGACCGTCAAGCGCACCCGCGCCATCGTGGACGCGCCGGTCGGCAAGGGCCTGCTCGGCCGCGTCGTCGACGCGCTCGGCAATCCCATCGACGGCAAGGGCCCGATCCAGGCTGAGAAGCGCATGCGCGTCGACGTCAAGGCGCCCGGCATCATTCCGCGCAAATCGGTGAACGAGCCGATGGCGACCGGCCTCAAGGCCATCGACGCCCTGATCCCGATCGGCCGCGGCCAGCGCGAGCTGATCATCGGCGACCGCCAGACCGGCAAGACCGCGATCGCGCTCGACACCATCCTGAACCAGAAGCCGCTCAACGCGCAGCCGGACGAGAACATCAAGCTGTACTGCGTCTACGTCGCGGTCGGCCAGAAGCGTTCGACCGTCGCCCAGTTCGTGAAGGTGTTGGAAGAGCAGGGCGCGCTCGAATACTCGATCGTCGTCGCCGCTACCGCGTCGGATCCGGCGCCGATGCAGTACATCGCGCCCTTTACCGGCTGCACCATGGGCGAGTACTTCCGCGACAACGGCATGCACGCGGTCATCATCTATGACGATCTGTCCAAGCAGGCCGTCGCCTACCGTCAGATGTCGCTGCTGCTGCGCCGCCCGCCGGGCCGCGAAGCCTATCCCGGCGACGTGTTCTATCTGCACTCCCGCCTGCTCGAGCGCGCGGCGAAGCTGAACAAGGACATGGGCTCGGGCTCGCTGACGGCGCTGCCTGTCATCGAAACCCAGGCCAACGACGTGTCGGCTTACATCCCGACCAACGTCATCTCGATCACCGACGGCCAGATCTTCCTGGAAACCGACCTGTTCTTCCAGGGCATCCGTCCTGCCGTGAACGTCGGTCTGTCGGTGTCGCGCGTCGGTTCGTCGGCGCAGACCAAGGCCACCAAGAAGGTCGCCGGCAAGATCAAGGGCGAGCTCGCGCAGTACCGCGAAATGGCGGCGTTCGCGCAGTTCGGCTCCGACCTCGACGCCTCGACCCAGCGCCTGCTCAACCGCGGCTCGCGCCTCACCGAGCTGCTCAAGCAGCCGCAGTTCTCGCCGCTGAAGATGGAAGAGCAGGTCTGCGTGATCTGGGCCGGCACCAACGGCTATCTCGATCCGCTCCCGCTCAACAAGGTGCGCGCGTTCGAGGACGGCCTGCTCTCGCTGCTGCGCGGCAAGCACGCCGACATCCTCAACGCGATTCGCGACAGCCGCGATCTCTCCGACGATACCGCTGCCAAGCTGAAGTCGGTGGTCGAGGGCTTCGCGAAGTCTTTCTCGTAAGAAGGCCGTCATGGCCGGGCCAAAGCGCGAAGCGCGTCTTCGCAACTGAAGTCCCGGCCATCCACGTCTTGTGCGTGGAAGACGGAGAACGTGGATGCCCGGGACACGCCCGGGCATGACGAAAGGATAGGGTCGCGGTCGAGCCGCAGGCTGATCGCTGGGGACGAAGAATGGCGTCACTTAAAGACATGCGCGTCCGCATCGCCTCCACCAAGGCGACGCAAAAGATCACCAAGGCCATGCAGATGGTCGCGGCCTCCAAGCTGCGCCGCGCGCAGACCGCCGCGGAAGCGGCGCGTCCCTATGCTGACAAGATGAGCGCGGTGATCTCCAACATCGCCAGCGCCGCGGTCGGCTCGCCCGGCGCACCGGTGCTGCTGGCCGGCACCGGCCGGGACCAGGTTCATCTGCTGCTGGTCTGCACCGGCGAGCGCGGCCTGTCCGGCGCCTTCAACTCCTCGATCGTGCGTCTCGCCCGCGAGCGCGCTCTGGCGCTCGCTGCGCAGGGCAAGGAGGTGAAATTCTTCTGCGTCGGCCGCAAGGGTTACGAGCAGCTCCGCCGCCAGTTCGACAAGCAGATCGTCGAGCACATGGACCTGCGCAGCGTCCGCCAGCTCGGCTTCGTCAACGCCGAGGAGATCGCCAAGAAGGTTCTGGCGCGGTTCGACAACGGCGAGTTCGACGTCTGCACGCTGTTCTACTCGCAATTCAAGTCGGTGATCGCGCAGATCCCGACCGCCCAGCAGGTCATCCCGCTGGTCATCGAGGAGGGCGGTGCCGCCAACACGACGTCGTACGAATACGAGCCGGAAGAGGACGAGATCCTCACGCGGCTGTTGCCGCGCAATCTCGCCGTGCAGATCTTCCGCGCCCTGCTCGAGAACAACGCATCGTTCTACGGTGCGCAGATGTCGGCGATGGACAACGCCACCCGCAACGCCGGGGAAATGATCCGCAAGCAGACGCTGGTCTACAACCGCACGCGTCAGGCTCAGATCACCAAGGAACTCATCGAAATCATCTCCGGCGCAGAAGCAGTCTGACCGGACACGAAATTCGGATCGAAGGAGACAGTAAATGGCTACAGCAGCCACACAGATCGGTCGCGTTACCCAGGTCATGGGCGCCGTCGTCGACGTGCAGTTCGAAGGCCACCTGCCGGCCATTCTCAACTCGCTCGAAACCAAGAACGGCAACAACCGCCTGGTGCTGGAAGTCGCGCAGCATCTCGGCGAGTCGACCGTCCGCACCATCGCGATGGACGCCACCGAAGGTCTGGTGCGCGGCCAGGAAGTGACCGACACCGGTCAGCCGATCTCGGTTCCCGTGGGGGACGGTACGCTGGGCCGCATCATGAACGTCATCGGCGAGCCGATCGACGAGGCCGGCCCGATCAAGTCGGAGGGCACCCGCGCCATCCACCAGGAAGCGCCGACCTACACCGACCAGTCGACTGAAGCCGAAATTCTCGTCACCGGCATCAAGGTCGTCGATCTGCTCGCTCCGTATGCGAAGGGCGGCAAGATCGGCCTGTTCGGCGGCGCCGGCGTCGGCAAGACCGTGCTGATTCAGGAGCTGATCAACAACGTCGCGAAGGCGCACGGCGGTTACTCCGTGTTCGCCGGCGTCGGCGAGCGGACCCGCGAGGGCAACGACCTCTACCACGAGTTCATCGAGTCCAAGGTCAACGCCGACCCGCACAATCCGGACCCGAGCGTGAAGTCGAAGTGCGCGCTGGTGTTCGGTCAGATGAACGAGCCGCCGGGCGCCCGCGCCCGCGTCGGCCTGACCGGTCTGACCGTCGCCGAGCACTTCCGCGACCAGGGCCAGGACGTGCTGTTCTTCGTCGACAACATCTTCCGCTTCACGCAAGCGGGTTCGGAAGTGTCGGCGCTGCTCGGCCGTATTCCTTCGGCGGTGGGTTATCAGCCGACGCTCGCGACCGACATGGGCGCGCTGCAGGAGCGCATCACCACCACGCAAAAGGGCTCGATCACCTCGGTGCAGGCCATCTACGTGCCGGCCGACGACTTGACCGACCCGGCGCCCGCGACCTCGTTCGCGCACTTGGACGCTACCACGGTGCTGTCGCGCGCGATCTCGGAAAAGGGCATCTATCCGGCGGTGGACCCGCTCGACTCGACCTCGCGCATGCTCTCGCCGCTGGTCGTCGGCGAGGAGCACTACACCGTCGCCCGTCAGGTCCAGCAGGTGCTGCAGCGCTACAAGTCGCTCCAGGACATCATCGCCATTCTCGGCATGGACGAGCTTTCGGAAGAGGACAAGCTGACGGTGGCCCGCGCCCGCAAGATCGAGCGCTTCCTGTCGCAGCCGTTCCACGTCGCCGAAATCTTCACGGGTTCGCCGGGCAAGTTCGTGGACCTCGCCGACACCATCAAGGGCTTCAAGGGCCTGGTGGAAGGCAAGTACGATCACCTGCCGGAAGCTGCCTTCTACATGGTCGGCACCATCGAAGAAGCCGTCGAGAAAGGCAAGAAGCTGGCGGCGGAAGCTGCCTAAGAGGCGAATGGCGAATGGGGAGTGGCGAATAGAAGCTGCTCCCGTCCGCCACTCGCTATTCGCCACTCGCTACTCGCAGGTTTCCCATGGCCACCTTCCATTTCGATCTCGTCTCTCCGGAAAAGCTCGCCTTCTCGGGTGAGGTCGATCAGGTCGACATCCCCGGCGCCGAGGGTGATTTCGGCGTGCTGGCGGGGCATGCGCCGGTCGTGGCTGCGATCCGGCCCGGCATTCTCACCGTCACCACCGGCGGCCGCCACGAGAAGATCATCGTGCTCGGCGGCCTTGCCGAAGTCTCCGAAAAGGGCCTCACCGTGCTCGCCGACGTCGCGACCTCGCTGGACGAGCTCGACCGTGTCCAGTTCGCCGAGACGATCGCGGAGATGGAAGAGAACTTGAAGGAGCACGAAGGCACCGAGCTCGATCAGGCCATCGAGCGGCTCGACCACTTCAAGAGCATCCAGCATCAGCTCAACGCCACGGCTATGCACTAAGCCCCGGGGCACCGCTCCGGGGCTCGATCTCCAAATTCCTGAACAGTTTCAGCGCTCGTCACGGTCGTGGCGGGCGCTGAAACTTTATTGCGCTATCGCTGGCGCTGTCGCCTATTTTATCGCGGCGCGTCAGACACTTCGCTACTGTGCATGGGGTTGTTTTCGAGAGTTCAGTCGGCGAGGTGCGCAAACTCCTGTGCCACCGCGCGGTAGACCTCGCGGCGGAACGGCACCACGAGGTCGGCGACACGGCCGAGGCGCTCCCAGCGCCAGGCGTCGAACTCGGCGGGCTGGCCGTTGCGCGGCGTCAGCGGATCGATCTCGTCGTCCGTGCCGGTGAAGCGCAGCGCGAACCATTTCTGGCGCTGGCCGCGAAATTTCGCCAGCCGGTGCGTCTGCGGTCCGTCGTAAGGCGGGAATTCATAGGTGAACCAGTCGGTCTCGCCGAGATAGTCGGCACTGACGACGTTGGTCTCCTCCCACAGCTCGCGCATCGCCGCATCACGCAGGTTCTCGCCCTCGTCGACGCCGCCCTGCGGCATCTGCCAGTCGAGCCCCGGCAGGATGATCTCGGGTCCGTCACCCTTGAAGCGATGGCCGATCAGCACGCGACCGTCGGCGTTGAACAGCGCGATGCCGACGTTCGGGCGGTAGGGTTTGTGGGTCGTCACGCGTAACCTTCTCTCGTCATTCCGGGGCGCGCGAAGCGCGAGCTCTGGTGCGCAATTGCGCACCTGAGAATCCATAACCACAGGCCACAATGGGTTGAAAGGCCGTGGCTGCTATCCTTCGCACAACTTCTGCCTGGGGCTATGGACCCCCGCCTTCGCGGGGGTGACGAGCGGAGCTTTAGGCGGGAGCGTCGCTATCCCTCCGCCAGCGCAGAAAATTCCTGCACCACGCGCTCATAGACTGGGCGCTTGAACGGGATGATCAACTCAGGGAGATTCTTCATCGACTCCCAGCGCCAGCTCACGAATTCCGCCTTGTGGCCGCCGCCGCCGGGATGCTCGACGTTGATCTCGCTGTCCTTGCCGGTGAAGCGCACCGCGTACCATTTCTGGCGCTGGCCGCGGTAGCGGCCCTTCCAGGCGCGCCCGGCAACGGTGCGCGGAATGTCATAGGTGAGCCAGTCCGGGACCTCGCCGAGCCGCTCGACCGAGCGCACGCTGGTCTCCTCGTAGAGCTCGCGCTTGGCCGCTTCCCAGGTGTCCTCGCCGGGATCGACCCCGCCCTGCGGCATCTGCCAGACATGGGTGTCGTCGACATGCTCGATGCCGCCGGCGCGGCGGCCGATGAACACCAGTCCCTTTGGATTGATCAGCATCACGCCGACGCAGGTCCGGTAGGGCAGATCCTCGTAACGCGCCATTCCGCCAGACCTCTTGCCTGCTCCTTGGGAAGGCATGCCGGCCCCGCGAGACCCGCGCCGAACCAATTCGTTGATTTAGCTGGATTTTGATTTCAGCATCGCGGTTGTCAATGGCACCAAAAGGATACCTCGGTCGCCCAATGTCTTGGTCCAGGCGCTGATGCGCTCGATCGAGACGGGCAGGGCGGAGGCCGTGCCGACGGCGATGCCGCGCTCGCGCGCCGCCGATTCCAGCTTGTTGAGGGCGCGGTCGATCTCGGTCGCTGTCGGCACCGCGTCGATGGCGATATCGCCCTTGCCGAACGGCACGGCCTGGTTCGCCGCGGCCTGGGGCGCGATGCTGCGGGGCGAGGAGCCGTCGTCGAAGAAGCCGAGCCCGCGCTTGGCCGCCTCGCGGATGATCGGCTGTATCGCCGGCTCCGTGGCGATGAAGCGGGCGCCCATGAAATTGGTGAGGCCGGCATAGCCCTGCATCCGGCTGAGGTGCCAGTACAGGCGGTCCATGTTCTGGTCGGGGCTGAGCGAGGTCAGCAGCGTCTGCGGCCCCGGATCGTTGTCGGGGAAGTCGTAGGGCTCCATCGGGATCTGGAGGAAGATCTCGTGGCGCTGCGCCCGCGCCCGCTCGGCGAGCTTGCCGGGGTCGGAGCCGTAGGGCGTGAAGGCCAGCGTCACCGCCGGCGGCAGCTTCATGATGGCGTCCAGGGTCTTGGCGGCGCCGACGCCGAGGCCGCCGATCACGATCGCGACCACCGGCATCTTGGCGGCCTTGGCGCGGTCGGCGTCCGCCGCATAGACGTTGAACGGCCTCAGCCCGTCGGCGACCACCGGGATCATGCCGTAGCGCGATTTCTCCAGCAGCTTCGGATTGATCCCGGTCATGACGGGCGGCGGGGCGGATGCAGCCTCGCCCTTGTCGGCGGCATCGCCCCCGCCGATCACCACGTCGCGGCGGGCGCCGGTGGAGCCATCGATCATGGTGATGGTCTTCTGCTCGCCTGGCGCGGCCTGCTTCGGCGTTTCCTTGGTCTCGTGCTTGGTTTCCTGGCCTTGGCCGATGGCAGACTTGTCGTCCGTGGCCTTCTCGGCCGGCCTGAGCTGGTTGATCGCGATCCGGCTCATCGGCTCACCGCCGAGCGGGTCCTTGTTGAAGATGGCGAAGCCGGCAAAGGTAACCAGGAACAGGCCGAGCAGAACAGCGAGCAGCTGCATAGACGTGAACGGCAGCCGCAGCCGCCGTTTGCGGCGCGGCTTATCCTGTCCGAGCGGGGCGCTCAGATCATCGGCCGTTTCAGTCATGCGCGATCCCGAATCACTCCAGCCGACGATACCACGCCGAGGTCAAGCGGCGGCAGGCCGGGATAGGCCGGAGGCAGCAGCAGTTCCCAAGCAAAAAGGGCGGCTTCGGGAAGCCGCCCTTTCGCTGGATCGCGTGATACGCCGACCTAGTTCGCCGCTTTGGCCTTGTCGGTCGCCGCCTTGTTGTCGTTGCCGGGCGTCGGCGCCGCGGAGGCGCTGTTCTTGATGCCGTGGAGCAGGTCGCCGGCGAGCTTGAGCGCCTTGTCGTCCTTGGCGTCCGGCGGGACGTAGGACTGCGAGCCCGTCTTCTCGTCGCCGTCGTTCTTCAGGTGGCCGCGCAGCGAAGCCTCGCCCTTGGTGTCGGTGCGCGACTTCAGCTCGTCCGGCACGTCCTGCAGCACTTCGATATCGGGCACGATGCCCTTGGCCTGGATCGACTTGCCCGACGGCGTGTAATAGCGCGCGGTGGTCAGCCGCAGCGCGCCGTTGCCGCTGCCGAGCGGAATGATGGTCTGCACCGAGCCCTTGCCGAACGAGCGCGTGCCGACGATGGTCGCGCGCTTGTGGTCCTGCAGCGCGCCGGCGACGATTTCCGACGCCGAGGCCGAGCCGCCATTGACCAGCACGATGACCGGCCTGCCCTTGGTCAGGTCGCCCGTATGCGCGGCGCGGCGCTGGGTCTCCTCGGCATTGCGGCCGCGGGTCGAGACGATCTCGCCCTTCTCGAGGAACGAGTCGGAGACGGTGACCGCTTCCTCGAGCAGGCCGCCCGGATTGTTGCGGAGGTCGATGATGAAGCCCTTGAGCTTGTCGCCGCCGATCTGGTTCGTGAGGTTGCCGATCTCGCGCTTCAGGCCTTCGGTGGTCTGCTCGTTGAAGGTGGTGATGCGGATATAGCCGATGTCATCCTGCTCGACGCGCGCGCGCACCGAGCGGACGCGGATGTTGTCGCGCACCAGCGTGACGTCGAGCGGATTGTCCTGGCCCTTGCGGATGATCTTGAGCTTGATCTTGGTGTTGACTGGACCGCGCATCTTCTCGACCGCCTGGTTCAGGGTCAGGCCCTGCACCGCCTCGTCGTCGAGATTGGTGATGATGTCGTTGGCCATGACGCCGGCGCGCGAGGCGGGCGTGTCGTCGATCGGCGAGACCACCTTGATCAGGCCGTCCTCCATCGTGACCTCGATGCCGAGGCCGCCGAACTCGCCGCGGGTCTGCACCTGCATGTCGCGGAAGCTCTTCGCGTCCATGTAGCTCGAGTGCGGATCGAGGCCGGTAAGCATGCCGCTGATGGCGGACTCGATCAGCTTGGTGTCATCGGGCTTCTCGACATAGTCGGAGCGCACGCGCTCGAACACATCGCCGAACAGGTTGAGCTGGCGATAGGTGTCCGCGGTGGCGGCTCGCGCGCTGGAGCCCATGAACACCGCGCGCGGCTGGGTCACGAACAGCGTCAGCGCTGCACCGGTGGCGGCGCTGAGGAGGATTACTGAAGTCTTGCGCATCATCCGCGAACCTTCTCGCCTTCATTTGCGGCCCACCATGGGCCTGGATCGATTGGAGTGCCGTCTTTACGGAACTCGACATACAGCACAGGTTGACTCGCATTGGTGGCGAGAATGGAAGCGACCTGAGAGGTCGACCCCATGGTCGCGACCGGCTCCCCCGTGAGCACAAACTGGCCGATGTTGACCGAAATGCGCTCCATCCCGGCGATCAGGACATGATACCCGCCCCCGGCGTTTAGGATCAAGAGTTGTCCATAGCTGCGGAATGGGCCGGCATACACAACCCAGCCATCACACGGCGTCGTGACCTGGGCGCCGGGCTTGGTCGCCAGCGAAATGCCCTTCTGGACGCCGCCGACCCCGTCGGAACCGCCAAAGTCCCTGATCTTGTTACCGTTAACCGGAAACGGCAGGAGGCCCTTGGCCGAAGCGAAGGCGATCGCCGGGGTGGTGCGGGACTTGTCCTTGAACGCGCCCGGGCCCTGTTTGGCGCTGGCGGCCGCGTTTGCCGCCGCCAGTTTGGCCTCCTTGGCCTCGGCCTGCCTTGCGGCCTCGGCAGCCTTCTCGGCCGCCCTGGCGGCGGTTTGCAGATCCTGCTCCATCTTGGCGATCAGCCCCTGGAGATCGCCGACCTGCCTTGACAGCGCGATCGCGCGCGCGCTTTCGGCGTCGAGGTCTTTTTCCCGCGCGGACTGCTGACGCTGCCGTTCCTCGATCAGGGCGGTGAGCCGGGTCTGGTCGCTCCTGACCTTGTCGCGGTCGGAGGCGAGCTGATCGCGCTCGGTGGCTATGGTCTTGCGCAAGGCCACGAGCTCGCCGAGCTCGCTTGCGATCTTCTCGGCGCGGCCGCGCAATTCCGGCACGACGGCGCCAAGCAGCATCGCGGTGCGCAAGGATTGCAGCGCATCTTCGGGCCGCACCAGCAGCGCCGGCGGCGTGCGCCGGCCGGCGCGCTGCAAGGCCGCCAGCACCTCGACGATGTCGGCACGGCGCGAATCCAGCGAAGCGCGCATCTGCTGCTCGCGGCCGTTCAGCGTTCGCAGCCGCGCTTCGGCCTCGTCGATCTTGGCTTCCACGGCGCGCACATTGGCGGCGGTGTCGATCAGCTGCTGATTGAGCTGGGTGCGGTCCTGGCCGAGCGCGGTGATCTCGGCCTTCAGCTTGGCCTGCGCTTCTTCCGCGCTTCGTTGCCTCGCGCGCGCGGCCTCCAGCTCCTGCTCGCGCTGCTTGATCGCATCGGGCGAGACGGCGGCAGTCTGCGGCGACGGCGCAACTGTCTGACCTTGCGTCTGGGCTTGCGCGAGGCTTTCTTCGGCGAAGAGGCTTGCGCCGGCAAGGCCGGTGATCAGCAGCAGGTTGAGGAGCGGCGCTCGCATCGTGTCGGCAAAGGTGCTCGTTGTGGCGCGCATCACGCGCGGTGATAGGGATGGCCGGCCAGGATGGTGGCGGCCCGATACAGCTGTTCCAGAAGCATGACGCGGATCATTTGGTGCGGCCAGGTCGCAGAGCCGAACGCGATCGCGAGCTTAGCCTTACGGCGCAATTCGGGCGAAAGTCCGTCCGCCCCTCCGATCACGAAGATAGTATGTCCGGCGCCCTCGTCGCGCCAGCGCGCCAAGTGCCGTGCGAATACGGTGGACTCGAGATTCTGGCCGCGCTCGTCCAGCGCCACCAGGATCGCCTTGTTAGGAATATGCGCCGAGATTGCCGCGGCCTCTTCGGCCATCCGCGTCGCCGCATCGCGTGCGCGGCTTTCGGGAATTTCGTGGATGCCGAGCTCGCGGAATCCAAGCTTGCGGCCGGCCTCCTCGAACCGCTCGAAATAGCGGTCTGCAAGCTCCCGTTCGGGGCCCTGCTTCAGCCGGCCCACCGCAATGACAGCAACACGCATGATTCTTGAGTCGCGTTGACGAGACCGCGCGCAACAAGCGCGCGCACGACGCTAGCATGCGCGTCAGCCGATTCGAAATCGGCCTTCGAGCCTAGATCGCCTTCGCCGCCCCTGGGCCCTGCGTGTACAACCGCTCGAGGTTGTAGAACTCGCGGACCTCGGGTCTGAACACGTGCACGATCACGTCGCCGGAATCGATCAGCACCCAGTCGCAATTGGGCAAGCCCTCGACATGGATGTTTTTGATGCCGTTTTCCTTGAGGCTCTTGGTGACGTTTTCCGCGATCGCGCCGACGTGCCGGTTCACCCGGCCGGTGGTGACGATCATGTAGTCGGAGTACGCCGATTTGCCGCGAAGGTCGATGGTGACCGTCTCTTCCGCCTTCATGTCCTCGAGGCGGGAGAGGATCAGGCTCAGCGTCTTGTCGGCGTCGGGTTGCGCCTTCAAGGCCGCAGCTTTGGTCGATGTTTTACGCGTAGGCTTGGCAACCTTGGGTAAAACAGACTTGGACAATACAGATGCGGTCAGGGACCATTCCTTTCACTGTATCGCGAACGCCGAATCCGGGCGCCCACTGGTTACACTACATCATGTGGGGTTAAGGGTTTCAATATGCCAGAGAGACCGAAATCCCCACCAGGTCGGCACACTTCGTCTCACTTCGTACCTTTCCAGCTCCCGTCCGGGTTCCGTAGGCCGGTCGAGGACAGATTCAGCTTCAATCCGGTCAGGAACACCCAGGCCGGTGCCGGCCGATCTGCAAGCTGGACAGCCTTGTTCTCGGGCAGACGGTAGCGCGATAACGCCTGGGCCGCGGGCGAGCCGAGCGCGCGAAAACTCTGCGGGGGGCGATCGATCACGGCCATCGGCACCTGGGCGGCGATGCGCCGCCAGTCCTGCCAACGATGGAATTGAGCGAGATTATCGGCGCCCATGATCCAGACGAAGCGCAAGCCAGGGAAGCGGCGGCGCAACGTGTTGATCGTGTCGATAGTATAGCGGGTGCGAATGACGGATTCGAGACAGCTCACCTCGATGCGCGGATCATCGGCGACCTCGCGCGCGGCCTGCATGCGCTCGCCGAGCTCGTGCAGCGTGCCGTTCTCCTTGAGCGGATTGCCCGGCGTAACCAGCCACCAGACGCGATCGAGCTGCAATCGCTTCAGCGCGAAGCGGCTGATCGCGCGGTGCGCCTGATGCGGCGGGTTGAATGAGCCGCCGAGCAGGCCGATGCGCATGCCCGGCGTCGAGGGCGGAACCGCTTGCGCCACGAAGCGCGGCACGACGAGATTGTTGCTCAATGCCCGCGCCCCGCGACGTCTACGGCCGGGTCTGTCCGGTGCCGCGGACGCGATATTTGAAGCTCGTCAATTGCTCGGCGCCGACCGGGCCGCGGGCGTGGAAGCGGCCGGTGGCAATGCCGATCTCGGCGCCGAACCCGAACTCGCCGCCATCGGCAAACTGCGTCGAGGCGTTGTGGAGCACGATCGCGGAATCGACCTCGCTCAGGAACTTGCTCGCCGCAGCCTCATCCGCGCTCACGATTGCATCGGTGTGATGCGAGCCGTGGTCCTGGATGTGCGCGATCGCGCCGTCGACGCCGTCCACCACCTTCGCCGCGATGATCGCGTCGAGATATTCGGTGTCCCAATCCTCCTCGCTCGCCGGCTTGACGCGCGCATCGGCCTTCTGCACGGCCTCGTCACCGCGCACCTCGCAGCCGGCATCGAGCAGCATCTCCACCAGCGGCTTCAGGTTCTTGCCAGCGGCGGCACGATCGACCAGCAGCGTCTCGGCCGCGCCGCAGACGCCGGTGCGTCGCATCTTGGCATTGAGCACGATCGACTTCGCCATGGCGAGGTCGGCGCTGCCATCGATATAGACGTGGTTGACGCCTTCGAGATGCGCGAAGACAGGCACGCGCGCCTCCTGCTCGACCCGCGCGACGAGGCTCTTGCCCCCGCGCGGCACGATCACGTCGATGGCGCCGTCGAGGCCCGACAGCATCATGCCGACCGCTGCGCGGTCGCGCGTCGGCACCAGCGTGATCGCAGCTTCCGGCAGGCCGGCTTCGCGCAGGCCCTGCACCAGGCACTCATGGATGGCGCGGCACGAGCGGAAACTGTCGGAGCCGCCGCGCAGGATCACGGCATTGCCCGACTTCAGGCACAGCACGCCGGCATCGGCCGCGACATTGGGCCGGCTCTCAAAAATCACGCCGACGACGCCGAGCGGCACGCGCACGCGCTCGATGGACATGCCGTTCGGCCGCTGCCAGCGCTCGGTGACGACGCCGATGGGATCGGCGATGCCGCGCACAATGCCGATGCCTTCGGCCATGCCCTCGATGCGCGCCGGCGTCAGCGTCAGGCGATCGATGAAGGAGGAGGTGGCATTGCCGGCGGCACGGGCCTCCGCGACGTCCTCCGCATTGGCGGCGAGGATCGCGGCCGAGTTGGCGCGGATTGCCCGCTCCATGGCTTCCAGCGCGCGGTTCTTCTGCTCCGGCGGCGCCAGCGCCAGCACGCGCGCGGCAGCGCGGGCACGGGTTCCGAGATCGGACATCAGCGCCAAGAGATCGCAAGCGCGATCGGCATTGCCGTCAACGGCTTTGAGGGGGGCGGCCATGGGTCAAACCTTCTGCTAAGGCGGTGTCCTAGCACGGAAATCCCGCTTTTGCGAAGGGCGGGGAGGGTATGGCTGG